>CALJKJ010000028.1 GCA_937973685.1 uncultured Flavobacteriales bacterium | reverse complement strand
GGCAGGATTCGAACCTGCGACCTCCTGGTCCCAAACCAGGCGCGATGACCGGACTACGCTACGCCCCGAGTTGGTTTTATTTCAATTTGCTTTCTTGACGATTCAAGAAAAATGCTCGTTTTGAGGGTGCAAAGATACTCACTTTTTCGACTTTTACAAGCTTTTGAGCAAGTTTTTTATGCCGATCCTTGATTCGTTTCTGTTGCAGTCATCAAAATTCTGCGGTGGGAGCGAGATTCGAACTCGCGGTACAGTTACCCGTACGACAGTTTAGCAAACTGTTGGTTTAAGCCTCTCACCCATCCCACCATTGTCCAAAGAACTGGGCGCAAAATTAACAAATGATGCGTTCTTACAAAGCTTTTTGTGAAAAAAAAAAGATTTTTTCTTGATTTTTTCCTTGTGCTACATCTTAGTCATTAAAAATCAAGGCTTTCAATGCTGAACGCGCTTCCTTGATTTGATCAAATAACCGCTTACGCTCCTGAACAAACTGACTGAATTTTCGCTTCGATCGCATGTGGTGATACGTGCTCAAATACCCATGCGCAAAAAATCCGCCTATTGGTAAACTCACAAAGTATAGCAACGCTTCCCATAATGTGAAAGGATAAAACCACGATAAACAATAAATAATAACTAAGTAATTGATTGGATAGAGCACCAAACCCAACAATACAGTCAAAGGCGCATGATACTCAATTTCAGCTGTCATTTTTGGAACCAACTTGCCAATTGATTTGTACGGTAAACTATTGTGTAGCCAGCCAAATAGAAAGAGTGGAAAGGAGATTGCTAAAAGGATTACTGTTTGAACATATTGACGCGAATAAACGTTTTTCCGGTACGTTCTGTCCAGAAAATCTGCGCGAATACCAGTCGAAGCAAGTTGTTGGTTCAAGTCGCTTACTTGCTTTTCAATGTCCGTAATCTTCCAAGGTGCCGTTAACGAAAACTCCTCCAACCGCTGTTTGATGGCATCAATCAGTTGGATGGAATTGTCCACACCAGCTTTGTTTTTTTGGTACTTCGTGTCGAATAAGCCACGCAACCCATCAATTAATTGTTCTTTTCTATTGTCATCAATTGTTACAAAAACACGATTCAATTCAGTACGGAATTGAGCTGTTAATTGCTTGGCTGCAATACCCTGATGCGCTTTGTATTGTTCTAAAAGAGTGGGATTGATTTGAATGGGTTTCCCCACTTGAACATTCACTTTCCCGCGAAAACGATCTGCATCAATGTAATTCAATCCGACTGGAATGATTTGTACGTTCAAAAGTCCATGGTTTCGTTTCTCAACTTCCAAAGCAATGCGCGCTGTTCCCGTTTTTAATTCACGCAATTGGCGCTCTAAAAAACTAGTTCCCTCAGGGAAAATCACCAAAATTCCTCCTGCTTCTAATACTTTGTAACAAGACGCAAACGAGTCTTTGTTGTTGACGCCACTTACGGCGCTATCTGCTTTTCGGTTCAATGGTATCATGCCCAACGCGTGCAATATTTTCCGCTTAATAGGTGAATTGAAAAAAGTAGCTTTTGCTACAAAATGTACTTTTCTACGGTTGATGTAACTCAATATCCACGCATCCATCAAGGTATTTGGATGATTCGCAATGATGATAACAGGTCCCGTTTGCGCCAAATAGTTTCGATTTGAAACCGTTATTTCACGGTAATAAACGCGAATACCAATCCATACAATTGCCTTTAAAAGTCGGTACAACATTTTGTCGATTTTCTACGAAATTAGCGAATAAATTGAAGTATTTTTGTACTATGACAACACGAATTGCTTTGAATGGAAATAATCAAAACTGGCTAATTGGTATTGGCGAGGGCGATTGTTTGGAAGTAAAAGTGAATGTCGATTGGCAAAAAGTGGATGATTTCATCGCTCACAACAAAGGAAAACACCTATTCATTGCACTTAGTTACGATGCCGGTTTCGAACTATTGCCCGTCAATAAAAAATCAAAAAAACGAACTTTTCCCTTGATTCGAATTTGGACAGCGGAAGCCGTATATTCCAGTACTGGAAATGGTGTTGTTCAACTTTCAGGTGAAAAAAGTCAGCATCATGAAAAAAGTGCGCTTTCTTTTTTGACTAATCAAACCAACGAAATTGCTCCATTAACGTGGAAAGCAACAACGCCAAAAGCTGATTATTTAGCACATTTGAACGCGTTGAAAAATGAAATTCAATTTGGCAACATTTATGAAATCAATTATTGCCAAGAGTTTTTTGTCGCAAATTGTTCCTTGCAATCCATGCAACCGCTCTATACAACATTAAACGAACATACCTTAGCACCTTTTTCGGCTTGTATTGAAACAGAAAATTGGATGTTGGCTTGTGCAAGTCCCGAGCGTTTTATCCAAAAAATTGGCAACCGATTAATCTCACAACCAATCAAAGGAACAGCTGCAAGAAATACCGATCCAGTAGCTGATGAAGCATTGAAAGTTGCTTTGCAAGCTAGTCAAAAAGAACGTTCTGAAAACGTCATGATTGTTGATTTAGTGCGCAACGATTTATCAAAAATTGCTACTAAAGGTTCCGTTGAAGTAACCGAATTGTTCGGTGTTTACAGTTTCCCAACTGTCCATCAGTTGATTTCTACTGTTGCTTGTGATGTTGAACCAAACACATCGTTTGCTGCTATTATTGCCGCTCTTTTCCCAATGGGATCGATGACTGGTGCTCCCAAAATTTCAGCAATGAACCTCTCCGAAGAACACGAAGATTTTGCCCGTGAATTGTATTCAGGTTCCATCGGTGTGATTTATCCTTCTGGTGATTTTGATTTGAATGTTGTCATCCGTTCCTTGTTTTACGATGTGACGGAAAAGCGTTTGTCTGTTGGAGTAGGCGGAGCAATTACCATCAATTCAGATCCAGAATCAGAATACTTGGAATGCAAAACAAAAGTCGGGAAAATTTTATCACTTTTTGGATCGTGTGAATGGTAACGACAGCGCTACATAAGGTTGATTTATCAACTAATCAGTTACTTGTTGGAGTAAGTGGTGGACTCGATTCAACTGTTTTAGTGCATGCCTGTGTTGCGATCGGTTTACAACCAAATTTGTTACACATCAATTATCAATTACGGGGAGACGAAAGTGAAGCTGACGAAGTATTTGTCCGTCAACTAGCTGAAAAATACCAGTTAGACTTGAACGTAATTCGCTGTCCAAAAAACACGACAGTTGGTGCTGGTATCAATTTACAACAAGCAGCCCGTGACTTTCGCCGCACGTTTTTCCTGGATTGGATCAACCAATCGCCCAAACACAAAGTCTTGTTGGCGCACCATGCCGATGACCAAGTGGAAACTTTTTTTCTTCAATTCGCGCGCAATGCTGGAATGAAAGGGTTAGGAGGGATGCATGTCGATCAAGCTGGTTTTGTTCGTCCATTTTTAGCGTTGACAAAACTGCAATTACACAATTATGCGCTGTCAGAAGGATTGAGCTGGCGGGAAGATGCATCCAATCAATCGTTGAAGTACAACCGCAATAAATGGCGCAACGTGTTCATTCCGTTGATGGAGAAAGAAAATCCGGCTATCAACGATAGTGTATTGTTATTACAACGTGTTTTCAGAGAAAATTACCAAGCTTTGCAAGCTGATTTTCTGGAAAATAATCAAGCGCTTCTTGACCAAAAACAAGTGTCGTTTTTACAATGGAATGCCTTTTCTGACGATGAAAAACACGTTTTTTGCAATGCGTTAAAATGGCCAAGTTGGACAGTAGCACGATTGAACGAACTCGTTAACCTGCAAAAAAGTGCTTTGTTTTTAGTTGGTGATACAACAGTTTACAAAACAAAAACAGGTGTTGCATGGACAAAAAACGAGGAGGAAATATTGACCAAGACCTTGGTTATTTCAAAAGTTGATTCCTTACCCGAACACTTTGACAAAGCGACCGTTTACCTCGATGAAGCGAAAGTAGTAGGTAAGTTGGTGCTGCGAAAAGTAAGTGAAACAGATCGGATTGCGCCCATCGGTATGAAAGGAACGCAATTGGCAACTAAAGTCTTGAAAGATGCTGGCTATAGTGCGCAAGAACGCGCTCAATTTCAAATAGTTGTGGATGATGAGCAAGTAATTTGGATTCCAGGAATAAAAGTGAACCGCACGAGTGTTGCAGATAAAATGAGCAAGCAGTTACTTAAAATTTCGGTACAATAATTTTCAGATTTTTTGTTGGCGTTTTTTATTTTTTAGTATTTTTATTCCACTACTAATTAAAACTTGCTACGATGGAGCCGATTATTATCAATAAAGAGCAAATCAAAGACCTATCATTTAAATCACCTTTGAATTTCACGCAAGAACCAGACATCCACCGTAAACTAGAAGAAGCAACACGACTTGGAAACGGTTATCACACCAAAATTGCTATTATTTTTCAAGATGATGAAGGATTAAAGCGAGTGGACACAACTATTTGGGCTACAGGTCAAAAGTACATTTGTTTGAAAGGTGGCATGTGGATTCCAATCAATCATATTGTATCGATAGAAATGTAAAGTCGAATCAATTAATTTGGGAGTTGTTTACAGATTGACTTCTGCTAACTTTTGTTGTTGAATAAGTTTTCATAAAATTCTGTTAACTACGTTCAGAACAGCATTTGATTTAGTAAATTTGGCTTACAAATCATTTTTGCATGAAAAATTTGCTTTTTCTAGTCGGTTCGCTGTTTTTTACGTTTGCTTTGCTAGCGCAAGAAAAAGTTGAATGGACAACTGCATACAACAAGCAAACAAATTCGGTGCAATTGAAAGCGAGCATTCAAAAAGGATGGCATTTGTACAGTCAACATTTATCGACAAACGAAGGACCTGTTCCTACAACTTTTGTTTTTGAGGAGCAAAACGGATTGTTTTGGCTAAGTGATGTCAAAGAACCAACATCATTGATTGCTTTTGATCCGAATTTCGAAGCAAATTTGAATTATTTCGAAAACGAAGTTGTTTTTGAACGTACAATAAAGGGAAAATTTTCCGGAACAATCACTGGAACAATCACATACATGGTTTGCAACGATGAAATGTGCTTGCCACCTGTTGAAGTTCCTTTTTCTATTAGCATTAAAACCCCGTAAACAAGATGAAAACACGTTTCTTTTTTATAGTTAGCACATTGTTTGTGCTGTTTCAATCAACTGTTTTTGCTCAAAACATTGATTTTCCTGAAGACAAAGTGAAATGGAAATTCCGTGTCGAAAAAACAGAAAAAGATGTTTTTGTTGT
>CALJKJ010000027.1 GCA_937973685.1 uncultured Flavobacteriales bacterium | reverse complement strand
ATGCGTACCGCTATGACCAGCTGAACAGGTTAAAACACGCAGTGAGCTTTGACCAACTGAACGGTAACGCGTGGTCTGGTGGGGCAACAGCCAAATACCAAAATAGTTTTACGTATGATGCGAATGGCAATATCCTTACGCAAACGCGTAACGACGATAACAACCAAGTAATTGACGAACTGGCGTATTTCTACCCGAAAAACGCAGCCAACAAAACAGTACGCAACCGCTTGTTGTACGTTAGCGACAACGTGGATTACGATGCCTCAGACATTAACCCGGGAATGGCAACGAGCAATTACGCATACGATGAAGAGGGTAGATTGATACAAGATTTGCAAGAGGGTATTGACGAAATCAACTGGCGTGTTGATGGCAAAGTGAAATCAATCAAGCAATCAGATAACAAGCAAGGTGAATATTCATTAAGTTTTGATTATGACGCTATGGGTCATAGAATTGCAAAACACAGTTACGACAAAGATCAAGCATACAATAACGGTCTTGGTCAATTGGTGAAATCTACTTACTACGTATTGGATGCACAAGGCAACACCATGGCAACCTACGAGCGCAGCATCGACAACGGACAAACCTCATTGACTTTTGCACAAACAGAGAAATTCATTTACGGAAGCGCTCGTTTGGGTGTGCAAAATGTAAACATTGGCTTATTAGGAAGCCAAAACAGCGCGTACACACAAACAACCGTTCCACACAGAATAGGGAAGAAAGGGTATGAGTTATCCAACCACTTGGGGAACGTACTTTCAGTTATCAGTGATAAAGCAATACCGCACAATAACGGTGGAGGAGTAGTAGACTACTTCTTGGCGGACATCCGCCAAGCACAAGACTACTCACCGTTTGGAGTTTTGTTACAAAACAGAAACCTTTCGTTGAGCGGTGCAAACCCATACCGTTATGAGTTTAACGGTATGGAATGCGATTCGGAAGTCAATGGTCAGGGTAACTCTTACACTTCAGAGTTCCGTCAGTACGAGCCTCGTATCGGTAGATGGTTAAGTTTAGATCCGTTGATGGGGAAATATCCTCATCAATCAGCATACGCAGGATTTAATAATAATCCAATAATGTATGCTGATCCCACAGGATTAGAAGGAGAAAATCCAATTGAAGGTAAGGAAGTAGAAGGGATTGAAGCACAGGACAATATTTCTTGGAATTACGGTTCTGAAATGCCTTCAATACCTCAATCGTATAAAAACGGTCCAGATGTAACGACTTACGATTGGGATAATATTTACGATAATTTTGATCAAGACGGAGAGGGAATATTAAATCAAGAAAAATGTCTAAATGATTTAGCTAATCAAGGAACAAATACTTGTGCTATTAAATTATCAAACGCATTAAATAAATCTGGTTATCCTATACCCAAAAGTAAAGATACACCTGCCGATATTAGGATTAGAACTGGAAAAAAGGGAGACAGTGGAAACTTTGTACTTGATGCTGCTAGTATGGCTAATTATCTAAAGGACATTCAAAACCCAACAGAGACATTTACTATAAAAACAAGTGAAGGTATTGACAAGATGGTTGAAATCATTCATTCTAAATATGATGATATGTACGGAATTATTGTATACGTTGCAGATAAACCAGGAGCTTATGGTGCTACAGGTCATGCGGATTTGATATATGAAGATTACGGATGGGATTTGGCTTTTTATTCGGGACATGAAGTTGGACCTTATTTAAAAGATCACGTCCTACTTGCTACTACATTTACGGTATATATTTGGGTAATGGGTTATGATAAATAGTAAATTTATGAAATATAGTATCATTATTATTTTGTTGATTTTATCTAGTTGTTTATCAATTAGTGACAGTGAAATAGGGAAGCCAGAAAATTATCTTCTAACTGAAAAAGAAATCTCAAAAGATTGTAACGCTTATCAGATTCGATATTACAAAGGAGATAATATGTTTAGATTTTCATTATCAGGAACTTGTAAAGAGTTAACAATGAATGATTACGTAGATGAATATTCAGAATTTATACAATTATACAAAGCTGGTTTGCATATCAGAAGAGGTTATATAATTTTTGATTATTACAATTTTAGCGATACCTCTAATGTTTTTGTTGATTCTATTATTGAAATAACAAAACGAAATTTCAATACTTATGTAGCATTATCCAAAATTGAACAGAATAGCTTTACATTGAAGGTTTTTGATAAAGAATAAAATTAAAATCCGAAACAGGTCAGCAACTTCGGTAATGTTTCAGTAGTGTTGATAGTACTCGTTTCAACTGATAATCGTATCATTTTCAATGAGTACTATCAGTTTTAATTCATAAACAAAAGCATTCATTTATAATAAGATTTTAAAAGTTAAAACAAATGTACCACACCAATTCCAATTATTTCAAAACCCATGACCGCTATTTTTATCAGGGTTCTGAGATGGATAAGGAAGTAAAGGGTGACGGAAACAGCTACACCACAACGTTTAGACAACTAGACCCACGTTTGGGGAGATGGATGAGTTTGGATCCAATGGTAGATAAATTTCCATGGCAAAGTCCTTACTGTTCTATGGATAATAATCCAATTTGGTTTAATGACCAGGAAGGTGATTCTGTGGGACTTGAGGAAAGTTTTCAAAAAGACAAATCCTCTATGAAAGCAATGGAAGAAATGGTAAAATCAAAAGAAGGAAGAGATTTTCTTGCTAAATATGCAAAAGCAGGTCAAACAATTGCTGGATATACATTTAAAGAAGATGGTAAATATCATTTAAAGGGAATCAATTTAACCTACAGAACTGTCAATGCAGAAAAATGGGAAAAGGATAAAAATGGTAATCCAATAAATGTTGGGAAATCTGGTGGTGGTGACACAAAAAAGTCTTATGAAACGGTTGTGAATAAAATTAATGGGGAACATGTTCAAAAAATTTCTCAAGTTAATATCTTAGTCACACTTTATACTGGGAAGGGTTGGCAAACAAATAATTACACTTTTAATAGAATTATTACATTGTTTCACGAATCATTTATTCATGTTGATCTAAATACGAAGGATTTTCTAGATGACGGATGGTTAAATCAAAGTAATATGACAACAGCAGATAAAGAACGTGCTAGTGGTATAAAAAACCATTACCAACATAAACATGTAATGAATGATTTGGAAAGTGGAAAAACAAATTCAACTTCATTATGGCCAAATCAAGCTTATTCAGTATTTAAATCGATTGCAAAAGAATGGAATCTCGGATATTCTGATGAGTATATATGGAAATCAATGTGGAATTTTTCTGGTGGTTACACAAAATAAGCTTATATGAAAAATAGATTTTTTTTAATTTTATTACTGATTTTTTCTATTGGTTGTACCCCAAAAAAAACTTCCAATCGATTTGTTTATAAATATGAGCAAGACTCTCAATTTGATACAAATGATTTTGGAAAAATGATGCATTATAAGGGTAATGTTATTAACGAAAATCAATTAAATGATAGTATTTGTTGGAATCAAATGACTTTAATAGATTCTACGTTTCTAAAAAAAAGCAAAATGAATGTTTACCTCTATAAATTTTTATCAAATAAGTTCGGTGATAATGTTTGTTTTATTACAAAACAAAAAGAAAAATTGATCGGTTATTCTTTTAAAGAGGCTGACTTATCTATTTATTACGTTAACAAGAATACAGAGTTGAAGTTCGTTATCTTAGAATTGATAAATAGTAATTTTTTTATTTTAAATCAGAGTGAAAAACCTTTACCAGAAAGAGAAGGTCAGCAACGGTAATGTTTCAGCAGTGTTGATAGTACTCATATCAACTGATAATTACATCATTTTCAATGAGTTAATGTGAATTTAATACGATTTATTAAGGGGTGTTTAACCCTCACATGATAAGAGAAAAGTTCTAAAACAGCTTAAAATGCATGCATTTCACTCCTCGTGTTTCAACTGTGTTGATGGCAATTTTTAAAACTATTAAACGTAATATTTTAAATAAAACCAAGCTTATTGCGAAGTAGTCACTAATTAAAGTACTTCACGATCCCTGCACAGATGGATGTGAAAGTTTAACAGCAATTTGTCATAGATTTCAATAAATTATTCATCTTTACAATAAAAAAACGAACTGTTTTTTTGTCATATGGTATGAAATTATCCTAATTTCATTAGTACAAGTTCTAAAAATGCATCAAAATAGCACATTTTATTAGTAAAAATAAATGATGTTACTTTTCTCTTGGTTAATTTTGATTGAACAAGCTGAAATGCATCTCTATGGGTAATAGAAATGAACAGCTTTAAAATACTACTTATTCATACCATAGCTACTTAAATAAAGGCGCACTTAGTGGGGACGATAAATATCCCCACTAGTTGTATCAAAACGTATAATTTCACTCAGCAAAAACCTTTTTATAAGTTCTACGTAAGAATAGGAAAAAGAAAAATGACTTTTCAAGATTTTCTACGAGAACGGTACACGGATGGAACGGTAAAAACGTACATGTATCACGTTGATGATTTTTTGTTTTTTCAACAAAAAGATCCTTCTAAAATAAGCAACTTCGATGTGTTGCTCTATTTTAGAGATCTAACGGTGTTTCCGAAAACGAAACTATGTGCTGTTCAGCGATTTTTTGATTACATGATGTTCACCAATCAAATATCAAAACACCCTTGTAGTTCCTTGAAAATTTTAACAAAATCACCTCCCTTTTTACCGCAACGATTGTTTACTCGAAAAGAACTCGAAACACTTTTAAATCGTCCCAACCGATACACGCTTTTGGAGTTCCGCAACAAAGCTATTTTATCCTTGTTGATCTATCAAGGTTTTACTTCTCAAAATATAATCAATTTGAAATTAAACGATTTCAACTTTGATGAAAACATGGTCACTATCAAGAAAACGAGATTGGTCAACGGACGTACACTGCCATTAAAACCTAATCAGGTAACAATTTTACGATCCTACATTGAAAACGAGCGTAAACAATTGAATTGCTTCGATTTTGATCAATTTTTTTTAAGTAAAAACGGGAAACAATTATCGATTGATGCTTTGTTCCGTATGGTTAAAACCTTGAACGACTTTTACCCAGATAGGCCACTAAATCCCCAAACAATTCGTTTTTCGGTTATCAAGGATTTGTACCACATCCGTAAATTACCGATTGAGCAGGTAATGATTTTCTCAGGTCATCATTGGTTGACTTCCATTAAAAAATTTGCGCTAAATGATGATCCTGAACGAGTTGACGACATGAATAAATTTTTTCCAATCAATAAGATGTAAGCGTTCGTTCATCGAACACAACTACTATACATTTTCATACCTTTTGCAGCGCTTTTTCTTCCAATAATTTAGTGTCCAAATCCCTTTTCACCCCCTTTTCGTTTCATAATTATGTTGATTGTGAAAGAATTAGAACTAGTACTAATTATTTTTAGAATCAATCTTTTCGTCCGTTTTATTTTTAGTGTGTTAGTTTGTGAAATGGAATTTTATCAAGGTGTAACAGATAAAATTTCGTTTGAATAATAATAAATCAATTGTTCGCATAACTGACCAAACTTTGGTGATTGTGCGAATGTTTGATTTGATTATTTATTAGTAATAAGTAACCGGATAGACAAAAGACAATGACAGAACAAGAATATATAAAAACAAGAATTGATGACCAAATCACATGGTATAGTGACAAGGCATCAACAAACAAATTATATAATCATTGGACTAAAGGGTTGATAATAGTATTCTCTGCAATAATTCCATTAATAGCGGGTCTTGAATTTTACTTAACTGTGAAGAATATAATACTTGGAATTCTTGGTTCATTAATCGCAATTTTATCTGGGTTATCAGGTCTATTAAAGTTTCAAGAAAAGTGGTCTGAATATCGAACAACATCAGAGACAATTAAACACGAAAAAATATTATTTCAAACTAAAACAGGACCTTATTGCGAAGAAGTTGAGCCATTTAAAATTTTGGTTACTCGGACAGAGAATTTAGTGAGTAAAGAGCATTCGGCTTGGAGTCAATATATAAACAAACAAAATTAAATAGTTATGCCACAATTAAAAACTTACGACTTATTTATAAGTCATGCATGGAAATATAATGACGATTATTATCGTCTTGAAAAAATGCTTAAAGAAGCATTTTTATTTAATTGGAGAAACTATAGTGTCCCTGTCCATGACCCATTAATAGACCCTAATACACCTATTGGAAAGACAAAATTGACTGAACTTTTAGACAAACAAGTAAAACCAGTTAATTGTGTTTTAATCCTTGGAGGTATGTATTCCGCATACAGTGATTGGATTCTAAAAGAAATTAAACTTGCACAGTATTATAACAAGCCTATTATTGCTATTTATCCTTGGGGACAGAAAAATATGCCAAAAGTAGTACAAGAAGCTGCAAATGAAATCGTTAATTGGCAAACAAGTTCAATTGTTGCAGCAATTAGGAGACAATCAATTTAAAATACAAAACTAAAGCTTTTAATAAGATTTTTTTTTTAAAGCGCGGGTTCAGTGCTTATAACAAGTTTTGTGATACATCTCAATTTTAGTGTTGGTAGACATTTTGAATTGATCTTATATATTCACCAATCAATAGAGAGTTAAACACCCTAAATAAACAATTTCAAATAAAAATCAGCTTATTGAAAATGAATATCATATCATTTTCAATGAGTAGTTCAACACTACTGAAACATTACTCTCTAAATTAACCTGAGATATTTATTATTTTTTTTGAATAAAAACATATATGATAGGCAATAAAATAGATATGCTAAAATAAAAAGCAAATAATTTTTTATTATAAAATAGCTTATAATCCTTTATCAATTGTTTGTATTTGTTCTTTCTATAAACTAAAAAATAATTTAATATCATGAAGGGAATCCAAGTATATATTATCAAATTTAATGTGAAATTGTGCTTGAATGATGTTACTATTTTAATATTCAAAAATTCTAGGCAATGTGGAAATAACATATTGTTTAATAATATATATAATATCATTACATTTCCTGAAATTGCAACAGCAACGTAAAAATTCGATGCTATTTTCCATATATCACTCATTACACCATTATTTTGCGCAGTATAAATCGAGCTTACTATTATTTTGTAATACATATTATTTTTCTGTTGATGCGTCATAAATCATTGTTCCTGCTGAATAGATCAAACAACCCAGACCAATACCCCAACCTATAGGATTAGAGGACATAAATACAGCTGCAGCAGTTCCTGTTATAGCAACTGTTAAATCTGCACCATCTCTAACAGTCATGTTTTCAACGCCTTTATCGTATATTTCAGCTGATTTTGAAACAATACTATAGGTTCCTCCAATTACGCCTAATACCTTTGTTACTTTTAAAAGATTAGTTCCTGTTTTTCCTAGTGTATTAGTAGCTCTCCAAGTTTGTTGTGATTTGCTAAGTTTACTGTAAGAATAATTATTTGTAGCCGTCTTGTAATTTTGAGCTATAGAATATGTTAATAGTTCAGATTGAACACCCAATCCAATTCCTAATCCATTATTAATATTTTCAAAAGAACTATTTTTATTTTTTTTCTTTTCAACATTAGTAAAATTTCTTAAATCTTTGTCATTATCAATTACAGCATCTGGTGTATAAGCGGATGCTATTGGGTCACCATCAGAATCTAAACTCACTCTAGTCTTGTCATCCTTTCCTTCTCCGAAAACTTGAAAGCCGTAATTTGGTTTTTTTCCTTCTTTACCTTTATTCCTATCATAAACATCACCTACTTTATCTTCACCAAATTTTCTTTCAGCTTTTCTTTGTTTTCTTTTTGCTGTTTTTTCTGAACCGTACAAACCTAAAATATCGTTATAGTATAAAGGATTGTTATTCATAGAACAATAAGGACTTTGCCATGAATAAATTACTGGGTCTATCGTCATCCATCTACCTAATCTTGGGTCAAGTTGCCTAAACGTTGTGGTGTAGCTGTTTCCGTCACCCTTTACCTCCTTATCCATCTCAGAACCCTGATAAAAATAGCGGTCATGGGTTTTGAAGTAATTGGAATTGGTGCTGTACATATGTTTTTACTTTTTTAAAATTCTTGTTCTAAATGAATGCTTTTGTTGATGAATTAGTACTATCAACACTAATAAAACATTACCTATCAAACCAACACTAGTACAATATTTTAATTTTACTACCATTAAGAAAAGAAATTAAACTAATTTTCCAATTTTTAATTATTACAGAAGTAATTGTATCATTTTTTTTGTTTTTACTAAAAAAATCAGTTTTCGTTTTTAACATGCCTTTAAAGGAATAAATTAAAGTGTCTTTACGTTTTGTTTTTACTAGAAATTCATCATTTATCTTTGACTTATTAAAATCAATCTTTATGTCTCCAAAATTCATTTTGATCTCTAATGGCGACATTTTTTCAGTTCGTTTTACTAGATAATCATCGTTTAATTGTGTAAAACTACTTTTGTATTCAAACAAGTAACTCAAATCTAATTTTCCATTTGAATGTATTGTTTTAAAAAAACATGTATCCCAGTATTTATTAGAAAAAATTGTATTGTAAAACATACTCAGCTGTTCTTCACCTCCATTATAATCAAATTTAAAAAGCTTAAAATTTTCTTTTTTATCATTAAAATAATATTCAGTCGGCCTAAGAAAATACTCTTTTTCCATTGGTAGCATTTCAAAATAAAACGTGTATGTATTTACTTTTTTAAATTGACATGCAAAAAACAATTGGGCTATTATTATTAAAATTATAAATTTCATAATTTAACGAATTAATTCAAATGGTGGACTGTTTTTAAATTCAATTTTTGTTAAAAGCCAATTTTTAAAAATAAATGATTTTATTGTGTCAAATTGATTTTGTTTTTTATTGTAGATGAAAATTTTATGAAATGAATTTAATCCTATTTTATATTTTAAATCTCCATCTTTTGAATAATATATAGTATCAGAATATTTTATTCTTTTGTCAATTTTAATATTGTTTTGTAAAGAAAATAATTCAATATAAAAATTCATTGATTTTTTACTTATTATATTATAATCTATTTCTTGTAATCTAATTGGCTTACTAGTATCATCATAATTATAAAAGAGAAAATTTAATACAAAATCAAAAAATCTTGATTTATATGCAACAGAAAAGTTTTGAAAATAAATGAAATTAGGAAAAAAAATATTTTTTCTTGTTTCAATTAAATCAACTTTTTTAACTTCAAAATTCACAGTATCACTTCCCCACTTGTAAGATATAGGTTGTAAAAAATATTCTTTTGGTTTAGGAAATAAAGAATAAATTTTTATGTCAAGCATTTCATCTTTCATTTCACATGAAGTCAAAAAACTTAAAACAAATACAATGAAGACAATTGAACAATTATTATTTATTTTCATATTTTTCCTTTTTTAACAATTGGTGCTTTAACTTCTATTTCAATATTATTTTGTTCAACTTTTGTTACTGTAGTAGTAGTTTCAAATAATTTATCAATTAGTATTTTTTGCCATTGCTCAATGTTATTTAGAGTCCATCCAGAATGATTATTCTCTACTATTCCTTCATTTTGATCTTCGTATTTTATATATGTATCTCCTTTTGCTACATCAACGTTTACAGTACTTCCTGCAAATACAGCACCTAAAACTCCTCCAAAAATAGCCGCAATTCCTGTTGCGGCCTGAAATGCATCACTTCCTGCACGTTGCACATAGTCACTATATGAGCTTACAACAGCTAAATTCACCTGGTTGTGTCTAAGTTCAATATCAAATTCTCTTGGCGTATTCAATGCAATAATTGTAATTTTATCTGGTGGAACATTATATTTTTCTATGAGGATATTTGCAGCCTCAATCGAAACATTTCCACCATGACTATGACCTACAAGGACAATTGGTTCTGGATTGTTTGGATTATTACCTCGATCTTTATTAATCTTTTTTGCAAGCTTTTTTGCTGCTCTATGTCTTGCTTTATCAGAATTATTACCAGACCATGAAAAATTATCATTATCATTCGTTAATCCACCGCCTATTTTTGTGTTGAAATCTTCAAAAAAACTTCTGAAATTTTTTCTAGGTAATGACATTTGGTTTTTATAATTCCAAGAAGAAATAAATGAGACTGGAGTTGCTGTTCCGTGTATAAAATAAAATTCAGCTCCTTCTAATTCAATACCATCCAAAACACGATTTTCACTAAACGCATATGGTGAATTATGTGGGTATTTTTTAGTCAATGGATCAATCGCAAAGAACCTTCCCAGTCTTGGATCGTGCATTCTAAAGCTAAAATTCACACTATTTCCTTCACCTTTCACCTCATTGTCCATTTCCTGTCCCTGATAAAAATAGCGGTCATGGGTTGTGAGCTCGTATGAATAGGGGAGTCGCATGCAATGATTCTTCGTTTCGTTTGAAATTTGTCTCATAAATATAATTAGTTTTAGTTAGCTTTTTGTCAATAGGCTACATTTTTAGAACAAATACGAATGATTTTAGTAATTATTCTAAAGTGCAAATCGTATCGTTTGCTTGTTCTTAAGCGCATAAATTTGTGAGGTATCAATCGAGGAATGTCCAAGAAATTCTTTTATAAATTCAATGGGCGCACCATTTTCAGATAAATGTGTAGCAATAGAATGCCGCAACACATGCAACGTTACCCGCCGTGTAAATTGTTCACCCATATTTGTGCGCTTGGCTAATTGCTTCACACAATCGTAAATATAATCCCCAGACATAGCTTTGCCTCTCGTATTGATAAGCAAATTTGTTGTGGTACTGCGTGTGCGTGCTACAATTTCTGCTCGTTCATAAAACACATAATCAGCTAGTATATTTTTTATGTTCGTTTGTAAAGGAACCTCCCTACGTTTTGAATTCTTCCCCTTTTCAACCATAATAAATGCCTTACGCGCCATGAAATCATTGATCCGCAAACGAATAGCTTCTGTTCTGCGCAAGCCACAACCATACAACAAAGCAAGAACTGCTTTTTCTTTTTGATTGATACAAGCTGCAAACAAGGCTTCTATTTCTGATATCGTTAATGCTTCCCTAGTTTCAATAAAACCACGTTGGTAGGAGGGAAGGGTAATACTGAGCGGTATGAGTGCATGTTCCTCACAAAATCGGAAAAATAACCGCAACGCAAACATGTGGTGATTATAAGTGGTCAAACGCATGGCACTTCCAAATTTAGTTGGGCGGGTTTCCAAATACGCACAGTAATTTTTCACAAATTCTCCTGTAATATGTTCCAATTGATAACCCAATCGTTGCTCAACATAATATAAAAATTCCCGTACGCAGGAAGGATACATTTGCCCATGTCCAGTTTGGTAATTCTTTACCGAAAGATCATTTGTAAAATGTTGAAACACGTCATGTGTTTGCCTGAAATGAAAATAAGTTTGCATAGTTAATAGAGTTCTATTTATAAATGTGCCAACACACCTTATCGTGTAGTTAGCTGTTTTTTCTGTGTTCTTTTCGTGTTCTTTCTGTGTTCTTTTCGTGTTCTTTCTGTGTTCTTTTGGTGTTCCCAACACCCTCACACAGTCATCCCAATAAGGGCATACAACTCACTTTTCAAGGCCAATTGGTCTGTAGCTTCCGTTGCATCATTGAGAGCGTAATAAAAACCACGTTGCTTCGTTCCACGAACGACATAGATATACTCAGAAGTGAGCAAGGATTGCAGCAGTTTAAACACCGTTGTTTTACTTTTTTTCACGTACATGCGTATGTCACGTTGTGTAAAATCCGAGCGTTGTTGTTCGGCCAAGAAAGTTTTTAGTTGCGTTAAAAAAGCGCGTGATTGTGCATCCAAATCATCGCTATTAATCACCAACGAAGGAACAATCAAATCAATAGCAATTTTCACATCACTTGCTGTTGCAATCAATGCACCAGCCTCATTTTTTTCGCGTTGCATTTGATGAAACAGTGTTATCACTTGAATCAAGCTCAGTAATTGAAAATTCGTTCTCCTGCGGTAATTAATCTTACTGGGTAAGATGAGGGCAGGAGCAAAGGGGTTCACCACTTTATAAGGTTGCAACAACGAGATGCAATTTTGCAGGAAGTGCGTTGTGTCGTCAGCTAATTGTTGGGTATAAGTATCAGAAAACAGTTGGTTTTGGCGTGCAATAATGAGTTGTGTTTGCTGTTCAGAATCATCCAAATGCAGCAAGATAGAGCGGTTGCTATTATCGAGATAGACCTGCGTTGCTGTTGTAGCAGCAATACTTGAAAAGTGGCTACGAATGACTTTCGTTTTGGTTTGTAACACACCGTAATTGCTTTTTTGTGGGAGCGCATGAATCAGCGTTCGTTCAGATTGCAATTCGCGCAAGCCAAATAGTGCTTCCTTACCAAGACCACTGAGATCGTTCAGAAAGAGACATTTCCCTGTTACATCCGCGCTATTGAAGTGGTAAAACGCTTTATCCGAAAGGCGTGTGATAGGAAACGCGTAGGGTGGAGGCAAGCAGCGTTCAATTACTTTGAGCAAATGGCTTTTGCCTGTTGAGGACCCCGATTGAATCAGCGCATGCAGCGGTTGATCCGTTTTAAAAGAGATAGCAACAAAAAAGAGCAAGAGGCGGTTGTGTTGTTCCCCCACAATACCGCAAGCGACCAAGCACCTATCCAGTTCATCGAGAAGCTGTGGTACATTCAAAAAATGCGCTGCAGCGGAGCGTTCATTTTTCGTAACCGAGTGAGAAGTTTGGACAACATCTTTGAATTGCGCGTTGTATATATCTTCCCGTTTTTTTTCCACCACTTCAACGAGTCTATCCAAGTCCGTTGCGAAAGCTTCCGCATCCAAACTTGGAAATTTGTTGCGCAATAGTTGGGTAATTTTATCCGTTTCAAGTTGGTTCAACAAATCGAGATCGTACCTGTATCGGTAAACCTCTTTGTTGGGAATAAAAACCAAAGAAATGCGCAAATGCGCAAAGTTCATGGGCAATTCCCCCAAAACGTGGTAGCTACCATTTTCTCCTTTAAAGACCATTCTGTCCTGAGCCGCCTGCAATAACCGAAACTGGCTCCGTTGATTCCGCAATACTTCCATCCCTGTTTTTTGGTAGTACTACGTTAAAACAATAGTTATGTTTACAGTAAAACCCGGCTTCCATCCCAACACTTCGGGATTAAATCTTCTATCTTGTAATCTTGTAATCTTGAAATCTTGTAATCTTCAATCTTGTAATCTTCAATCTTGTAATCTTCGAATTTTTAATCTTCCAATCTTCCAATCTTCAATCTTCAATCTTCCAATCTTCAATCTTCCAATCTTCAATCTTCCAATCTTCAATCTTCCAATCTTCAA
>CALJKJ010000026.1 GCA_937973685.1 uncultured Flavobacteriales bacterium | reverse complement strand
AACGGTTGTCTAATAAACCTCCGTATTCACGTGCAAAAGGAACACCTTGTGCAACACATTGGTCGATGATATTTCCAGAAACTTCTGCTAAACGGTGAACGTTTGCTTCGCGTGCTCTGTAATCACCCCCTTTGATTGTATCGTAAAACAAACGGTAGATTGAATCACCGTCATTTTGGTAATTTTTTGCTGCGTTGATTCCTCCTTGAGCTGCAATTGAGTGAGCTCTTCTTGGTGAATCTTGGAAACAAAACGCTTTCACATTATATCCCATTTCTCCTAAAGAAGCAGCAGCAGCAGCTCCAGCTAATCCAGTTCCAACAACAATGACATCAATTTTCGGACGATTGTTTGGTGCAACTAATTTTAAATGGTTTTTATGATTGGTCCATTTATCTGAAATGTGACCTTCTGGTATTTTTGAATCTAATATCGACATGACTTAAAATTTTTTTTGACTGTTAACGCATGTAAAGAATGACAGGAATAATTGCAAAAGCAATAGGAACTATGACTGCAAATAATTTACCGATTAGTTCAATTGCTGGTGTGTATCTTTTATGACGAACACCCAATGACTGGAATGCAGATGCGAAACCATGCCATAAATGGAATGCCAATACCAACATTGATAAAGCATACAATGCAGTAGCAACTAATCCCAAGCTGTTTTCTTTGCTAAAGAATTTGATAACGACTGTGTACAAATCTTTGTAACCTTCGCCCATTTTCAAATCAATTCCTTTTGCGTACAATTCAGTTTTGTGTTTCACTTCCAATTGATCTACAGGAACATAATCACCAGCAGTTGTTAAGTACAAATTCATCTTTTGTTCTTGACCACCCATCATTGGATTACCAGGAAGTGTGATTTCTTTTGTGTGCAAAGGAATATCTTGTGTGATTTTTGCTTTCCACCAGAAGTTTGCCATGTGCGTTACAATGAACACCAAAATCAATGTTCCTAACACAGCCATGTAACGAGAAGGAGTGCTTGAATTTGCTCCAGGGTTGTTATACGCATAGTTTTGTGGGCGTGCTTTTTTGTTCGCAACAGTTAACATGATTCCGTCAATTGCATGAAAAATGATCGAAATGTAGGTAACGTATGACAATACTTTGATGAACAAGTTATGCCCCATAAAGTATGCGTACTCATTAAAAGCACGTTTTGTTGCCTCATTCGCCTCGCCTAATAATTGAAGGTTTCCTAATAAGTGACCAATTAAGAAGGTACACAGAAACAATCCTGTTAGTGCCATCCAATATTTTTTGGCTACTGACGATTTTAAAATTGCTGATTTACTCATTTCCTTTTAATTTTTTTTCTAAATTACTTTGCAAATTTAACTTCTATAACAATCGGATAGGAGAGAAGTTCTTATTTAGATTCAATTTAGATTACAAAAAAAAACAGTTGAAACCCTTGTTGTAATTGGTTTCAACTGTTTTTGTGAAGATTGACAAGAAAAAATTCTATATTAATTTTGCAATTTTTTAATGTGAAACAGGAGTTTCATCTAATGAAACGCCACGTTTTTTTAATAATTGATTCACGTAAATGGCAAAAAACAAAATATAAGCAAAGCAAAACGCACCGATTACGAATGATTCTTGAATGCCAATTAAATCGGATAGCTTGCCTTGTAAAGGTGGAATCAATGCGCCACCTAAAATCATCATCACTAACAAGCTTGAACCTTGACCTTGATATTTTCCTAATCCAGCTAACGAAAGCGAGAAAATACACGGCCACATGATGGAGCAGAATAAACCGGCACTTAACAAACCATAAATTGCTACGTCACCTGTTGCGGTTAAGCCAACTAAAAGTGATAACACACCAAGTGCTCCAAAAATTGTCAACGACAAAGCTGGTTTATCATTGGCTACATACATTGCAAGAATTTGAACGACAACGCAACCAATATACCAATATAAGTTATCAATAGCATAACCCGAAAGTTTCGAAATGATTAATATAATAGCAAATGCAACAAGTGGTACAATGAATTTTAGCATGGTTTTTAGTTGTTGACTTAAATTAAAAGCGTTTACCGCTCCCGTCCAACGACCAATCATCAAACTTCCCCAATACATTGAAACGTAAGGAGTGATTTCAGAAGAGGATAATCCACCAAAACTAGGTTGTTTTAACAATTCACCCAAGTTACTACCAACAGCAACTTCTACACCAACGTAAGAAAAGATCGCCAACATACCGAGGGTTAACTGCGGATATTTCATTGCTCCCCAGCCATTTTCTGATTTTTTTGCTTGTGTGTTCGCAAACAATAATCCACCTACAACAGCAACAATTCCAAGTGACAACCAGATAATTCTGTTTTTGTCTAATCCTTGTTGGATTTTGTGATGTTCTTTTTCTAAGGTGTTATAAGTTTCTTTTTCTGCAGGAGTTAATTGACTGATTTCAATTGTTTTGTTATCACTAGTTGTTGTTAATTCATGTTGCGCGCCTTCAATTTCTACCAATTGCTTTGCTTCATCAGAACGATAACTACTAAAAACAGGCGAAAAACAAGCAACTAAAATTCCTGTAATCACTAATAGTGTTACCACGGCTTTTTTTCCTTGATCCGTATCATTCGATGTCGCATCATCACTTTCAATTTTCCCAGCAGGGACTTTCTTTGAAAACGTCAATAATAAAGCTATTCCAACAAATAATGCACCAACACCAGCATACAAGAACACAACAGTTTTTAAACTTAATTGAGCAATCATATCATCACTTATTGCAGCAGCTGTTCCAAATAATGCCAATGAAACCAAAACTGGTCCGATGGTTGTCCCTAAACTATTGATACCGCCACCTAAATTGATGCGGTTACTTCCTGTTTTTTCATCACCCAAAGCAATCATGAATGGATTTGCAGAGGTTTGTTGTAACGAGAACCCAAGTGCAACGATGAACAAACCGAATAGCATTCCTGCAAACTGATTGGCAAAAACAGATACAATCATGGCAACTGCTCCTAATGCAGAAACCAATAAACCAATGATGATGCTTTTTTTATAACCCCACGATCCAACCAAGTCTTTTCGTTTGGCATAACTGAAAACAAACAAGCCCAACGCACCTAAGTAATACGCACCATAAAAAGCAAAATCAATTAACTGACTTTGAAATTGATCTAATTTGAAATAATGTTTGCAAAATGGAATAAATACGCTATTACCAGCTGCAATGAATCCCCAAAAGAAGAAGACGGTTGTCAATGTGCTCAAGGCACCGTAATTTGTAGTTGCTGTTTGTTTACTCATTTTCGTAGAAATTTATCTCCCGAAAATAAACAGAAAAACAATAGAAATTGTACTTAATACAATTTCTAAGTGAATTTTTAATTTCTTTTTTCGATTAACAAGCGTTTTGCATCGTGAATTAATGCGTTTACCTCTTTCGGATTTGTCCCGTCGTAATAACCTCTTATGCGTGCTTGTTGATCTACAAGGACAAAATGATTCGTATGTATAAAATCAGAACCAACATCGCCTTGGTTTTTAACTTCAGCAGGCTTTAAGACAAAAAAACTGCGCCGGGCTAAACGGTACAAACTTTTCTTTTCTCCTGTTAAAAAATGCCATTGTTTTGGATTAGCATTGTGTGCGGTTGCATAGCGATTTAGTTGTTCAACAGTATCTACCTCAGGGTCAACGGTAAAACTAAGTATGGTAAAATCCTGTTCATTTTTCATTGCTTCCTGAACGCGTTGCATTTGTCCATTCATTATTGGACAGATGGTTCCACACGTAGTAAAAAAATATTCGGCAACGTATACTTTACCATTTAATTGCGAAGATTGAAACGTATTACCAGTTTGATCAACGAACTCAAATTGCCCGATTTTGTGGCCAAAACCTACGCGAATCAAATCGCGATCTACCATTTCTGGTTGAATATCTATCGGATTGTAAATTCTTAATGGTTTTTCATCACTTGGCTTAGTAATGATGTATGCCGCAATGACTCCTCCAATGAAAATAAGTGCAATGATGATAATGCGCATGACTTTTTTTTCAAAGTTAAGTATTACAGGTAAATCGACATGTTTTTTCTAGATAATTAACTTTATTTTTACCACATTCAAAAAGAATGAAAAATGAATAAGGATTTATTAGCTGAATTATGTACCGTACCTGGCGCACCAGGATTTGAAGAGCGCATTCGACAAGTGGTGTTACGCGAAATAACAGGACTTTGTGATGAGGTAACCGTTGACAACATGGGTAATGTTTATGCGATTCGTAAAGGCGCGTCAAATAAAGCAGCAATGGTTGGCGCACACATGGACGAAATTGGTTTCATGGTGACACATATTGATGACAAAGGCTTTATTCGTTTTACAACCTTAGGAGGTTTTGACCCAAAAACATTAACTGCTCAACGCGTAATAATTCATGGAAAAGAAGATATTATTGGTGTAATGGCGTCCAAGCCAATCCACGTCATGACGGCAGATGAACGCAACAAAATCGCGAAACTATCCGACTATTTTATTGATACAGGTTTACCTGCTCATAAAGTAAAAGAACTTATTGCAATTGGAGATCCGGTTACGCGTGAACGTGAATTCATTCAAATGGGTGATTGTTTTAATTGTAAATCGTTGGATAATCGGTTGGCGGTTTTTATTGCAATAGAAACGTTAAAACAGTTGAAAGGGAAACAATTACCGAATGATGTTTATATGGTTTTCACCGTGCAAGAAGAAGTGGGGATTCGCGGAGCAAATGTTGCAAGTTTACGCATTCAACCGCATTATGGTTTCGGTTTAGATACTACGATAGCTTTTGATCTACCTGGCGCAGCAGCACATGAATATATTACTAAATTAGGTGAAGGTACAGCGATTAAAATCATGGACGCTTCTACAATTTGCGATACGCGAATGGTGCGCTTTATGAAGCAAATTGCTGACAAGGAAAAAATCCAATGGCAACCCGAAATATTAACAGCGGGAGGCACTGATACAGCGGGAATTCAACGCATGTCAGCAGGAGGATCTATTGCTGGGGCAATTTCTATTCCTACACGTCATTTACACCAAGTAATTGAAATGGCGCACAAAGATGATATTCAAGGAAGTATAGATTTGTTAACGGCTTGTTTACTTAATTTAGATAAGTTTGATGAAAAATTTTAAATCAGTTCGATGAAAAAAATTAGTAATTCCATTTTAGTTGTCGCGCTTGCTTCAATTTCATTCGCTTTTGTCGCTACAAAAACACCAAGTTTATTGCCTTATCATGGGCGCAGTATTGTTTTTTATAATGTCGAAAATTTATTCGATACAATTAATCAATCCGATGTAATTGACGAAGATTTCTTGCCTACCGGAAAATTAAAGTGGAACACAAAACGCTATCAGTTAAAATTGAACCACATTGTTGAAGCGTTAACCTTCAATTTAGCTGAAAATCCGTTGATGATTGGTCTTGTTGAAGTGGAAAACGATGCGGTAGTAATGGATGTAGCAAAAACGGGACGTTTGGCGTCTACAAATTATCAATTGGTGCATAAAAATTCGCCTGATGCACGCGGAATTGATTGTGCGTTGTTAGTTGATGCAAGTCGTTTTAAAGTATTGACTTCAGAATTTTTAACCGTTGCAATTGATAGCATTCCAAATTTTAAAACCCGTGATATTCTTTATGTGAAAGGACTGCTTGCAGGAAACAAAACGGTGCATGTATTTGTCAATCACTGGCCATCCAGAAGAGGAGGAGAGAAAGAATCGGAAATTCGCCGCGTTCAGGCTGCATCAGTTGCACGAAAAAAAATCAACGAAATTTTAGCACAAAATCCGAAAGCAAATATTTTATTAATGGGCGATTTTAATGATCATCCAACGGATAAATCGATGGATGAAGTATTGGGTGCTAAACAGCTTTCAGACAAGTCTGCACAATTGTATAACTTGTTATACGATGATCAACTTGCTGGAAAAGGAACACACAGCTACCAAGGAAAATGGGGCGTATTGGATCAATTTGTTGTTTCAAAAGGTTTGTTTACAGGAAAAAGTGGCGTTAAACTTTCGCCAAAAGACGCAACAATTGTTTACGAAGAAAAATTACTGTTCACTCAAAAAGACGGTACGAAAAAACCGTCAACAACCTATGGTGGGGATAATTATTACGGAGGTTATTCTGACCACCTTCCCATTCAATTGCGTTTAAAATAATTGTGATGGGAAATTTATTTGTTGTACCAACTCCGGTTGGAAATTTAGAAGATATTACATTGCGCGCTATTCGTATTTTTCAGGAGGCTGATTTGATTTATGCTGAAGATACACGCGTAACCAAGAAGTTGTTGAATCACTTGAATATAGCGAGCAAGCAAATTGTTCCGTTTCATGCACACAACGAACACAAACAATTAGAACGTTGTGTTCAGTCTGTTCAAACAAACACAACGACTGTTTTGGTTTCAGATGCTGGGACTCCAGCAATTTCTGACCCAGGATTTTTGTTGGTACGTGCATGTGTCGAAGCAGGAATCACAGTCACTTGTTTACCTGGTCCAACAGCATTTGTTCCTGCATTGGTTGGGAGTGGTTTTCCTGCTGATCGATTTGTTTTCGAAGGATTTTTACCCCATAAAAAAGGACGCCAAACAAAATGGTTGTCGTTTTTGACAGAAGAACGCACGGTTATTTTGTACGAATCTCCGCACCGTTTGATAAAAGCGTTGGAAGAATGTTGCGTTTTACTTGGTCCAGATCGTGAAGTGTGTGTTGCGCGCGAAATCAGTAAGATGTTCGAAGAATTTCAACGGGGTAAAGCATCTGATGTGTTGGCACATTACCAAGCAAAACCGCCAAAAGGAGAAATCGTATTACTCATAAAAGGAGTAGAAGAGGCCCCAAAAAAGAAAGCCTCTAAATATGCGAAAAACGAAGCTGATTAAACAGTTAAAAATCCAAATTGACTTCCTGATGAGGTAGATTCTCCATCAAAAGTCATAACGGGAATTTGTAGCGGATTACCTGCTAATGCTTTTACTAAGTGTTCTGAAAACGAGAAAAACGAATCTTGGTAATACGTAGCAGCTAACATATCTGCTCCGATTTCTTCGCAGTAAGCTAATAAGTTTTTCACGTACCCTTTAGCAGAAACAAGGTGTATTTCCGTATTTAATCCATGTTCGTTGAGGTAATCACGACTTAATTTGAGGTTCAAATCAATTTTTCTTTTCAAGAACTCATCTTCTTGAGCTGCAGCAACTAACACAACTTTTGAATCAAACAATTGACCAATTTTAGCTGCATGTTTGACAACTTGAATACTTTCTTTTTCAAGATCTAGTGTCATGACGATATTTTTTATTGCATGAAAACGCGTTTCTTTTTGAGCAATAATCATTGGCACTTTACTTTTTGCCAGCACACGCATTGTTTTACTTCCAAGTACTTTTGATAATAAACCAACTTCGCCATGAGTTCCCATTACAATAAGCGATGCACCAATTCCTTCTGCAATTACACCGATATCATGTAAAACATTGCCAACAATTACGGTTGCTTCAATATCAAATTCATTGTATTTGCCAGCTAATTCGCTTAGTTTTATTTCTGCTCCTGTTAGCTCGCTTTCGTTTGCAATGATGTGTAATAAAACGACTTTATGTGCTTGTTTTTCGGCTAAAGCCAATGCAAACATTAATGCATTTTCTGTTTCAAATGTAAAGTCGATTGGGACTAAATATGTTGTGATTTTTGAATCCATGGTTTTTTCTATATTTTTTGTAAAGTTAGTTGTTACCCGCTAACTTTTTTATGACTTTCGTTAGTTTTTTTACTTGTTAGTCGTTTAACGATTATCTTTGCTTTATGATACAGACTGAAGCTTTTGTTTTAACTAAAAAAGGAACTGCACGAGCGGCTTTTCAATTAGCAACCATTTCGCTTCCTGCGTTGAATGAAAATCAAGTAATCATTGATGTTGAGGCATTTGGACTGAATTATGCAGACGTCATGGCACGAAGAGGGCTTTACCGCGAAGCACCACCAATGCCATGTGTTGTTGGTTATGAAGTAGTTGGAACCATTAGCGCAATTGGCAAAGGAGTTGATCCATCGTTAATTGGAAAACGTGTTGTTGCTTTTTGTCGTTTCGGTGGTTATGCCAAAAAAGCGATCTCACAAATTGGTGCTTTTCAAGAAATTAATGAGTTAGATGCTGGAGCTGCTTTGGCTTTAGCAACACAATTTGTGACGGCTTATTATATGGTTTATCGTGCTGCAAATGTTCAATCAGGTGAATCAGTTTTAATACATGCTGCAGCTGGTGGAGTAGGAACAGCCCTAATACAATTGTGTAAGATAAAAGGTGCAACCGTTATCGCAAAAGTGGGAGGCGCCGATAAATTGAAACTTGTTAACGAACTTGGTGCTGACTGTGCAATCAATTATCAAACAACAGATTACCAAAAAGTAACTGCTGGTTTTTTAGGCAATGATCGCTTGGATGTGAGTTTCAATCCTGTTGCTGGGTCAACGTTTAAAAAAGATTGGACCATGTTAGGTTCTGGCGGGAGATTGGTGTTGTTTGGCGGTTCAGAATTAGGAAAAGGTAAATTTGGCTTTTTGTCAACACTTAATTTTGTTAGAAAAATGGGAATCATTGTACCAATTGGTTTAATGATGCGTTCTAAAAACATATTGGGAGTTAATATGCTCAAATTAGCAGACAACAAACCTCACGTTTTGACAGATTGTTTGAAAAATGTTGTCGAACTACTGCAACAGCAACAAATTCAACCAATTGTTGGTGGAGAATATACAGCGGATACTTTTTTTGAGGCGCAAGATGCCTTGGAATCAGGAAAAAGCACAGGGAAATTGATTGTAAAATGGAATTAATAACAAAGCGATGAAAAATGTAGTGTTTTTACTGGGTTTGATTACGTTGAGTGCGTGTATTGAGCATCAAAAAAAAGAAACAGCGCAAAAAAAAGTGGCGTCTTTGACGTTGCGCCAACAGCATTACCGTACCATTCGCTTGTATAAAGGAATCATTCCATGCGCGGATTGTAGCGGAATTGATCAAAAATTATTACTCAAAGGAGATTCTATTGGAATCTATCGATTAACAGAAACGTACAAAGATGCTGGAGAAGATGGCGACGCAGTAATTATCAGTTCCGGTGAATGGAAATTGATAACTGAAAACAACGCACAACAACTTTATTTGTCACAAGGTTCGTTACAAGACTCGTCCCGAATTATGCGTTATGAATACAACAAATCTGTTTTGCATCAATTAGAACTTGATGGCGCTCAAATCGAATCAAAGTTTGCGTATACCCTGCGCCTGGAAAAAAAGCAATAAAAAAAGCGTCCAATTAGACGCTTTTCATTCTTTTCTTATTGTTCCTTATTTCAAATCAATACCAAGTTCTTTTAATTGAACTGCGTCTATTGGTGACGGAGCATCAATCATCACATCTCTTCCGCTATTGTTTTTAGGGAAAGCAATGTAGTCGCGAATAGAGTCAGATCCGCCCATTGTAGCTACTAGTCTGTCCAAACCGAAAGCTAATCCACCATGAGGTGGCGCGCCGTATTCAAAAGCATTCATCAAGAAGCCAAATTGAGCTTGCGCTTGTTCCGGAGTAAAGCCTAATAACTCAAACATACGTGCTTGTAAGGTTCTATCGTGAATACGAATGGATCCGCCACCTAATTCAACACCATTCATCGCTAAATCGTATGCGTTTGCACGAACTTTCCCAGGATCAGTATCAATTAATGCAATATCTTCTGGTTTTGGTGATGTAAAAGGGTGATGCATTGCATGGTAGCGCTGACTCTCTTCATCCCATTCAAGTAACGGAAAGTCGAGTACCCATAAAGGTTTGAAATCGTCTGGATTTCTCAACCCCAAATCCGTTCCCATGCGCAAACGCAATTCATTCATTTGTTTGCGTGTTTTGTCAATTTCTCCACTCAAGACAAGTAATAAATCACCCGCATTTGCGCCACATTTGTCTGCCCATACTTTTAATGTAGCTTCATCGAAAAATTTATCGACCGAACTTTTAAACGTTCCATCAGCATTACATTTGACGTAAACCAACCCTTTTGCGCCTATTTGCGGACGTTTGATCCATTCTGTAAGTTCATCTAATTGTTTGCGCGTATATTCAGCTGCTCCAGGAACAGCGATACCAATAACTGCTTCTGCACTATCAAAAACAACAAAGTCCTTTCCAGCACTTTCGTTTTTCAAGTCCGTAAATTCCATCCCAAAACGAATGTCTGGTTTATCAGAACCATATTTTTCCATTGCTTCAGCATAGGTCATTCGTGGGAAATCACCTTCAAATGTTATTCCTCGAACAGAATTAAACAAGTGTTTGATTAAGCCTTCGAATGTGTTTAGTATATCTTCTTGTTCCACAAACGCCATTTCACAGTCGATTTGTGTAAACTCAGGTTGTCTATCTGCACGTAAATCCTCATCACGGAAGCATTTCACAATTTGATAATAGCGATCGAAACCTGCAACCATTAACAATTGTTTGAATGTTTGTGGCGATTGCGGGAGTGCATAAAATTCTCCTTGATTCATACGACTTGGCACCACAAAATCACGAGCACCTTCTGGAGTTGACTTAATTAAATAAGGTGTTTCTACATCTACAAAATCTTGTGCATCTAAATACTTGCGTGTTTCTAGCGCGACTTGATTACGCAAACGTAATTTTTGTTGAACAGGATTTCTTCGTAAATCCAAATATCGGTATTGCGCACGCAGTTCTTCACCACCATCTGTATCATCTTCAATGGTGAATGGCGGCGTTTTTGCTGCATTTAATATAGTAAGTTGTTCGACTTTTATTTCAATTTCACCTGTTGGCAATTGGTTGTTTTTGCTTGAACGTTCTATCACTAATCCAGATACATGTACAACAAACTCACGACCTAATTTGCGGGCTTGCATGCAGAGTTCAGCATTTTCTTCCAAGTTAAATGCTAATTGGGTAATACCGTAACGGTCACGTAAATCGACAAAGGTCATTCCTCCTAAATCGCGTGAACGTTGAACCCAACCAGCTAAAACAACTTCTTTTCCAATGTGAGCAGTGCGTAATTCACCGCAGGTATGTGATCTATACATGATAATTTATTGAGTTGCAAAGATATTATTTATCTACTATTTTACTTGCTAATTACTTGTATTAGTAATGAAAAGTAATTTTTTTCAAAAAAAATGTAACAAAATTTGAAAATATTAGTCTAACATAAAAATGAAGTAAAAACTACTAAAACTAAATACGATGAAAAAAGTGATTTTTAGCTTAACAGCAATTTGCTTTTCAAGCATGTTATTTGCACAAGAAACGCCAGACACAACGCGCTTTAATGTTGGAACAAGCAAAGTTATTATCATTAATCCTAAAGGAGCAACAGTAAAAGTTGAAAATGATACTGTAAATGCCGAACCGGATGAGGAGGAATTAAAAGATATCAATGCACATTGGTCAGGGATTGATTTTGGTCCGACAATGTTGTTAAACAAAGACATGAAGTCTAGTTTTCCGAATGATCCACAGTGGGAGAATGATCCAGGTAAATCGTTTAGTTGGAGTTGGAATGTACTTGAACACAAATTTCCAATTTATAAAAATTACGTTGGTGTAGTAACAGGCCTAGGGTTTAATTGGACGCAAATCGGTTTAAAACAAAACGTATTGCATTATACTGCAGATTCATTGTTTGCTACAACGGATACAGTGAATGTGTTTAAAAAGAACAAACTTCGTGCGATTTATTTAACTGCTCCATTGATGATAGAATTTTGCGGAAATGAAAGTGGCGATGAAGGCTTTTATTTTGCAGCAGGTGTAATTGGTGGTGTTCGCATTGGTTCCAGTGTAAAAACTGTTACCGAAGGCGACGCGAAAATGAAACAAAAAGTGAAAGGCACATATGGTTTAGAGGCATTTCGTTTGGATGCTGCAATGCGTCTTGGGTATGATGATTGGGGAGTTTACATGAATTACAATTTAATTCCATTATTTGATACCGAAAAAACAGCAGCAGTTTATCCCTTAACTTTTGGTGTTTCATTGAATTTTTAATTCTCCATCATAGTGGAAAATTAACAAAGCAGGAAAGGCGTCAAATGACGCCTTTTTTTGTGAATAATCGTGGGCTTTTACATTTTAGACTTAATTCATTCCTACATCGATTTATATTTATTAAATTTGAATCAATTCTAGAGGAATGAAACACGGACTCGTTATCTTATTTGTTACTTTTTTGGCGTTTGTTTCAGTTGGACAAAAAAATTGTCAATGCCCAACAATCGACACTTATTTTCAAAAAAAGTTCATTGATTCAACCCTAGTTTATTCCCCTGAAAATTTAAAAATGCTTGGGTGGAAATACCTTCAATCAAGTAATCCAAGGTGTAAATCTTTTGGCTATCACCTTATAGCTCAAGATTATTTAAATAATTATCAATTCGAAGCAGCCAAAAAAAACTTGGACAAAGAGTTGTTTTTACTCGATAGCATTCGTTGTTTCAAAACCGCATATTTGATGAATTTCATTAGTTATGGCGATTATTATTTGCGTGTTGGTGAAAACGAGTCAGCGTTAACTGTTTATAAAAAAGCGTTAGCAGTTATTGGTAAAAACCAAGCACATCCATTTTATCCCAAAGTATTGTTGTCGCTCTCAACGGTGTTTTCGAAACTAAAAACAGAAGACAAGTCTATCAACTATTTGAAAGCAGCCCACAATTTTGTGAATCAACTTCCAAACAACACGAATAAAGTAGATAATTTATTTAGTTTATCGGCACGTTATTACCATCATTTTGAAACAAGTAACGACCTTCCTTTGCTCGATTCTGCTCATCATGTGGCATTGGTTGGATTACGATTGGCAAAAAAAATAAAGTACGAGCAAAGTTATGTAAAAGGTTACAACTTATTGGAAGACAAGTCGTACCACGATCGTAATTACCGAAAAGCTATTTTGTTTTTAGATAGTGCTCTCTTTTATACGTATCCAACTAATCAGCTTGTTGAACGAGAAGGAATTTTTTCAGATTTAACGGACATTTATTTGGAGTTAAAACAATACGACAAAGCGTATCAATTTGCGGATTCAACATTGACAAGTGCACTTGTTTTGAAAAATCCTTACAAAGTAAAAAGCGCTTTGGAATTGGTATATACATGTGCTAAATTAAGTGGAGAATACGAACGTGCGCTGACCGTTTATGAAGATTTGGTTACCATGCGTGATAGTGTTGTTAAATTGCAAAATTTACGTGCGTTCAACGATTTAGAAGAGAAATATCACCGCGTTAGAAAACAAAAAGACGCTGACGCAGAAGAACAAGATAAAAAATTATTAGAGCAGCAACGTCAAATCGGAAATTTGAAAAATAAATTAATTGTTGTTGGATTGATCATTCTTGCATTACTAGGGTTTTACATTTTTATGGTTTTCCGTCAACGAAAAATCTCTGAACGACAAAAAAACCTAGAATTACAGCAACGATTGAACCGCGCTCGGATCAATCCTGAATTTATTTATAATACACTTTCTGTTTTGCAATCAACAGGAGATACTCAAGTTTTATCGAAGAAAATTGGCGCGTTTTCCAAGTTGATCAAACAAACACTAGATAGTACGCATGACGACTTTTTAACAGTAGATAAAGAACTAGCATTTTTGACGTATTACATCGAATTACAACAAGACAAGTATCCCGATTTATTTGATGTTACATTTGATATTGATACTGCAATAGATCAAGCGGATGTCTGTCTACCGACAATGATTTTGCAACCGTTCATAGAAAACACGATAACGAAAGGCTTTAAAAACATAGCTTATAAAGGTCAGTTAACAGTAAAATTCTTTTTAACACCCAATCATGAATTGGTTATTATGATTCAAGATAATGGCCGCGGATTGAAAGCTGTTGATTCTTTGCGTGCTTCTGAAATCATTAATGACCGCTTGTATATATTGAATAAAGTCAATAAATCAAGTTCGAGTTATTTGATTCGTGAACGCCAATCAGGCGGAGTATCCGTAGAAATTTACTTACCGTTGATTACCAAAGCTTTTGCAGAACAATTGAAAAACGAAGCGGAAGATTAATTTTTATAACGATCCATTAATTCGTATTGCGAACGTTTTTGCTCGGCTTCATCACCTGTTTTCTTATAACTGTTTACTTGCTTTTTATCGATGACTCGTGCTTTTACGTTATCATGCCATTGAATATCAAAAATAGCCTTGAGTTCTTTCTGAATCGTTTTGTCGTAAATAGGTGTACCAACTTCAATACGTTGATCCATATTTCTTTCCATCCAATCTGCAGATGAAATAAAATACAAAGGGTTTCCATTGTTGTGGAAAATTTGCATACGTGTATGTTCCAAGAAACGATCGACAATGCTTATAACTTCAATATGTTCACTTTTCCCTTTTATGCCGGGAATTAAGCAGCAAACGCCACGAATGATTAATTGAATTTTCACTCCAGCATTGGATGCATCGTATAGTTTTTGAATCAATTGCTTATCAACTAAGTTGTTGATTTTAATTTGAATACGTGCAGCATCGCCTTTTTTGGCAGCTTTCATTTCGTTGTTAATACAACTAACAAGTTTGCGACGCGCATTGATCGGTGAGACCGTTAAAAAACGAAATGTATGACGGTGAAGCGTCTGCTCCATCATGTGGAACACATTATTCACCTCAAGTGACAACGAACGATTTGCGGTCAATAAGCCAAAATCGGTATAAATGTTTGCTGTTCGTTCATTGAAATTACCGGTTCCAATATATGTGATGAACTGCTCCGATTTTTCAGATATACGTCGAATTTGCAAAAGTTTAGAATGTATTTTTAATTCTTGGAAACCATATAAAACACGCGCTCCCTCTTCTTTTAATCGTTCTGCCCAATACAGGTTGTTTTCTTCATCAAATCGCGCTTGGAGCTCTAAAACAACCGTAACTTCTTTTCCATTTCGTATTGCATTTATCAACGCATTCATCACCTGAGATTCTTTAGCTACGCGGTAGATGTTTATTTTAATGCTTTTTACCTTTGGGTCAATGGCAGCTTCACGAATCAAATCAACAACATGATCAAATTTTTGATAAGGAAAATGTAATAAAACATCTTGTTTTAGGAGTTGTTTAATAATACTTTTTTGACCTTTTAAAACTGGATGTTCTTGCGGTTGGATGGAATCGTATAAAAATTCATTGTGCCCAAAAATCGGGAATTTCATGAAATCTTTAAAATTGTGATACCTTCCTCCAGGAATGGTATTGATATTTACATCCAATTTAAAGCATTTCGAAAGTGATTCTAATAAATCTTTGGGCATTTTCTGATCGTATACTACGCGAACAGGATTTCCTTTCTTCCGCATTTTAATGCTTTTTTCCATTTTTTCTATGAAAGAAAGTGAAACGTCATCGTCCAAATTTAGTTCCGCATCACGTGTGAATTTAAATGTATATGCTTGGATACCATCAAAATGGAAAATTGGAAAAATGTCAGACAAATTCAAACGGATAATGTCATCAATTAATATGATTGCTTTGTGATCACCGGTTTTTAATTCATAAAACCGCGCCACTTTTTTTGGAATTTCTATTAACGCAAATCGTTTTTTGCTTTTCGCATCCCATTCCATTTTTACACCAAGGTAAATTGCAGCATCACGGATTCGAGGGAATGTTGTTTTTTTATCGAGCATCACTGGAACGATGTCGTGCACAATATTTTTCAAGAAAAAGCTGCGCAATTCTTGTTTTTGTTCTTCAGTAGCTGTTTTTTCGTTGATAATATCAATGCCTTTTTCGGCAAGATCTGCTGTAATTTTTTTGTAGGTTGCTTCAAACGTTTTTTGTTGTTTGATTACAACAGTTTGAATTTCCTCGTACAATTCACTCGGAGTTCCTTTGTATCCTTCAATTTTTTTCCCCTGTAAGTGAATCATGCGTTTGATATTTGCAACTCGAACCCGATAAAACTCATCTAAATTATTGGAATAGATACCTAAGAAACGCATGCGTTCAACTAGAGGAACTGTTTCATCAGTTGCTTCCTGTAGCACCCGTTCGTTGAAGGATAACCAACTCAATTCTCTATTTATCATATGTTGAATTAACGATTGTTTTACGCTAACGTTTTCTTTTAAAGGCATGTTTACAAATAAAAATGTCTTCAAAACTACCCACCAAACATTGTTTAAATGTTAAGAAATCACTTTTAAAATGTTAGCTTTTATTTTTTGGTTCTTTGATGTAAACTGCTGTTAATTGAATTACTTCCAAAGGACTTGTAATGAATTTTCGAACCCTTAAGTTGGTTAAGGTAATAAAATCATCGGAAATAAGTGGCACGATAACAGCATCATTTATCAATAATTGATCGCATTTTTGCAAATAATATGCGTGTTTATTGTTTGTTTTTTCACCATTTGCCTGAATAAAATAACTATTGAATTCGGGATTGAAGTAATTAAACGGATTTACAAATGTCGATTTTTGTTGGTTGGTGTTACCAACAAACAGACTCATAAAGTTTTCACCATCTGGATAATCAGCTACCCAACCACTTAACCAAATTGCTGCTGTTTCGTTTTCAACTAATTTATTCCGTGTAGCTAAATCGACTAATTTTATTGTCAATTGGATGTTTAAATTTGCTTTCAGTTGTTTCACAATCGCTGCGACCAATTTGTGTTTGTCCGAACCTTTTTTGTCATTGACATAAATGGTTAGCTTAGGAAAGTTTTCTCCCTTATCATAACCAGCTTCTTTCATGAGTTGTTGCGCTAATGGGATGTTTGTTTTGTAGCCTTTGACTTTATAAGCTTGTGGTTGTAATGCACTGGGAATAATCCCATTTTCTATTGGGTATCCATCACCTTGTAATTCATTGTTTACAATACTTGCACGATCGATTGCTAAGTTAAAAGCTTGTCGGATGCGTATGTCTTTTAAGACAGGATGTTTGTGCTGAAAACCTAAAAATGTTAACGAATAAGATGCCTGTGCATCAACCTTGTGTTTGATGTTTTTTCCAGCTTGTGCATCAGCTAGCGAACCCAATACATTTTTGACCTCGTCTGCTGGGATTTCAAGCACTAAGTCTATTTTTCCTGAACGAAATGCAATCAATTCACTTCGTTTGTTTTCCGCATATGTCATGCGAATGCTTCCTAAAAAAGGCAATTCATTACCAAATTCATCTTTTTTCCAATATTGATCATTTCGAATTAAACGGATAGCTTTTTTGGAAAGCATGTCCAATTTAAATGGACCAGTTCCAATAGGATGCTTGCTGAGTTTGTCACCATATAATTCGTATGCTTCTTTTGGAAAAACACCGAAACCGGAGTAACTAAGTATTTTTTCAAAGCTCGCTAATGGTTCAATCAATGTTATTTCTAAGGTGTTTTTATTGACAACCTTAATTCCACTAACACCATATTCTGGGAGCCTGTTTTTTGATTGATTGTAAAAGTCCTTTGCGCCTTTGACTCGGTCTATCAGTAACCAACTTACTTTGTTGATTTTTAATCCACTACAAGCCATGTCGAGGGTAAATTTTATATCGTTTGCATCGAGTTCTCGTGTTTCGTTTTCAAAACATTCATCGGGATGAAAAAAAACGCCTTTTCGAATTTGAAAGGTGTACACCAACCCGTTTTTAGAAACGGAGTGTGAATGCGCTAAACCAGGTATTATTTTCTGACTACTTGGGTCAAGAACTAATAGTTGGTCGAAAATTTGCGAAGTAATGCGTTGCGTATAAATATCAACTGCTTGAATCGGAATCAAGCTTTCAACTTTTTCAGGAGACATAAAGCGAAATTCATCGCCATATTTTGCACCTCCAATAGCTTTTTTAATCGACAAGTCTTCACGCTTTGGAGCGCAAGCAAAAAGTAGTAGAAGTGCTGAGAGTGCAATAATTGTTTTCATCAGCATTGGTTTAGTACAATACGAACAAATATAGCAAAAGCGATGAAATGGAAACAACTTTGATAAAAAAGAAAAAGCTCCTCGGGTTGGGGGAGCTTTAACAATTGGTTTAAATTAACAGTAGTTTAAGCTGTTTTTATCATAAGTGTGTCAAATATACATATTTTTTAAAAAACAAATGCTCTAAATTTATTAGTATCCCAATTTTTCACGCACTCGTTTTAACGTAACCTGAGCAACTTTTCGTGCTTTTTCAGCACCAACTTGCAATGCCGCTTCAATCGTCGCAGGATTAGCCATTAATTCGTCGTATGTTGCACGTTCTTTTTCAAATTTTTTCAAAATCAACTCCAACAAAGCAGTTTTTGCATGACCATAACCAAATCCTCCTTTGATGTAGTTATCACGCATTAGCGAAATTTCTGAGGGAGACGCTAACAACTCATACAATTTAAACACATGGCAAGTAGTTGGATCTTTCGATTCTTCCAATTCTTTACTATCTGTTATGATGGACATGATTTGTTTCTTCAATTGCTTTTCGGGCAAAAATATATTGATGAAATTATTACGTGATTTACTCATTTTTTCCCCATCTGTGCCAGGGATTAATTTTGTATTTTCATTTATTTTCGCTTCAGGAACGACAAATGTGTCTCCTTTATCGTTGTTGAATTTTGCAGCAACGTCGCGCGTAATTTCCAAATGTTGTAATTGATCTTTTCCAACTGGAACAAGTGCAGCATCATACAACAAAATATCAGCGGCCATTAATATAGGATAGCTGAAAAGTCCCGCGTTTACATCACTTAAACGGTCTGCTTTGTCTTTGAAACTGTGGGCAAGTGTCAATCGTTGGAAAGGAAAATAACACAATAAATACCACATTAGTTCGGATACTTCAGGAATGTCACTTTGACGGTAAAATGTAGTTTTTGCAGGATCTAAACCACAAGCTAACCAGGTAGCGGCTGTAGAATATGTATTGTTTCTAAGTACTTCGGCATCTCTAATTTGCGTCAAGGAATGCATGTCTGCAATAAATAAAAAAGCATCATTTTTATCTGCTTTTGCCATTTCAATTGCTGGCAAAATTGCGCCAAGTATGTTCCCTAAATGTGGGGTTCCTGTACTTTGAATTCCTGTAAGTATGCGCGCCATTGTCTCTTTTTTATGCGAATTTACTTTTTTTTCTACCGAATAGGGGAGTTATGTATTCGATTTTCATTAAAAATTGGCAAAAATCATTCAAAATCATCGATTTTTAGCGTAAACTTGTTGAAAGTTCTATTTTTGAAACATGAAGCTTCTCTTAGGCATATTGAGTTTTACCTATAAATTATATGTAGGCTGTGTTTTTGTAGTTACGCTTTTGTTTTTCTATCCTTTTTTATGGATGACACTTTCACGTAAAGGATGGCGAAAATATAGTTTTCCAATTAATGTGATGTGGAGTTATGCTGTGCGCATATTAACTTTTGTTCATGTGTGGAAAATGAACAAAATTACCATACCTAAAGGACCATATCTTATCATTGCAAATCACACCTCATTTTTTGATATTTTTCTGATGTATTCGTTGCTTCCTAATCACCGATTCTTGTTTTTAGGCAAGGCAGAAATACTTTCATACCCCTTAATAAAAACCTTCTTCAAACGCTTAAATATACCTGTTTATCGCACAGATCGATTAAAAGCTGCGAAATCAATAATTGATGCGCAACATGCTGTTCAAGCTGGCTGGTCCATTGTTTTGTTTCCAGAAGGCGGGTATCAAGATGAAAATTTACCCCAATTAATGGCATTCAAAGCTGGCGCATTTAAGTTGGCAAAACGTGAAAAAGTGCCCATTGTTGCATTGACATTTTTGGATAATTACCATATTTTTTCAGATCCATTTCTTTTTTTAGGACCGGCACATCCGGGTATTTCACGTGTTGTTTTTCATCCTGTCATTACTGTTGAGATGATTGAACAACTGTCTGAAAACGAATTAAAAGAAATGTGTTACGAATTGATTGCTTCACCTTTGCGAGAGCATGGATTAATGCATTCGTAATTTATCAATCAAATTCATTATTTTTGTTCCATGAAAATCACAGACGAAACAATTGATCACATTGCGCATTTAGCGCGTTTGCGTTTTGAAGGACCTGCAAAAGCTGCTATCATTCAAGATTTATCAAACATCATTGGTTTTATGGGAAAACTTTCGGAAGTTCCAACTGATGGAGTTGAACCATTGATTTTTATGAGCGATGAGGTGAATGTGTTACGTGATGATGAAGTTGAAGCATCGGTTTCTCACGAAGACGCATTGAAAAATGCACCCAAACGCGATTCAGATTATTTTAGAATTCCAAAGGTATTAGATAAATAAAAAAAGGCTGTCAAACTTGACAGCCTTTTTTGTTTCATGAACGAATCGCTTTTATTCCAGGCAATTCTACACCTTCTAAATATTCCAACATAGCTCCTCCGCCAGTTGAAACGTAACTGACATCATTTGCTAAACCAAACAAGTTTATAGCAGCAACAGAATCGCCTCCACCAATTAATGAAAAAGCCCCTTTTTCAGTTGCGCGAACAATCGAAAGAGCAACAGCTTCTGTTCCTTTTTGGAAGTTTTCCATTTCAAAAACACCCATTGGTCCGTTCCATAGAATAACTTTTGAACCTTCGATGATTGCGCTACACGCATTGATTGTTGCAGGGCCAACATCCAATCCCATCCAACCATCAGGTATTTTATCTATTGCAACTAATTGTGTTGTTGCATTGTTGTCAAACTTATCAGCTATGATTGTATCTGTCGGCACATAAAAATGCACACCTTTTTCTTTCGCTTTTGCTAATACATCAAGCGCAGTTGCTAAAAAATCATCTTCAACAAGTGAAGAACCAACTTGACCACCTTGTGCTTTCACAAAGGTATAAGCCATTCCACCACCAACGATGATGTTGTCAACGCGATCAAGTAATTGCTCTATAATCGTGATTTTTGAAGAAACTTTTGCGCCACCTACAATTGCAGTTACTGGATGCTCAGTGCTGTTTAACACACGGTCAACACTAATGATTTCTGCTGCTAATAACAAACCAAACATTTTGTCATTTGGAAAGAATTCTGCAACTATTGTCGTTGAAGCGTGTGCACGGTGTGCTGTTCCGAATGCATCATTGACGTAACAATCGCCTAATTTGGCTAATTGACTTGCAAAATGCTTGTCTCCAGCTGTTTCTTCCGAGTGAAAACGAACATTTTCCAATAAAAGAATGTCACCAGGTTTTAGTGCCTGACTCATTTTTTCTGCTTTTTCTCCTATACAATCGTCGCAAAACAAAATAGACTGACCAACTAACTCTTCAATTTTATAGACAATTTGCTGTAACGAAAATTGCGCTTCTGGACCGTTTTTTGGACGACCAAAATGTGACATTAACACGACACTTCCTCCGTTTGTAATTATGTGTTTAATTGTAGGCAATGCAGCACGAATACGTGTGTCGTCACTCACTTTGTTCGTTTCTTTGTTCAATGGAACATTAAAATCTACACGAACAAGCGCGCGTTTGTTTTGAAAATTGTAATTGGAAATAGTTACCATGATGCTTGGATTAATTGCAGCAAAAATAAGGATTATTAATGCTTTTTTAGCGTTAAATAAAGCAAAAAGAAATCCCTATTATGAAAAAGGGTAAGTCCCATACTAACTCAGCTAAAAGCGAATCGAATTGATTCCGTTTGATGATCAAACCCAATAGATTGCTCGTAATCCCGGCTAAAAAAATTGGATGAAAACCTGTTTCAATTGTCATTAATATGTATCCAATAATGACCAAACAGAAAACAACTAATTTACTTTTATTGATTCCAATAATTTGCGGAATTGTTTTCAGAGAACGTTCATCGCGGTTAACATCCCTGCTGTCAAATAAAATAAGTTGTGCATTTGTTTGGAGAAATATAAAGATTAGGAATAAAACTGGTAAGTGCTTGTTTTCATTTATAAAGGGAACAACAAGCATGCTGGTCCAACTTATACTAATTAGCAGACTTTTTATATATGGAACTGCACGAAGGGATTTTACCAGCAACGGAAGTGGAACTACGTAAAAGATTACGATTATCATTAGAGCTACGCCAATAGCCAATGTGTTCGCGGTCCATATCCGTGAAGAAAAACTAAACATTAATAAAGAAAAGGATAAAAGTGCAATTATTGAATTAGCCTTTTTATGTGTGGTTATCCATTTTTCTCGTTCTGTAACAGCTTGGTTTTTTTGTTTTCCCCCATACAATCGATGAAATTGATAAGCGCTTAAGACGCTAAAAAAATTGATACTCGTATAAGTAAAGACGTTTGGTAGATGGTAATAAGAAAGTGTTCCGTAGGTTAAGAAAGCAAAACAGATTGCTACCCAACTATTTGAATAAATAACTGCTTTAACGAGCTGGTTCATTTTCTTGATAAATAACTGCTAAAACAGTTTCAGGTGTAATCTGCTCGATACAATTACACGGCTTGTTTGCTTGACAAGTAACACAGTTTTCGTCATAGACAAGCGTGGTTGACTTATTGCCCAATGGCCTCCAACGACCAGGATGTATTGGTTTCTTAGGCGAAAACAGACCGATTGCTTGTTTTCCTAATATGCCCGCAATGTGCAAAGGACCAGTGCTACAAGCTACTAATCCCTCAGAAATGGTAATCAACCAACATAATTGGTCGATAGAAAGTTGACCAGTCGTATCAAAACATCGTTCGTGTTTTGGAATTTGGTCTCGGAATAATTGTCCCTCGTTCTCTGTTCCTGTGAAACATACTACTTTGTTATTCTCCAACAATATATTTGCTAAGGCAATGTAATTGCTCATTGGCCATTCCTTTGCGCTTCCTTGCGATTTTGGATGCAAACAAATGATTTGTTCGGTTGTAAATGGAATTAATCGTTCGGGTAAAGAGGTTTGTTCAACAACAAATGCTTGTGTAGCTTCGTTGATTTCGGCCCAAGTTGGAATTTTAGTTAACCCTAATGGACGAACTAATTCGAAGTTCAACTGCGCTTCGTGTAACGGAGAATTTTTTCGCGTAAAATTTGGTCTGATATTACAAGTTAACCAATGAAAAGTCCGGTGAGAAGTACCAATCCGATAGGGAATACTTGCTTTTTTAGCTAAACGAGCAATTGCCTTGTTTGGAAAAACATGAATAATGCAATCATATGCGCCATTTTTGAATAAGGCTACTTGGTCTTTTTCTGATTTTGAAGTAAAATCATCTAAAATGAGCACTTGATCAACTGCCTTATATATACTTACAATGGGTGCAGTATATGCACGACATAAAAAAGTAATCCGGCAATTTGGATATTGATTTTTCAGCCAAGCTGTCATTGGTAGCGTCAACACGACATCACCAATACTATCCGTTCGGCTAATTAAAAAATGTTTTTCCGACCAATCAACTTTTCCCATCTCGATGCAATTGTCTAAGTGCTTTGTATTTAACGATGTTAGATAAAGCGCTAATTTGTGCGATTTTAAATCCCATTTTCCCGTCTAAAAATCCTCTTTTCAATAGGTACATGGCAATAAAACGTCCAACTGCACTCAGATAAGGTTTCAAAATGGATGCTTTTTTGCCTGCTGCATAAAATTTTTGAGCTGTCAAATGCGAATATTTATCAGCTCTTGCGCGGTGATCTTCGAACGAATAGTACGAATAGTGCGCAAGGATATTTTTAAATGAAGTAGTTGTTGCATTTGATGGGGTCATTAATTCTTCGTGCACATATTCACCCGACCAAAAACTCCCTTTTTTGGGAAAAATGCGGGTTTTTATATCTGGAAACCAACCGCTGTGATAAATCCATTTTCCCATGTAATTGGTTAGTCGATTTACAGAATAAACGCCTGAAAACCCTTTCTTTTTCTCGCTTTTTATTTCAGCTAATAATTCAGTACTGAGTGCTTCATCGGCATCGAGTGAAAAAATATAATCGCACGTTGTGAGGGAGTTTGCGTAATTTTTACTGGCTGCATAACCTTCCCAGTTCCGTTGGTGAAAAGAAACGCCGTGTTTCCGACATATTTCGGCAGTTTCATCGGTAGAAAAAGCATCTAACACAACAATTTCATCCGCTAAATCGCCAAGCGATAATATACAGCGTTCGATGTTGCGCGCTTCGTTTAAGGTTATGATGACAACAGCTAGCGTTTGCACAATTAATTATTTAATGCGTAAACGTTGTCCAGGTCGGATTCTACTTGGATTGACACCTGGGTTTAATTCCTCTAATTGATTTTGTGTTAGACCATGATTACTCGCAATTCGTGAAAAACCATCACCGCTTCTGACAGTGTAGTACTTTTTACGCACTGGAGCTGGACGTTGTTGAACTGGAGCAGGTTTTTGAATGGTATCCGAAGTAATTACAACTGGTTTTTCATCACTAACTGTTGTTTCAACAGTAGTTGTGACAAGTGTTTGGATTTTCAAGAGTGCGCCTACAGAAATTTGTGTATTTGGCAAATTGTTCCACTCCATGATGTTCTGAATGGTAACATTGTATTGCGCAGCAATTCTACTCAGATTTTCGCCTGCTTTCACCTTGTGATACGTGTATTTAATAGTCGTAATCACAGTTGATTTCGGTTTGTTTATTGGTAGGTTTGGCTGTGAGGTTACTAACTGATCTTGATTCCGTTGTTGTTGCGCTTGAAGCGCTAATTGCGCCAAATAAGCAGCGCCAAAATTGCGGTCTTCTACTGCATACAAACTGTCTTCAGAAGTAACTAAAAGTCCAATTTTATCAAGTGGACCAGTGATACATTGTTTGGGTTCAGTAGCTGGAATATAAGTGGTTTTATAGACCGGGTTTAACGATTTAATATCCTCTAATTTCCATGCAATCACTTTTTCAATGGATTCCATGTGCACGCTTTTCTTCAAGCAAATAGTGTCTAAGTGGTAATAATGAATTTTAGCTGCTGCGGGGCGAATGTTATGTTCTGCATGATACGTCAACAAATAAGAAGCTGCAATAAAATTTGGAACATACCCTTGTGTTTCGCGGGGCAAATAGGGACGGATTTCCCAAAACGTTCGTTTACCTCCTGAACGTTTGATTGCTTTGTTGACATTTCCTGGTCCAGCATTGTAAGCTGCAAGTGCTAAGTTCCAATCGCCATAAATTCCAAACAGTTTTTTGAGCATTCGGCAAGCTGCATCGGTAGCTTTAACAGGATCCATACGTTCGTCAATGTATGAGTTTTCGACCAAACCGTAGGTTTTTCCTGTACCATACATAAATTGCCATAAACCTGTAGCTCCAGCATGCGATTTTACTTGAGGGCGCAAACCACTTTCAATGACAGATAAATATTTCAGTTCCAAAGGAAGCCCGTATTCTGCAAGCTTTTCTTCGTACATATCGAAATACAATTTTGATCGACCAAGGACAATTTTTGCAAAGCTGCGTCTGTTTTGTGCAAAATATTTGATGGTTGCAAGGGATATTTCGTTGCAATCATAGCCGAAATCAGATATTTCATTCAGCTTTGATAAGCGTTTGCAGTACTCTTCGTCTGTAAATAGTGGGATAGCGTTTGCTTCGTAGTTCAGCGCATCAATGATAGAATCAGTATTTTTTTCACTGATAAAATCGTTGTAATACATGCGCGTACTTTGTTCCAACATGCGTAAAAAAGCGTCGCCTTCTGTTGTTTGTGTAGGACCTTGTGCAAGACCTATGGTTGTTGGCAATATGTTGGCAACAATCAAAACAAAAAGGAGCTTTTTTATCAAATGCATAGGCTTAATCCTTGTTTATTAAAAGTTGCGCGAAATTAATCAGCGCTTCGTCGTTGAAATCGTCTGCCATGACTTGAATACCGAATGGCAGGCCGTTACTGTGTTGACCAATTGGCAATGAAATCGCTGGATTTCCAGTTAAATTAGCATGAACAGTAAAGATATCTTGCAAATACATCTGAATTGGATCGTTTACAGCGCCACTTTCAAAAGCAGTTGCAGGTGTTGTCGGCAACAATAAAAATGCGTAATTAGCGAAGATTTCTTTTGTTTTGTCTTTCAAAACACGACGCACTTTCATGCCTTTCGTGTAGTATGCATCGTAATAACCATGAGAAAGGACAAATGTACCAGCCATGATGCGTCTTTTTACTTCTGTACCAAATCCTTCCGTACGCGATAAAACATATGTTTCTTCAACTCCTTTTGCCACTTCAGAACGATGTCCGTAGTGAACACCATCGTAGCGGGATAAATTGGAAGAAGCTTCAGCTGTCGTAAGGACATAATAGGCAGGGACGAGGTAATCCAAATATGGAAAAGAAACTCCTTCTACAACATGACCAGCTGCACGTAATTCATCAATTGTTTTCTCTAATTGTGCTCGTACTTCTGGATCAACATTTTCGTTCTCCAACGCCTCTTTTAAAAAGGCTATTTTATGTTTTTCAGTTGGTTTATTGACTAACTGAAAGGTTAATTTTTTAGAGGAACTGGTCGCGTCTTTTGGGTCTTTACCGCTCATGACTGCTAAAACCAAAGCTAAGTCTTCTACGTTATTTGTAAAAGGCCCAATTTGGTCGAATGAAGAAGCATAAGCCAATAAACCAAAGCGACTAACAACGCCATATGTTGGTTTGTACCCAACTGTTCCTGTAAAAGAAGCTGGTTGTCGAATTGAACCTCCAGTATCTGATCCTAAAGCGACAGTACATAATCCAGCTGAAACTGCAACAGCAGATCCACCTGATGAACCGCCAGGAACACAACTCAAGCGGAGGTTATTTTTAACGGGACCATAAGCAGATGTTTCATTGCTACTTCCCATAGCAAACTCATCACAGTTTAATCGCCCAATGATGATTGCGTCTTCTGCAAGTAAGCGCTCAACAACAGTAGCAGAATAGATTGATTCAAAGCCTGCTAGTATTTTTGACGAAGCGGAAACATGATGTCCAGCGTAACAAATATTGTCTTTCAAACCAATAACCATTCCTGCCAATTTACCAGCAGAACCAGCTTTGATTTTGTCATCAATAATTTGAGCTTGCTCCAAAGCATCTTTCTCAAACACCTCTAAAAAGGCATTCAATTCACGCTGTTTGTTTATTTCGCTGAGGTATCCATTAACGATGTCAACCACAGAACGTCCAGCGGACAGTGCTTTTTTTACTTCCGAATACGATTTCAACATGTGATTTCGATTAGCTTATTTTTGTTCTTCTGAAGAGGCGTTATTTTCTTCGCCTTTGCTAGCATCTTTGAATTCTTTGATACCTTTTCCAAGTCCTTTCATTAATTCAGGAATTTTTTTACCCCCGAATAATAATAAAACAACTGCTAAAATCAAGATAATTTCAAATGCACCTAACTTTCCCATAATAAATTTATTTACTACAAAATTAAGGAAATATCCCTTAACATGCTGTTAAAAATTGTTCCTTTCGCTTTTTGCTCTTAAAATTGTAGGTATATCAACGCAATTGTTGCCACTGTCATGATTATTAATGTTGAGAAACCTAAAAAATTAGATAATTTTCCATTCGTAAAATCCCCCATCACTTTTTTATTGTTGCAAATATGTAAAATGATTGCAATGATTACTGGAGCTGTCATACCATAGAGAACTGCAGAGTAGACAAGTGCCTTGATTGGATTGATTCCAAAATAATTCAACGAAAGTCCAATCAGTAATGAAATGATTATGATTGTGTAAAACGGTTTGGCTTCGTGAAACTTGTTGTCTAATCCTTCCTTCCAGTCAAAAGTTTCACAAAAAATATACGATAAAGCTCCGCTGAGTACAGGAATTGCTAAAAGTCCCGTTCCAATAATCCCAACAGCAAACAACAAATATGCTATGTTTCCTGCTAAAGGCTTTAATGCAGCTGCTGCTTGTTCAACCGTGTCAATATTGTGTATGCCTGCGTTATAAAGTACAGTACCAGTTGTCAAAATGATAAACCACGCAACTATTCCTGAAAAACTCATACCGAAGTCGACATCAGATTTCATTTCGTGAATAATTTTTCTGTTGACCATGATGTGTTTTTTCTTGTGTTTCATTTCTTCTACTTCCATTGTTGCCTGCCAAAAGAAAAGGTAAGGAGAAATTGTTGTACCAAAAATTGCAACAATCATGGCAATAAAAGATTCGTTGAATTCAATATGAGGGATGAAAGTTGATTTAACAATTAGTAACCAATCTTGTTTGTACATAAAAGGCACAAAAAAATACAAGAGCAAGGCTAAACACAAGTATTTAAGTATAGCGGCTATTTTTTGATAGGGAAGATAGATGATCAAAATAAGTAACATCATCGTAAAAAAAACGCTGAAGTACATGGCATCGATTTGTGGGAATAGTAAATTCCCTACTGCTCCCATTCCAGCAATGTCTGCTCCAATGTTTAAAACAATTGCTGGAAAACTAAACAGTAACATGAGGTATAACACTGGTTTCGGATAATTTTTTTTAAGTGTACCTGTTAGTCCAGTTTCTGTTACTAAGCCAATGCGGGCACTCATTTCTTGCATGCCTGCCATGAGTGGAAAAGAAATCAATGTTGCCCAAAGTGTCGATAATCCAAAAGCTGCACCAGCTTGCGAATAAGTTGCAATACCCGATGGGTCATCATCACTTGATCCAGTGACCAATCCTGGTCCAAGTTTCCCCCATGCGCGGGATAAAAAGTTTTTTTTCCTCGTGTTTGACATACATTTTCAGCATTACTTGCTGTTAAATTACTCTTTTTTACAACATTATTCAATTTTTTGACTATCTTAAACTTGAAATCTGTAAAACATGCAAAAACGTTGGTTTATAAAAAACAATCCGAGTGATATTGAGGTAGCTCAACTAGTAAATGATGTAAAAGTTTCGCCGTTGATGGCACGCTTATTACATCAACGGGAGTTGAAGGATTTTGATACAATTACCTCTTTTTTTAAACCAAATCTCGATCAATTACACGATCCGTTTTTGATGTTAAATCTCCGCGAAGCAGCGGAGCAAATAAAAAATGCTATCGAACAGCAGCAACATATTGTTGTTTTTGGTGATTACGATGTGGATGGAACGACTGCTGTTGCATTAGTTTATTCCGTTTTACAACAATACACAAACGTTAGTTATTATATTCCAGATCGTTACGAAGAAGGCTATGGTTTGTCTTACAAAGGAATTGACACGGCGCTGGAACGTGGCGCTTCCTTGTTGATTGCTCTTGATTGTGGTATCAAAGAGGTTGAAAAAGTTGCATATGCAAAGGAAAAAGGCTTGCCAATAATTGTTTGCGACCATCATACTCCTGGAGACATTGTACCAGATTGTTTGGTGTTGGATCCAAAACAAGATAATTGTCGCTATCCATTCAAAGAATTGTGTGGATGTGGTGTGGGTTTTAAATTGATGCACGGATTGCTTCATATCATGGGCGAATCGGATGTGTTTTTGTTGCAACAACTTGATTTGGTTGCTATTGCAATTGGTGCGGATATTGTTTCGTTGAGCGGCGAGAATCGCGTGTTGTGTAAATTAGGATTGAAACAGTTGAATGAACTACCACGCATTGGTATTCAGGCATTGGTGCAACAGGCAAAAAAAGTGTTCCCGCTCGATTTATCCAATGTGGTGTTTATTATTGCGCCACGCATCAATGCAGCAGGGCGATTGGATAGCGGACAACGATCAGTCGCCTTGTTATTAGCTGATTCTGAAAAGCTTGCGCGTTCGATCGCTGTGGAAATTGATGAATACAATTCGAATAGAAGGTTGTTAGACGTACAAATGACCGAAGAAGCACTTGCGCTCATTGCCGAAGATGAATTGCATGCCAATCGAAAATCAACGGTTGTTTTTCAGGCAGACTGGCACAAAGGAGTTGTTGGGATTGTTGCATCTCGTTTGATTGAAAAACATTACCGTCCAACAATCGTATTGACGGAAAGTAATGGCGTTGCAACAGGTTCCGCACGTTCGGTACTTGGTTTTAGTGTATACGATGCCATTGAATCGTGCGCTCATTTAATTACACAGTTTGGAGGGCATCAATACGCTGCTGGATTGACATTGCCATTGGAAAATGTGTCGGCTTTTCGCGAAGCATTTGATGCTGCTGTTCAGGACAAAATGTTGTTGAAAGATGAGGTCGAAGAATTAATTATTGATGTTGAAATCGGATTAGCAGATTTGTTTTTAGCAGGTGAATCGGTCCACGAAGTCCCACGGATCTATAAAATGTTGGCCGAAATGGAACCTTTTGGTCCCGATAATCCGAAGCCGGTGTTTGTGGTGCGTTCTGTTTACGCGGCTTCTTTTCGTATTTTGAAAGAAGCGCATTTGAAAGTAGCGTTGTACGACCCGGTAACAAAGGTCACCCTTCCAGCAATAGGGTTTAATTTAGCCGAAAAGGCAGATCTTGTAGCTGCAGGATGCGCGTTTGATTGCGCGTTTACCTTAGAAACAAACACTTGGAACAATCAAACAACCTTGCAGTTGCAAATCAGGGATATTCGAGAAGGAAGTTAACTATTATTGTTTAACAAATCGTTCTTTTACGCTCATTTTGCTATTTGCTAGTATAAGCATATACATTCCTTTTTCATAACCAGAGATGTTGATGGGTTCAGAAGTGTAAGGTGCCGATGAAACGATTTGTCCAATAGTGTTCATTATTGTTATCGTCTCCCATTGCAATGTGTTTTCTGAAGAGATAACAATCCAATCATTCGAAGGATTTGGAGAAATCTCTAAACTACTTACCGTCAGTTCATCTGTTCCTAGTGACGTTTGGCAATTTGCAACTAGCGGGTGAATCAACGAATAATTGAGCACACCACTTTTGTGCTGGCAAATTAATGTTGGTTTGCGCGATGGATTATAAATATTAGTTCGGAATAACCCATACGATGTACCAACTCCCTCAATAAATTCAAATTTACCTGAAATAAAAGTGTTTTGATTGCAACGTATGTGTTTCCTATTTTGTATGTCGAAATACACAGAATCAACTTCAGATAAGGATGTGTTAAATGAACCCGCAGTACTTTGAATTGTCTCTCCAACTGTTAATGTCAAATCATAAAAAAGTGACCAAGTAGTATCGTTATAATTCTTTTTAACCCAAGCTTTGCTATGATCACTATTTTCCTTAGCAAAAAAATTCTCGTTTGGGTAATTTGGTTGATAATTTGATGTTCCAACAATGTAAAATATTGTATCTCCATTTACGTCAATTGTATCGTGGTCGATACTCAAACGATACAATGGAAATTGTGGATCGTCAAGGTTACTTCTATCCTCCATAATATCCCATGTAGTTATTGAATCACTAAATAACGATTGGTATTGACCAAAAGCAAGGTTTTGGAGTAATACGACTAGTAAAATTAATTTTTTCATGATTGTTAATATTAAATGGTTATTGTTTGATTATCATTTTTGCATCTGTTGCAACTCCATCGCAAATTAATATGGCAGTGTAAGAACCCCAAACCAAATTTGTCATATTGACGGTAATCGAATTGGTTGATAAATTTAACAGGTAATTTGTTGCTTCTGTTCCTGTTTGGTTTAACAACATGATATAGGCACTATTACAATTTTCAATATTGTAATTAATCGTAGCAAAATCATTAGTTGGATTCGGTGTGATTGCTACAATTTTATTTGGATTAATTTTAATTTCAACTTCATCTTTTGCAATTGTCCCATCAGAAAGTGCTATTACCTCTAAGTTATATTTTTTTGTCACTTCTGGACTAACATACAAGTCTTTTCCTGTATAAATTAAATTACCATCCGTATCGTACCAATTATAGATAGCTGCCTCAGATATTTGTTCTGCAGTAATTGTTACTGACTGACCAGGATTAATCTGTTTATCTGAACCTGCATCGGCATCAAATGGCGCTCTAACATAACTATTAATTGTGAAATGTTCTCCACCGATATATAAGCTATCATTAGATTTATACGTTTGGAAATCAAATAAATAGGATTTGTCTTCTGTGATTTTTGAGTTGTACAAACTGAATCCAAAATAAACAGGAAAGCGTTCATTAGCATTAAAAAAAACGTTTTTTAAAGAACTCTTTTTGTTTGTCAATACAACTTGTTTGTCTCCAATTTGTCTGAAATTTGGATTATTGGTGAAGTATGGTTCAAAAAATGACCACCCATTTTCATCAAATAAAAGTTTTATTTCAGCATCATTAGACAATGGATGTAGACTATCTAAGGAAACAAAATTAATATCCATAGTAACTTGATTTCCGGTTCCATTTCCTAAATAAACATAAGAGCCAAAAGGCACGATTCCACCGTTAATCTCACCAACAGGGCGCATACCTGGAATAATATTGACAATATGACAATTTTTTAACGCTAAATTGTTGTTGTGAAAAATATCCATTGCACTATAATTGGGATTCGCATTCATGGGGTCATTTGGTGATTCTATACGTGCCAATAAACAAGATTGCCAATTATTGTAAATGTAAGGATTCAAAATAGACCAGTTCAACATAATAATAGTGTCTTTACCAGCTTTTAAGCCATTTAAACTTACAGCACCGATCTTGTTCCCAATTGTAGGGTTAGAACCATTCCAATTTTGAGGCCATGAAGTACTATTTGCTGCTTTTGTCCAATATAATTTCAACGAATCATTGGTAGTTGCATCAACACAACTTTTGTTGCGAACCCGAACATAAACGTAATTCACAGAACCTGAAGTGTATTCTGGGTTTTCGTGTGTTTTATTTACAAAACCATCGTTTTGATTTCGCACCCATATATCAGAACTTTGATCAAAAGGAGTTTGCCAATTATATGGGTACAACTCACTACCTAAATCTTCTTTGCAATCTTTGATATACAAATCTAATGTAGAAGAATGTAGCATTTGTGCCGCTTGAACCGCTCTAAATGTATTTAATCGTCCAGTACCTACTAATCCAGGAAAACTCCCTGCATCTGTAATAGGATCAGTTGTCTGTTTCAGGATGTCTTGAACACTAGTTGGTGATAAGCAAGGGTTTATTGCATACATCAAGGCAATTGTACCAACTACAAGAGGCGTACTTTGGGATGTCCCACCCCAATTTGCATAAGGCCATGATGAAGTGCCATTATTCGTAGAAGTGCCAGCTACAAGACTATAGCTGGGAGCACACAAATCAACTTCTGGATAATGGCTGTGTGTGTAAGGTTGACCGTTATAGGTTATTTGATGGTTATCATTATAATCAGTTCCAGATACCACAATTGTTCGTTCATCTTCTATACCAGAAAAAGGATACAAGGGGCAATTACATGCATCGATATCAAAATGTACTAATTGATCTCCGTAATTACCAGCAGCACGAACAATTGATGTGCCGTTATCTAAAATTTCTTTTTCAACTAATGAATATGAATTGACACCTTGAGGATAATAAATACTGTAAAGAGTGTCAAAATTTACGCTTGTGTGAAAAGACCAAGAAACATTTATCACTTTTGCTTTTTTTATTGTACTAGCATATAAACACAAAATGTCAGCTCTTTCAAAATTATAAGTGCTATTTGTACCATTTGGATTAGGAAAATGCTCCAATTGAGCATTATATCTTTGCCCAAACATTACTTTTGAATTGTAACCCACTGAAGGCATTTGACCATTGGCAATTGAAAGTGAGTCAGCTGTTTCAGCCGCAACTAATGTAGCAAGAGAAGTTCCATGTAAGAAATTAGTTTCAGTTCCCCCATAGTCAACAAATGGCAGGCCTGTGTAGAAATCATAAGGTGGGTCAATTTTATTAATTAGGTCAGGATGATTTATATCAACACCTGAATCAACAATTGCAATTTTAACGCTGGTGTCGCCTTTTGTAATATCCCAAGCTTTATCTGCTTCTATCTTTTTTAGGTACCACATATAACTTGTTGGTGTTGTCTGAGACCACATATAATCACTTGGGTTTCCCAAAGATTGAATTTTAGGAATCCTTTCAATGCCCAGAATATTATTTTGGTTTTTATTAGAATAACTTAAAATTCTACTAATTAATGTATCAATATTTCCTGTGGTAAATAATTCAAAGCAATTTTGCAATTCTTTTGTTTTTGCAAAGTAAAAAGGTTTACTAATAAAATTAACATTACTTGTTTGCAATATATTTCCAAATTCAACTGAACTAGAAGGCCTGTTATTTTTTGGCATTAAGAGTGAATCATTGACAATAATACGAATTACATTGTTGTAGTAATTACTTTGTCCATAACAAAAAGGAATTAGAAATAAAGATAAAATTAGCGTTGATTTTTTCATGTGATTAAATTTTTAAGTTGACCAAACTTATGGTATTTGGTTCAATAAAAAAATTTTTCTCAATACATTAAGATGTATAAACTTACAAAGGTGTTAGTTCTCTATCACAAAACAAAAATACGAGAACAATAGTTAATTTGGAAAAGTGTTCTAATTATATTACATTAAGTGCTTACAACGGAATATTTCCGTGTTTCTTTTTCGGCAAGACTTCCGATTTATTCTCCAACATTTTGAAAGCTGCGATTAATTTTGCTCGGGTTTCTTCCGGCAAGATAACATCGTCAACAATTCCTCTTTCGGCAGCGCGGTATGGATTAGCGAATAAGTCTGCATATTCTGCTTCTTTTTCTTTCCATTTCGCTTCTTTGTCTTCAGCTGCAGCTATTTCTGCTTTGAAAATAATTTCCGCAGCACCTTTTGCACCCATTACGGCAATTTCTGCTGTTGGCCATGCATAATTTAAGTCAGCACCAATGTTTTTTGAGTTCATAACGTCAAAAGCACCACCATAAGCTTTTCGTGTAATAACCGTAATACGCGGTACTGTTGCTTCTGCAAATGCATACAGCAATTTTGCACCATGCGTGATGATACCACGCCATTCTTGATCGGTTCCAGGTAAGAAGCCAGGCACATCTTCAATGACCAATAATGGAATATTAAATGAATCACAGAAACGAACAAAACGGGCGCCTTTTCGCGATGAATCAATATCTAAAACTCCCGCCATTGCTGCTGGTTGGTTTGCTATGATTCCGATAGAACGACCGTCCAAACGAGCAAATCCAACTACAATATTAGTTGCAAAATCTTGTTGTACTTCACGGAATGTTTCATCATCAATGATGCAGTCGATAACCTCGCGAATATCGTAGGGCATGTTTGCATTATCAGGAACTATGTTTTGGATGCGTTTTAATTTATCTTTTGCAAATGGAGCAAGGCTGTAAGTTGGTGCTAATTCCATTGAGTTTTGCGGCATAAACGTCATCAATTCACGTACTTTTCGCAAACATTCGACATCATTTGCAGCAGTAAAGTGCGTAACACCTGATTTTTCAGCGTGGGCTTTTGCACCTCCTAAATCTTCAGAAGTTACTTCCTCGTGTGTCACTGTTTTTACCACATTTGGTCCAGTAACAAACATGTATGAAGTATCTTCCACCATGAAAACAAAGTCAGTTAGTGCAGGGGAATAAACAGCTCCACCAGCACACGGCCCCATGATAACAGAGATTTGAGGAACAACTCCAGAAGCTCTTGTATTGCGGTAAAAAATATCGGCATAACCAGCAAGTGAAACAACACCTTCTTGGATGCGCGCGCCACCTGAATCATTTAATCCAATTACTGGTGCACCATTTTTCATTGCTAAATCGAGCACTTTACAAATTTTTTGAGCGTGCGTTTCAGAAAGAGACCCACCAAGAACGGTAAAATCTTGTGAGAAAACATATACTGTTCTACCATGGATTGTTCCAAAACCAGTCACAACACCATCTCCAGGACTTTTTACTTTGTCCAGACCAAACGTCGTTGCGCGGTGTTCCACGAACATCCCAATTTCTTGGAAAGAACCTTCGTCTAACAACAAAGTCAATCGTTCACGGGCACTTAATTTGCCTTGTGCATGTTGTTTGTCAATGCGCGCTTGGCCACCACCTATTTGTGCGTCAACACGTTTTTGTTTTAATTCTGAATTGCGATCTTGCATGACTGAAAAATTTGTCGGATTCAAAGATACACTTTCATCGAAAAACGACAGCTTCATTTTTTGCTTTCGCTTATTATTTTCTAATAATAACAAATCCGAACAACTTTTTTTCTGACAGAAATAATCGTTAATAAATTGATAAACAATGTATTATGATTTATTTTTATTGTTGATTAATCCATTACAAAAACTATATGAATTTTGCAAAAAAGTGAATTTTTAATGCGAACAAACGCTAAGTGGTAGTTGAAAATGTTTCCTCCCTGTTTTTTCGGTTACTCTCATTCCTTTTTATTAACTTCGCTCGTTTTTTAAACGCAACCAGATTTTCTCAATAAAATAAGACGGATGAGTCGCAAATACAACGAATACGGTGGATTAAATTTGCCAAATGTAGCGCAACAAGTGCTTGATAAATGGAAAAAAGAACAGGTTTTTGATCGTTCAATTTCATCAAGAGAAGGCGCAACACCTTATGTTTTCTTCGAAGGTCCTCCATCGGCAAATGGTTTACCTGGCATTCACCACGTAATGGCGCGTTCGATCAAAGATATATTCTGCCGTTACAAAACGTTAAAAGGTTTTCAAGTAAAACGAAAAGCGGGTTGGGATACGCATGGATTGCCAGTAGAGTTGGGTGTTGAGAAAGAATTAGGGATAACGAAAGAGGACATCGGAAAGAAAATTTCCGTCGATGAATACAACAAAGCGTGTCGTGAGGCGGTCATGCGCTACACTGATATTTGGAACCGATTAACCGAAGAAATGGGTTATTGGGTGGACATGGAAAATCCATACATCACTTACGATTCAAAATACATGGAATCGGTTTGGTGGTTGTTGGGACAATTGTACGAAAAGAACTTATTATACAAAGGTTACACGATACAACCCTATTCACCAGCAGCGGGGACAGGACTTTCGTCTCATGAGTTGAATCAACCAGGTTGTTACCAAGATATTAAAGACACAACGGTTGTCGCACAATTTAAAATAAAAGGAACGTTTAAAGGAGTTGAAAATGCCTATTTCTTAGCATGGACGACGACACCTTGGACACTTTCGTCTAATACTGCTTTGTGTGTTGGGCCAAACATTGATTATGTTTTGGTAGCTTCATATAATCCGTATACCTTTGAACGTGTGAACGTTGTATTAGCGAAAGATTTAGTTGAAACACATTTTTCAAAAGGATTTGTTCGTGTTGAAACGGAAGATAAAGTGGAAGCTTTTGAAACAGGCGCGAAGGTCTTGCCTTTTTGTGTCACAGCACATTACTCGGGGAAAGATTTAGTAGGCACGCACTACGAACAATTGTTGCCAGGAGCTTTGCCTTACGAGCATGCTGAAAAAGCATTTCAAGTGATTGCAGGTGATTTTGTTACCACATCAGACGGTACGGGAATTGTTCACATTGCACCAACTTTTGGAGCAGATGATGCGCGTGTTGCTGCAGAGTCCGGCATTCCTGCGATGTTGGTCTTGGACGAAAAAGGAAATCCAGTTCCTCTTGTTGATTTGCAAGGTAAATTTAGACAAGAAGTTGCCGATCCAATTTTTGGCTTAGCAGGTGAGTTTGTTAAGACTGCATATTTGAGCGAAGCTGAAAAAGAAGCTGAATTAGCTATTCAAAAAGAAAATTTAAAGGCGATTATTCCTGAATTAAAAGCATACATGTCTGTAGACGAACGCATTGCTTTAAAATTGAAAATCGAAAACAAAGCGTTTAAGATTGAGAAATACGAACACAGTTATCCGCATTGTTGGCGAACAGATAAACCAGTTTTGTACTATCCGTTAGATTCTTGGTTTATCAAAGTTACGTCTGTTAAGGAACGTATGATTGCGTTGAATAACACCATTAATTGGAAGCCAGCTTCAACGGGTAGTGGTCGCTTTGGTGAATGGTTGAAAAATGCAAACGATTGGAATTTATCGCGTTCCCGTTATTGGGGTATTCCAATTCCAATTTGGTCGACCGAAGAAGGAGACGAACGCATATGTATTTCGTCTGTTGAACAATTGAAAGATGCGTGTGCATTAGCTGTCAATGCTGGATTTATGAAAACTAATCCATTAGTTGATTTTGAGGTAAATAATTTCTCCAACGAAAATTATGCAGCAATCGATTTGCATAAAAATTATGTAGACGAAATCATCTTAGTTTCTCCAAGTGGAAAACCGATGAAGCGTGAAAGTGATTTGATTGACGTTTGGTTTGACTCAGGTGCAATGCCGTATGCACAATGGCATTATCCGTTTGAAAACAAAGCATTAATTGATAATGGAAATGCATATCCGGCTGATTTTATCGCGGAAGGTGTTGACCAAACGCGTGGTTGGTTTTACACATTGCATGCAATTGCGACCATGGCATTTGATTCAGTTGCCTATAAAAATGTGATTTCGAATGGCTTGGTTTTGGACAAAAACGGGCAAAAAATGTCGAAGCGTTTGGGGAATGCAGTAGATCCATTTGATACATTGGCCAAATACGGACCTGATGCTACGAGATGGTACATGATTACCAATGCGCAACCGTGGGATAATTTAAAATTTGACGCAGAAGGAATTGTAGAAGTGCAACGCAAGTTCTTTGGAACATTGTACAACACGTATTCGTTCTTTGCTTTGTATGCGAACATAGATGGTTTTGCATACGAACAAGCGCCGATTCCTTCGGCTGAACGTCCAGAAATTGACCGTTGGATTTTATCGAAATTAAATTCATTATTGGTTCAGGTTGACGAAGCATATGCTGCCTATGAACCTACAAAAGCTGGTCGCTTAATTCAAGAGTTTGTGACGGATCAATTGTCCAATTGGTATGTGCGCTTGTGTCGTCGTCGTTTTTGGCGTGGTGATTATTCGATAGATAAAATTTCTGCTTATCAAACCTTGTATATTTGTTTGGAGACGATAGCAATCATTGGTTCACCAATTGCGCCATTTTACTTGGATCAATTGTTTTCAGATTTGAATGCTATTTCGGGGAAACATGCTGTGAATTCGGTTCATTTAGCTGATTTCCCAACTGCTGACAGGTCGCTTATTGATAATGATTTGGAGTACCAAATGGACATCGCTCAGCAGGTTTCTTCCTTGGTGTTGGGCTTGCGTAAAAAAGAAAAGTTACGCGTTCGTCAACCTCTTCAAAAAATAATGGTTCCTGTTTTAAACGTTGCATTTGCAGAACACATTCAACATGTACAGGAATTGATATTATCTGAAGTCAATGTGAAGCAATTGGAGTTGTTGGATGCTTCGAACAACATATTTGTTAAATCCATCAAGCCAAATTTCAAAACGATAGGACCGAAATATGGTCAACAAATGAAAGCGATTTCCGCATTGGTTGCACAATTTGATCAAGCGGCCATTTCAGCTGTTGAACAAAATGGTGGATGGTCTGGTGACATCAATGGAACAGTTGTTCAATTAGATTTAGCCGATTTTGAAATACGTGCAGAGGATATTCCTGGTTGGTTGGTTGCTTCTGAGAACGGTATAACAGTAGCTTTGGACGCAACGTTGACGGACGAATTAAGAAGCGAAGGTATTGCACGAGAACTAGTCAATCGCGTTCAGAATTTGCGAAAAGATTCAGGGTTAGAAGTTACAGATCGTATTCGTTTGCGTGTTTCATGTTCTGCTGAATTAGCTGCGGCAATAAGCACGAACAAAGCGTATATCTGTAGTGAAGTATTGGCAAATGATCTCCTATTTGAAGAACAAGCCGCGGCACATGTCATTGATTTGGTGACTGAAGGTGATGCTAAAATTTCACTTTCTAAAGATTAATTCAACATGGCAAATCGATTTGCAGCAATAGACATTGGTTCGAATGCAGTACGCTTATTAATAGGTGAAATTGCAACAGAAAATGGGCATCGTTTTGTCAATAAAATATCGTATACGCGTATTCCATTGCGTTTGGGTGAAGAGGTTTTTGTAACTGGTGTTATTTCGGACAAAAAGCGTGAAGATTTTATCAAAGCCATGAAAGCATTTTCGTTGATAGCTGAAATCTTCAAAGTGAAAGCCTTGCGGGCATGCGCTACATCAGCAATGCGAGATGCAGGTAATGGTCAACAAATTATCGATGCAGTATATACTGCTACTGGTATTCCCATTGAGATTATTTCTGGTGATGAAGAAGCGCGGTTAATTTTCGGCACATTTGCCCTATTGGATATTTCCAAAAATAAACCTTACCTGGTGATAGATGTTGGTGGTGGTTCGACAGAAATTACTGTTTTTGAGCATGGAAAACGAGTGGCTGCAAAAAGTTTTGATATTGGTACAGTTCGTATTTTGAAAGAAAAAGTGGTGGAAGAAGATTGGGATGCTTTAGCTGAATGGATTGCGGGGCATGTTGAAAACAATCCACATACCATTTACGCAACTGGAGGGAATATCAACAAAGTACACAAGTTAGTTGGTGTGAAAGAAAAAGCGCCTTTGAAGTTAGCTGCGATAGATCAATTATACGAAGCATTAGCTCCGTTAACGTTGGGACAACGGATGGATCAATTTGGTTTGAAGCCAGATAGGGCAGATGTAATTGTTCCAGCATTAGAGATTTTCCGTTTCTGCATGATGAAAATGAATTGCAAAGAACTTATTGTTCCTAAAATTGGTTTGTCGGATGGCATGGTGGTGGATATGGATGAGCGGATGTGATTGAGACGATTTAATATTAGAAGAATAAAGATTGGAAGATTGGAAGATTGGAAGATTGAAAGATTTAAGATTGGAAGATTTATCATGTTTATCAAACTGAAAAAAATTTCGTTGAATTTTCTATGCTATTAGGGTTTAAATTAAAATTACAGCACATAAAATGGCATCAAACAATTTGTTATTATCTATATCTATTCTAAATTGCTTTTTCTGACAGTTTTCTGACAAAACAATCAAGTAAACGAAGCACTTTTGCACCGTAAAGTAAGAATGAGGCAAAAGTGATAAAGCAACTGCACACCATAGCATATACACACCGCAACATGCAAGTCGCTCAAATTGGCAACTTACATATTGAAATAGAACAGCAAAAAGACCGTTTTGAACAGGTTAAATCTGCTTTGAATATTGACGAAATTCTTTTTTTGTCTACCTGCAACCGTGTGGAGTATTTTATTGTTACTCGTGAAGCAATAACAGCAGAATTTTTACACCGTTTTTTTCAAACACTTTATCCAGCAATGTCCGATGAAGCAATTGCTTTTTATGCTGCTAATGCTGAGGTTTATCACAAAATGGAGACAGTCAACCATGCATTGCGTGTTGCTTCATCCATAGATTCATTAGTAGTAGGTGAACGTGAAATCATTACTCAAGTTAGGCAAGCATTCGAACAAGCACGCGATTTAGGGCTTTCTGGTGATGCGCTGCGTGTGCTGTTTCGTCATACGATTGAAACTGCAAAAAAGGTTTACACAGATACTAAAATTTCATTAAAACCAGTATCCATTGTATCCATTGCTTATCAACGTTTACAAGGGATGGATATACCCTCTAATGCTCGTGTATTAGTGATAGGAACAGGCGTTACCAACACGACAATGGTTCGTTTTTTAAAAAAACATGGCTTAACCAATTTTACCTTTTTTAATCGCACTTTAGCATCAGCAGTAACGTTAGCTGAAGAAGTAGGCGGAAGAGCTTTACCGCTTGCAGATTTAGCTAGTTTTTCGGAAGGATTTGATTTGTTGGTTGCATGTACAGGTGCAGATACAGCAATCATTACACCAACTATTTATCAGCAATTGTTACAAGGCGAAACAAGCCCAAAAATCACGATCGATTTGGGTCTGCCGAGTGATATAGATCCAGCTGTTCATACAACTTTTCCAACACGTCAAATTTCCATCGATGTGTTGCAAAAAATTTCAACTGCAAATTTAGGTGAACGTGCACAAGAAGTAGCGCATGTGGAAGCAATCATTGCTGAAGCAATTGATGCTTTTCGTAATATTGCCAAAATGAGAGCTATTGAAATAGCTATGCGTCCAGTCCCTCAAATGGTCAAAGACATCAAAACGACAGCTTTTAACGAGGTATTCAAAAACGACTTACAACAACTCGATCCTGCAGCACTTGAAGTATTGGAAAAAGTGGTCGGTTATATGGAAAAAAAATACATGAATATGCCAATGATTATGGCAAAAGATATTCTGTTCAAATCGTAATTTTATATGCAAAAAATTAGAATTGGATCACGAGGAAGTGATTTAGCGTTGTGGCAAGCCAATCATGTCAAACGACAATTAGAAGCGCTTGGTGCTGAAGTCACGATTACTGTGATCAAAACCCAAGGCGATCAAATTCAAGACCTCAGTTTTGATAAATTAGAAGGGAAAGGATTTTTCACTAAAGAGATCGAAACTGCCTTGTTATCTAATGAAGTTGATTTAGCTGTACACTCGCACAAAGATTTGGAAACAAATCCACCAGCAGGCTTAGTCATTGCTGCTGTTTCTGAGCGGGAAAATCCAGCTGATGTGTTATTGATTCACCCTTCGGCTGTTGCAACGAATGAATTGTGGTCCTTGAAACAAGGCGCAGTTGTTGGTACTTCTTCTGCACGCAGAAAGTCTCAATTGATTGGTTTTCGTCCCGATGTAAGCATCAACGATTTACGTGGAAATGTACCAACACGTTTGCAGAAATTAATCGCTGGTGAATACGATGCTATATTGTTAGCAAAAGCTGGTTTAGACCGTTTACAACTCGATTTACAAGGAATGCACGAAGAAGTGTTGGATCCATTGGAATTCGTTCCTGCTCCAGCACAAGGTGTATTGGCATTGCAAATAAGAGAAAGTGACACGGAACTGTTTGCGTTCATGCAACAACTAAATCATGCAGCAGTTCAATCGAAGATTTTGTTAGAACGCACCGTTTTGAACCGTTTACAAGGTGGTTGTCAATTGCCACTGGGGGCTTATTGTCCAGAAGAAGGAAAACTATTGGTAGCATACGCTCCAACTTCGGAAGAAGGTGCGCAATGGTTTGAATTTGAAGGACCTCACGATTTGGAAATGGTGGATGTTGTCATTGACGCACTCTTGTCACCAGAAGATGACGATGATGATGACGAAGAAATTGACTAACTTATTTGTCTCAGCAAATTTATCAGACGACCAGTCATTGGTGCGTTTTGCCTTGGAGAAAAAGGTCGATTTATTTGCACAGTCACTCATAGATTTTATCGATTTAAAAGCTAAAACAACCGCATCATACGCTGTTGTTTTTTTTTCAAGCCCGCGCTCATTTAACTATTTTATTAGTTCAAATAATATACCGACAGATGTATCAATAGCATTGATTGGAGAAGGTACAAAAAAGTATTTGAACGATTATTTTAGTCAAATTGATTTTGTTGGAAAAAATGCAGGAAATCCTGCGCAAGTTGCTGCCGAGTTTAAAAACTGGTTGGGTGATAGAACAGTCCTTTTTCCACAAGCAAAAAAGTCACATGAAACGATTAGTGCTGTTATTCCAGAAAACCAAAAAATTGTTTTACCCGTTTACGAAACGGTAGCGCGACCAGTCGTTATTCCTCCACAAGATGTGTATGTTTTTACAAGTCCTAGTAATGTAACAAGTTTTTTGCAACTAAACACCTTGCCAATTGGGTCAAAAGTAATTGCATGGGGAGAAACTACCCGAAAAGCATGTGAAAAACAAGGAATTACCGTTTGGAAAACCTTGCAGACGAGTACATACGAAGAGTTGATAGCCTTATTGGACGCTTAAAAAGCAGTGCGCTTTTCCAATACTCCTTTGCGTTTGATGATGTTTTTGTAATCCCATTGAATGGCAACTGCTTTCTCCAACCAACGCTTCAAAGCTTCTTGGTCAATTTCTGAAACAGAAGTGTAGCGTTTTTCGGCTGCTTTGAACTTGCCTTCGTTTTTCAATCCGGCTTCTTCAAACGATTGACCACTCCAAAATAACAAACGGATACATCCTTTTAATTTTCCATAACCAACAATTGGGTTTCCATCGACGAACCATACGGGTATTGCATGCCAAATCTTGCATTCTACATTGGGTAATTGCTGTGTTATCGTTTCATAAAGTTGTGCGCATATTGCTTGATCTTCTGGATCGAATGCACTGTGATAAGCACGAATAGCTTCGTTCATGGGTTTGTTTTTTATAAAAATAATTGTTTTGAATGAATTAGTTGTATTTTTGTCCTGTCTCATAAGGGGTGCTTTAGATATAAGGCTGAGATTATACCCATGGAACCTGTCTGGATAATGCCGGCGTAGGGAAAATGAAACGACAAAAGGTACATTCACTAACAAAGAATTTGCCCCTTGTTCTTGTTCAATTTTTTAGAAAATGACAACAAGAAATGCAAAAAAAATGTGGTTATTAGCGCTCGCTTTTCCACTGTGCTCATTCGCACAAACAACAATCATTGGAGCTGTAGTAGATGAAAACGAACAGGCTATCAATCATGTTTTTATCGAGGAATTAGTCACCTACCAAACAACCAGGACGGCGGCAAATGGCTATTTTACCTTGAGTAATTTGAAAGGAGATAGTTTACGTATTCAACTCCAAAAAATTGGTTTTCAAACAGCAATTGTTCCTATCCACCAGCAAGACACGGTTTACCTAACAATTCGATTACTTCAACTAGCTCGAACTATTGACGAAGTTGTCATTACGCCAACGCGTGCTTCGAGTCAGACACCGACGACGTTTTCAATGGTGACCAAAGAACAGTTAGCCAAAATCAATTTTGGTCAAGATTTGCCCGTTTTATTGGAAACAACACCAAGTGCAGTAAGTAATTCGGATGCAGGAGCAGGAGTAGGGTATACGGGTTTGCGCATTCGTGGAGTTGATCCAACACGCACCAATGTCACCATCAATGGTATTCCCATCAATGACGCCGAATCACATGCTGTTTATTGGGTGAACATGCCTGATTTTGCTTCATCAGTGCAAGATATTCAAATTCAACGCGGGGTGGGGACATCTGCCAACGGCGCAGCAGCTTTTGGTGCGAGTATCAACATTGTGACCGATCAGGTTTCAAAGAAACCGTATACTATCATTGATCAATCTGTTGGTTCGTTTCGAACTGCAAAAAGCACAATTAAAATTGGAACAGGTCAATTGAAAAATGGCTTTTCATGTGATGCTCGATTGTCACGCATCACATCCGATGGTTATTTAGATCGCGCAAGTTCAAACTTAACTTCTTATTACCTAGCAGGCGCTTGGGTTGGTAAAAAAACAAGTGTAAAAGCAAATTTTTTCAGCGGTAAAGAAATTACTTACCAAGCTTGGGAAGGAACACCTGAGAGCCGTATCAGAAATGATGTTGCTGGCATGAATGCGTTTGCAGATCGAAATTATTTATCGGATGAACAACGTCAAAACTTGTTGAATAGTGGCAGGACCTACAACCTTTATACCTACGATAATCAAGTTGATAATTACCGCCAAGATCATTTTCAATTGCATTTCAATCACCGTTTTAACACGAAGTTGAGTGTACAAGTTTCAGCTCATTCTACTTTGGGAAAAGGCTATTACGAACAGTTTCGTGCAAACGATGCATTGGCTAACTATGGCTTGCCTGCAGTAGTATTGGGCGGGGACACTGTAACAAATTCCGATCTTATCCGCAGAAAATGGTTAGACAATATTTTTTACGGTGGAATTTATGCACTAACCTACGAAACAGCTCGTTTAAAATTGACTTGGGGTGGTGCGGTTAACACGTATTCAGGGGCTCATTTCGGAGAAGTGATTTGGGCGCGGTTTGCATCAACAAGTGATATTCGTCACCGATATTACAACGATGATGCACAAAAGACCGAGGCATCCAGTTATGTCCGCGCGCATTATACATTAAAAAATTTCACGTTGTATGGAGATATGCAATACCGCTTTATTGACTACAGTTATTTGGGAACTTCTGAAGTAAATGGTGTGTTAAAAGAAGCAATGGAACAAACAACTTTTTCTTTTTTAAATCCTAAAGCAGGCTTACTTTACAACTTTTCTAGTAAAACACAGTTGTATGGTTCTGTTGCTGTTGGTAACCGAGAACCAGTTCGCGATGATTTTAGACAGCCAGTCGGAGGAGTGAAACCCAAATCGGAACAATTAACCAACACCGAACTTGGCTTCCGCCATCAATCGCCACGTTTTTTATTTAAATCAAACGTGTATTGGATGAATTACAAGAACCAATTAATATTGACGGGACAAATCAATGATGTTGGGGGTTATACGCGCACAAATGTTGCTGCAAGTTACCGTTTAGGAATTGAGTTGGAAGCAGCATATAAACTTTCTGAAAAGTTCACGGTTTCAGGTAATGTAACATTCAGTCAGAACAAAGTTGCTGCATTTACAGCTTACATGGATGATTACGATAATGGAGGTCAACGTGCTACGGAATACAAAAACACGGATTTGGCATTTTCTCCTAATACCATTGCTGCGTTATTACTGGCTTACCAACCAATGAAACGGATGGAAATCTTGTGGACGGCTAAATATGTTGGCAAGCAATACTTGGACAACACCTCTGATGAAACCAAACGCATTGACGCTTATTTTGTGAATCATTTAGGAATTTCATATGAATTTCCTTTTACCAATTTGGTAGCTTTAAAAATGAGTGCACAGATTAATAATATTTTTAATCACACCTTTGAAAATAACGGTTATACGTACTCCTATGTTTACGGAGGAGCAACTACAACCGAGAACTTTTATTATCCACAAGCTGGGAGAAACGTTATGTTTCGATTGAGTATGAGTTTCTAAATTGATAGTATAATTGGAGACGGATTTGTAGTTGCTGCAAATCCGTTTTTTATTTTCCACGATTTCTCGTGTATATAATTAACTTTTATTAACCTGTTTTCACATTTTTTTGTAACTAATGAAGGGGCTTTCGTGCTTAATTTTACACAAAAGCTACAACAAATTATTTATTCTAAAAAGTGTAAAATGGAAACATTGAACCAACACAAGGACTATCAATTTCGAGTATATCCAAACGAGCAATCACCGAAACTATTCAAACATCCTATTCTCGAATTGTTAACCAAGACGCGCTTGTGGATTATCTGGCTTGTCTATTCTTCGGTAACACTTGTTTTACTTGGGGTATTTATCAAGTATTTCAAGGGTTCCGTAACCGCTTCAATCGGATTTTTCAGTGCAGGATTTTTCGCTTGGACCCTAGCGGAATATGTGTTGCATCGGTTTGTCTACCACAAAATCAAAGATGCCTCCTATGACGAAGGTTTGCAATATGTCTTTCACGGTATTCATCATCAATATCCAAGTGACGACGACCGAATTATTTTGCCACCCGTTCCAGGATTATTGATCGCTGCTGGATTTTTGGGATTGTATTACCTCATAATGGGGGAAGTTGCTTTTCCTTTTTCAGCTGGATTTTTGATGGGTTATTTAACGTATATCTCGATACATTGGATGGTTCACAGCAAGCCTGTTTCGAAACGCGTTCCATTTTGGTGGAATCACCACAATATTCACCATTACCAGCAACACGACAAGGCGTTTGGTGTTACAACACCTATTTGGGACATGGTTTTTGGAACGATGCCGGTAAAAGGTCGGAAAACAATTACGATATTAAGCAAATAAAAAAGGTGAGTCACAACTCACCTTTTGATTATTTTTGAATGGCGAATATCAGTATGAGTTCACCATCTGCATTATAACAATTTAAGACGTTTTCAGCGAAATCAACTTGAAGGGTATGCAGGTTCAAATTGGCGATAAACGCTTTTTCGATTTGAGTTAGCGCTTCGTCAGTGCACATCATTTTTGTTGCATTTACATTTTCAATGGTAATGATATTATCAGCAAAAGTGAATGTGCCAAATAGGCGATTACACCCTCCATTTCCAGTGAATGTTTTTGTTTCCAAATCGAAACGTATGGCTGCACCTACTGTTGTTGGAACAGTCTGTTTGTTGATTTGAATCAACTTCAAGTCTTTTTTGTCAAAATAATTCATCGGTGATGGTTGTTTATCTGCAACTATTGGTTCTGTTTCTAATTCACCCGGTTCGTCTGTTTCAATCACAACATCCTCGATTGGTTGTGCACGAAGTGACAGCACAGTTTTACGTTTCAATTTAAAGAACATTTGTTCGTTTTTGAAGGAAACATTCAATGTTTTGCCAGACAAAGCACTTAAAATTTGTGCTTCTAGCTCACTTTTGTTTTCACAAAACATTTTAGTACTTGCCAAGTTACCAATGGTTACTTTGTTTTTTTTGCTATTCCAAGTAGCGTTACCAAAAAAACGGTTGCAGCCGCTGTAGCCACTTATTTGGTTATTTGATGGGTCCAACTGAAGGGACAGACCCTCTAGTTGAATCACTTTGCCATTGAGTTCCATGATTTTCCAGTTGCTTAGTTGCGTGTTCGATACAACAGCCGTTTTCGAAAGTACTTTTTCCAATTTGTAAGTATACGCAGATAAATCGGCAGGAATGGGTTCTGGGCGTTTTGTTTCGATAACTACTAATTCGTAGCGGTAGCCTGGCTCAAAATTAAATCCGGTAATGCGTTCGTAGAATAGTGTCCATTCTTTTGAGCCGTTGATACGCACTTGGAAGCATTTTTGTTGCATCATGCGTTGGCAATCCACTTGTTCTGGGTGGATAATCATTTTTAACTGCGTTTGTGAAAAGCTTAAAGAGCTAATAACGAGCATGTAAGTGAAAACAAGTACGTGTTTCATGGGAGTAATTTTTGATGAAATTACAAAAAACGCGCCAAAGGTTGTTTTCCTACTTATTAACAATTGGAAAAATTGTGAGTGCATGAGTTCATTTTCTTTCAAAAAAGAGTTCTCATTTGCTTTCTAGTAATTTTAGTGTTACTGGTTTCACACAAAAAATTGTTCATTTCTTCTATTAAATTGTTGATAAACTGCTTTAATCTTTGTACATTTGTCCATTGATTAGGTGGAAAAATAGTGTCTTACCAATTCTTGAACACGCTTTTTCTACCGTTAACTATTTGATAGTTAATGTGTTGCATTCGTGAATTCATATTGAATACACAATGCAATGATTAGGTACTTTGAAAAAAAATAATGGAAAATTGAATGAAAATTTGGTTTTTCATGCACACCGATAAGTAGTATGAGGAAATTTACGTTTAGTAACCCTTCATTAGTCAAAGCTGTGTTTTCCAATAAAGGAGAACGCATTTTGTCGTTTAAACAGTTTTCCGCTAAACCAGTGGTAAGATCTTCTATGTTTGCATTTACGAATAAGTTTATGAATAACACACCAACAAACAAAGTGGCAAAAAACATTGCTGCTAACAAACAATCCGTTTTCAATAAACCGCTTATGGACACAATGAAAAATGATTCACTTACACCAAACTTTGTGAAAAAAGGTTTGACTCTATTAACAGCTATAGCAGCGTTGATGATGTTGTCGTTGAATGTTGTTTTTGGTCAATCTCCAACAATATCTTCTATTGCCCCATTAACTGCTGAAGTTGGTTCAACAGTAACAATTACGGGAGCTAATTTTGATGCCGCCCCGTCTAATAATATTGTTTATTTTGGTAGTGTAAAAGCAACAGTTACAGCAGCAACTTCAACAAGTCTTTCTGTAACAGTTCCAAATTATTCTATTCATGCGCCAATTACTGTAATTGTAAATGGATTACAGGCAAACTCTCCACAAAAATTTGGAGTAAGTAAAGCAAGTATTGGTGGATTATCTGTAACAAGTACTAGTTTTAATGACCAAGTAACATATTCTTCAGTTACTGGTAGTTATACTGTTCTTGGTGGTTCAGCTACTGATAATTTGATTGCAGTAGCAGATTTTGATGGAGATGGAAAACCAGATGTTGTAAAATCTGGATCTAATTCAACAGTATCAGTTCATAGAAATACAGGAACTTCAATTGGAATTGTAAATGCAAACACTTTTGGATCAGGCAATATTTTTAATACGGGTGAGGCAAGTTGGTCCGTTGAAGTGGCAGATGTAGATGGAGATGGAAAATTAGATATCGTGTCTTCAGGTAGTAGTTCATTATCAATATTAAGAAATACTTCTACAGGAGCTGGTTCAATTTCTTTCAGCACTTATGTTAGTGTAAGTACTTCTGGAAGTTCAAATTTAGAAATTTTTGATGTTGATGGAAACGGGAAAGTTGATTTGATTACTTCTAGTTCATATTCTTCAGGATTTACCGTTAGATTAAATACTAGTTCAATAGGTAGTATATCATTTTCAGGAACAACAACCTCATTTTCTGGAGCAAATGGTGTAAGACACATTACATCTGCAGATATGAACAATGATGGAAAAAGAGACATGGTCTTAAATGGGAATAACACTTTTATTTTTGAAAATAATTCTACATCAGGTTCGCCAAGTTTCACATTAGCTGCAACACTTTCTAGCTACAATTTTTATTCGGTAATTGGTGATTTTGATAACGATGGAGATAATGATATAATAGGATCTTATGGGGATTTTATTCAAAATAATAATCCAAGTTTAATTGCTACTGCATCTTATAGTGTGACAAGTTTGACAGGCTTTAATGAAGGATATTTATGGAGTAATACAGGAGATTTTAGTGGTGATGGAAAATTAGATTATGTTTTTGGGTATGAAAATTCAGGAACTAGTGTTAGTTTTAATTTAAATGGAATTTCTGCAGGAACGGTAACAAATTCTTCATTTACTAAATACTCAAAATATAACCAAGGATATGGAAATACTGTTTTAGTTGATGTGGATGGAGATGGTAAGTTAGATATTGTGACATCAGGTCATGGTAATCCAAGTTTTTATGTGTTAAAAAATGCAATAGGAGACGGACCTACCATACTAAATACAGCTTCTTTAAATTCATTTGCAACATGTATTGGTACAACATCTGCAGCTCAAACATTTACGGTATCGGGATCATTGTTAACAGCAAATATTTCTTTAACATGTAATAACTCTAATTATGAGTTTTCATTAAATGGGTCTACATATTCAAGTACATTGTCAATTCCTCAATCAGGTGGGAATGCTTCATCGACAGTTTATGTGCGATTAAAATCAACCTCTCCTGTAGGTTCACAAAGTGGTACAATTACATTGTCTTCTACAGGGGCAACTAATTCAACAATCGCCCTAACAGGAACTGTAAATGCAGCACGAACAATTTCATTGACAGCAGGTTTGAAACCATGTGCTGGTCAAACGAATGGATCTTTGACTGTAACAACTGCTGGTGGTACAGGACCAATTACTTCATATGTTTGGACAAGAAGTTCAACTCAAACAGGAACTTATACTGTCGTTTCACCGACACCTAATAGTAACTCTAATCCAACAAACTTAGGAGTTGGATGGTACAAATTAGCAATTACAGATGCATGTGGTACGGTAACATCTGCAGCGGTTCAATTATCTACAGGAACACCAGTAACGATTAATAGTTCATCAGTTACAATGACAGGTTGTAGTTCAGGTACTGTTACCGTGTTGGTACAAGGTGGTGGTGGTACTACAAAAACAGCTGAATTAACTGATGGCACAAATGTCTATACTGCAACTCCAAGTTCAAGTAGCGCAGGTGTGTTTTCAATAATATTTACAAATGTACCATTAGGAACATATACAGTAACAGCTTATGATCAAAGCTCTGCATGTGTTACAACAGGTGCAAATCAAGTTGTAATTCAAACAGTAACAATTTCATCCGTTACAAACAGTTTAACAAATTGTAGTCCAATTCAAAGTCAAGCACAAGTAAATGTAAGTGGAGGTGCCGGGCCTTACACTTATCAATGGTATGCTGGAACGCAAGCAACTGGAACTGTTATTAGCACAACAAATTCATTAAGTAATGCGGCAGTTGGAGATTATACAATCAAAGTAACTGATAATTTGGGTTGTATTGCGATTGAGACAGTAACTGTAAATGCACCTGATCCTGTTGCACCTGATGCTGCAACTTCAGATGCAACTTGTTCAAATTCTGCTGATGGTAGTGTGCAAGCTTCACCAGGAGGATATAATTTAACAACAGGAGGAAATGGTGTTTATAGTTATTCATGGACTGCTTCCAATGGTGGAGTTATACCATCTGGTCAGTCGATATTAGCTAATTTAACTGGACTTACACCTGGAACTTATACGTTAACAGTAACAGACGGAATTGGATGTACAGGAACAAATAGCTTTACAATTTCTGCACCAGCAGCATTGGCGATTAGCGAATCTATCACAGATTTATCTTGTTTTGAGTCAGGTGATGGTGAAATAGCAATAACAGCAACAGGTGGTAATACACCTTATACTTTTTCATGGGTAGAAAGTGCTACTTCAACAGGAACTTATACTTCATATTCAACAAATGAAGATTTAGTAAATATTGGTTCGGGTTATTATAAAGTTACAGTGACAGATGCGAATTTATGTTCGTTTACAACTCAATCATTTCATGTTCAACAACCAATACAGGTTACTGCAACTGTAACTACAACAACAACATCACCAGTTTGTCAAGATGATACAAATCCAACATTAACTTTTTCAGCATCAAATGGCTCAGCTCCATATATCTTTAATTATTCCATTAATGATGGATCATCAGTCACTTATCATTCAGTGACAACTGCCAATTCATCTACAAGTATTATAAGTATAACTATTCCAACAACTGATGGAGGATCATTTATTTATACTTTAGAGAGTGTTGAGGATAATAATGGTTGTTTAGAAAATATTTCTGGTCAAGCAGCTACATTTGTAATTAATGAATTGCCTACTGTTGCTGATCCATTAGACCAAACTGTTTGTGGTAAAGGAACAGTTTCTGCTATACAATTTACAAGTCCAAATAATTTAGCAACATCTTTTCAATGGACAAATGATAATACGTCTATTGGTTTAGCAAGCTCAGGCACTGCTAATAACTCTAATAATTATCAAATTTCAGCTTTCATTGCAGCAAATGATTTAACTCAACAATCTGCTACTATTACAGTAACTCCATATTATACAAGTGGAGGAACAACTTGTTCCGGGTCAAGTGAAACAATTGTCATAACAATAAACCCATTACCTATTCTATTAGATAATTCAATAACTCTGTGTTCAGGAGATTCTTATACGTTTAATGCACAGTCAGGAGATTCAATTCCAACTGGAACACAATATACATGGACGATATCGAATAATCCAAATATTTCTGGAGCTTCTGATGAATTAAGTGGCCAGTCTACTATTTCACAATCATTGATGAATTTAACAAATGAATCTCAGGATATTACATATACAATTACTCCTGCAACAAGTGCATATCAAATAGCTGGAGTAGTTTCTAATATGTCTACATATTCAAATAATGTTGGACAAATTTATCAAGTTACTGTAACAGGAAATACAAATGGATCATCAGTTTGGGGTTCAGGAATTTATACTGATGATTCAAATATTGGTGCAGCAGCTACTTATCAAGGATTAGTTCAAAATGGAAGTACAACAACATTGTATGTTCAAATATTATCTGGGCAAAATAGTTATTCCGGCGGAACTGCAAATGGAGTAACAACTCAGTCTTACGGATCTTATGGTGGAAGTTATCAGTTTGTATCTGCACCATCTGGTGGATGTACAGGAAATTCATTTGATGTAGTTGTAACTGTAGAACCTACACCTCAGATTACAAATAAATTTGAAACAATTTGTTCTCAAGATTCGTTTACAATTACACCTCAAAATGTAGGTGGTGGAAGTTCTTGCATGTATTCTTTTCAATTATTTGACAGTTATGGAGATGGTTGGAACAATGCTGAAATTGAAGTTTATAGTGGAAATCAATTAATTACTGTTTTGGGTCCAGATTTCACTGAATTTAGTCCAGACCCAGCTTATTATACGACTGCTATTTCATTAAATACAAATGATGTAATTACTTTTAATTGGACGGTTGCTGGTGATTATCCTGAGGAAGTTTCATTTATTATTTATGATCCTGTAGGTCAAGTAGTTTTGAGTATGGGTGATAATAGTGATAATTTAGTGGGTACAAATTTAGGTTCATTTAATGTAAATTGTACTGGAGAAATAGTGCCTGATAGTACAACATATACTTGGACAGTTCAAGATAATCCAGACGTGTCGGGTGAATCTGATGAATCTAATTCACAAACAAGTATTTCACAATCATTAACTAACACTTCATCAACTGATCAAGACGTAGTTTATACGGTTACTCCTGTTAGTGGAAATTGTACAGGTGCATCATTTGATGTAACAGTAACCGTTCATCCAGAACCAGTCATTTCAAATAAACTTATTACTGTTTGTAATGAATCAATGTTGAATACGAACATTAATGATGACAACGATGGTCCATCAATTGATCAGTTTGATTTATCTATAAATGCAAATGGATTAACTGATTTTGATGGGAATGATATTTCAGGACAAGGTTTAACAGATTTAACTATTACTTCATCTGAAGCTTGGACCAATACAACACCGGACACGGTAAGTGTTATCTATACAATTACTCCATATACATCAGATGGTTGTCAAGGATCAGATTTTACATTAAAAGTAGTAGTAGAACCGCAACCAACAATGGATACCTTGACAAACTTAATTGTTTGTGATGGAGAAACAGTGAATGCGACTACTTTAACAAGCCAAGTTGTAGGAACAGTATTAGATTGGACGAGCAGCAATACGAATACAGGTTTAACAATCGTTTCAGGAACAACTACAATTCCATCATTTACAGCGACTAACACAACTGGTAGTCCAATAATTGATACAATCACAGTTACACCGTCTATTCCTATTATGGATGTTATTATTGATAACTCAGTATTAACAGGTAATTTTGGTGGTCGATTTACAAATATTGAACAAACCTTTACAGTTTCTCAAAATACAACTTTAACTGAAGCGTCTGTATATCTGAAAGCAGTACAAGGAGCAAATGATTTACATGTAGAATTAAGATTATATACTTTAAATCACGTTGGTCTTGCATCACAACTGTTAACTTATTCTGCTGTTACAGGTGAAGAAGGCTGGAAAACATTTGTATTTCAATCTCCAGTAAGTTTAACTGCTAACACGACCTATATTTTATCTTTGGAAGATTCTTATGGTTACCAATCATTATGTGGTGGTCAAGTGCAAGTTGGAGTTAATAATCAATATGCAAATGGTTCTGTTAATTCAGCTGGAAACTGTACTCCAAATCCAAGCTTACTTTTCGCAGATGATGATTATAACTTTATATTAAAAGGACTTGCAGGAACTTGTCAAGGAGATCCTCAATCGTTTACTATTACAGTCAATCCTTTGCCAATAGGAATAGATACAACATTTGTAGTTTGTTCAAAAGAGGCTTTTAGCTTTAATCCTCAAAATAATGTAAATGATGCAATACATGGAAATAACGTAAATAGTTCGTTTGATTGGGTTGTAAGTTCAATTTTAGGATCAGTATCAGGTGTAAACCAAGGAGATACAGGAACTGGACATGTTGCTTCTGATTCAATTACAAATGTTTCTAATTCTCCTGCTGAAGTTGTTTATACAATAACTCCAACATCAGATCCTGAAGGTTGTGTAGGTTTACCATTTAATATAACAGTTGTTGTTAATCCAGAACCAGTTGGTATTGATTCAACGTATACAATTTGTTCTAATGTTCAAATTGATATACCGTTAAATGATGATGATATTTCAAATGGAATAACAAATAATACATTTACCGTTAGTGTTCAAGATAATCCTGATGTAACTGGCGAAAGTGGATCTACTTCGGTTTCTTCCACAATGATTTATAATCAATCAAGTTCAGTTGGAAATGTATCAGTAGGAGATTATTACGATCAAATGATGAATCAATGGATGGGTAATCCACAATCAACAGGACAAACATTTACAGTAAATAACAGTGGTAATATAACATCAATAGCTTATGAGGTTGTTTCAGTAACAACTCCTAGCAATAATGTTACGTTAAAAATTTATGATGGTACTGGAACAGGAGGTAATTTATTATATACACAAAATACAAGTATTTTATCTACGGGATTAAATAGTACTGTATTAAGTACACCATTACCTGTTACAGCTGGAATTTATACATTTATATTATCAGCAACGGATTTAAACGCAAGTTTAAATTTAACTGCCAATTCAAGCTATGCAGGAGGTTCTGCTTATGCACAAAATAGTGGTGTAAGTATGAGTATGGGGCAAGATTTGAACTTTGTAGTACAAATTGAAACAATAAATTCAAGTCCAGCTACTTCAATTTCTCAAACGTTAGTTAACACATCTGGTCAAGATCAGGATGTAATATATACAGTTACTCCTGAAAGTGCTGATAATTGTTTTGGTGTTCCATTTACAATTACAATTACAGTTAAGCCTGAACCAGTAATAGGTGCAAAAATCACTCAAGTTTGTAGTGATGTACCTGTTAATTATGATTTAGATACGTTACAAGCAGGATCTGGTGATACATATACTTATACCGTGTCTAATAATGCTCAACCTGATAGAACAACAGCATCTGCTGATAGTATTTTGGATATTTATAACAATACAGGAAATACGAATGATTCGTATCAATATATAATTACTCCATTTGGTTCAAATGGATGTATGGGGGATAACTTTACTTTAACAACTATTGTTCGTCCTGAACCAGTTGTTGGTGATCAAAATGTTACTGTTTGTAGTGATGACTCTTTAGCAATTTCATTTGATGCTAGTAGCTCAATTGCAGCTGTCACATATAATGTAACAGCTTTAGATTTAGCTGGATTAAGTGTAAGTGGTGGAAATGCAGCAGTTGCTGATAGTTTATTTGCAATAAACCTTTCTAATGATCAATATTTAAATGACACTACAACTAGTGTAACTGTGACTTATGATGTATATCCTGTTTCATCATTTGGATGTATAGGAGATATGTTTAATGTATTTGCAACAATTAACCCTGAACCAGTTGGGAACAATTCAACAGATACAATTTGTTCTAATTATACATTCTCGTATGATCCACAGGATAATATTGATGCTGTAAATAGTGTATCAAGTACATTTACATGGGAAATTACTTCAGTAACAGGAACTGTAAGCGGAATAGCTTTGGGTGATACGGGTTTTGGTTTGGTAACTGAAACAATTGAAAATATCAGCTCAAATCCAGCAATCGTAGAGTTTACAGTAACACCAACTTCTGATCCAGCAGGATGTCAAGGAACACCATTTACAATCACTTTAACAGTCAATCCACAGCCGGTTGGAGTAAATGCTGCTGATACTACATGTTCAAGTGTAGCATTAGCTTATGACCCTCAAAATGATGTTTCAAATTTATCGAATGTTACTTTTGCTTGGGTTGCACTTGATAATCAAAATATTTCAGGTGAAAATACTGGATCAGGAACAGGTAATATTGATGATGAATTACTTAATACATCTAGTTCGTTGCAAAATGTAACTTATACAGTTACACCAACTTCGCAAGATGGATGTGTTGGAAATACATTCGATGTAATTGTAACTGTAAAACCAGAACCTCAAATTACTCAGAAAACTCAAATTATTTGTTCAGGTGATCAATTTTATATTGAACCGCAAGATGGACAAAATGGGGATGTAGTTCCGGCTACAACATTTTACACTACTCAAATTTCGACCAACAATAATATTACTGGTCAATTTGCTGAAGGATTCCCATATCCATATTTGAATCCACCTGCATTAACGAATTCAACAAATCAACCTCAAGATATCACGTACACTGTAACACCAACAGTTAACGGATGTACAGGTCAAGATTTCCAAGCAATAATAACTGTTAATCCAACAATTGTTATTGCAAATATGACTGCAGAGGTATGTTCTGGAACGCCATTTTTAGTAACACCAATTGATGGTGCTGGTGGAAATATTATTCCAAACAATACTTGGTACGAATGGACAGTTCAATCAAACAATAACGTTTCAGGAGAATCTGGAAGTAATAATACCAATTCTAACATTTCACAGACATTGGTTAATACGTCAACAGTTAGTCAATTTGTAACTTATACTGTTACACCTTATTATGAAAATCCAAATGGAGGACCTATATGTTCAGGTCAAACTTTTGATGTTGTTGTGAAAGTGTTAACGGGATCTCCAAGTGTCAATGTTGGCATAGATGATACAACATGTGCAAATGTTGCTGCAACTGTTTCAGCTACAACTATTGATGCGATTTTTGGATCATGGTCAACTCAAGGAACAGGAACCATTACTCCAAATATTTCGAGCACAACAATTGCTTATTTGCCATCTCAAGCAGATGCTAGTAATGGTTATGTTGATTTAACATATACTGCTACTAATGGTTGTGGATCAAATACTGACGTTGTTCGAATTGTGATTAATGCATTACCTTCTGTAAATGCAGGTGTAGATCAAATTATTTGTAGTGGAGCTGCAGTAACTTTAACAGCTACTTCGAATGAAACAATATCTTGGTTAGGAGGAGTTTCTGATGGTGTTGCATTTTACCCAACATCAACGACTACTTATACGGCGCAAGCAACTGATGCAAATGGATGTTTAAATTCAGATGATATTATTGTGGCTGTAAGACCATTACCAAACACTTTAATAACTACAACAGGTTCAACAACAATTTGTGCTGGAGGATCTGTTACTATGTTAGCAACAATTGCTCCGGTTGGGTCAACATATACTTTTCAATGGAATGATGTAAATGGACCAATCAGTGGTGCAACATCAAATTCATATACAGCTTCAACTTCAGGAGATTATACAGTTACAATAACTGATAATAATGGATGTTCTGCAACTACTTCAATACCAACAACGGTTACAATTGCAACTTCTATTGTTGTTGCTGTAAATAGTGAGTCAATTTGTTATGGTGATTCTGTTGCATTAGTTGCGACAGGAGCAACAACATATTTATGGAGTAATGGTTCTACAAACGATACAATTATTGTTTCGCCTACAAGTAATACATCGTATTCTGTTACAGGTACTTCTGCTGGCTGTTCAGCTAATGCAGTTAGTAATGTAACGGTAAACCAACTACCTATCGTTTCAGCAATTACTGGAGCAACAAATGTTTGTGAAGGAGGAGTAACACAATTTGCATCAGCTACAACAGGAGGAACTTGGACATCAAGTGATAACACTGTTGCAACGGTAGATGCATCAGGAAATGTGACTGGAGTTGGAGCTGGTTCAGCAACAATTACTTATACAGTCACAAATGGAAACGGATGTTCAGCATCACAAAGTGCAGTCATTAATGTGAATGCTGGAGCTACAGCATCAATAACAGCAGGAAGTACAACGACAATCTGTCAAGGTGGTTCAGTTGTATTGACCGCAAGTTCTGGGTCATCTTACTTATGGAGTAACGGAGCGCAAACACAAGCTATCACAGTTAATGCATCAGGGTCATACTATGTAACTGTAACAAGCGCATCAGGATGTTCAGCAACTTCAACTGCCACAGCAGTAACAGTGAATCCATTACCAGTAGTTAATGCAGGAAACGACGCGGCGATCTGTGCTGGTTCATCAACAAGTTTAGTAGCAAGTGGAGCTGCAACGTATGTATGGAGTCCATCAACGGGCTTAAGTGCAACGAACACAGCAAGTGTAACAGCTAATCCAAGTGCAACAACGACATACACAGTAACAGGAACAAACGCAAACGGATGTGTGAACACCGACCAAGTAGTGGTAACAGTTAATCCATTACCAACAGCATCAATCACTGCAAGTGCAACAACAATCTGTGTTGGCGCAAGCACGACATTGACAGCGAATAGTGGATCAGGCTTTACATACTTATGGAGTAATGGTGCAACAACACAAACAATCACGGTAAGCCCAAGTGCAACAACAACGTATACAGTAAGCGTAACAAACGCAAACGGATGTACGTCAGCAAGTGCGGCAAGCCAAGTGATTACAGTGAATCCATTACCAGTAGCAAGTATTACAGCAAGTGCATCAGCAGTTTGTGTAGGAACAAGTGCAACGTTAACAGCGAGCGCAGGTTCAAGCTACTTGTGGAGCACAGGAGCAACAACAGCATCAATCACAGTTACACCAACAAGCACAACAAGCTACAGTGTAACAGTAACGAATGCGAATGGATGTTCAGCAACAAGTGCAGTAACGACAATCGGAGTGAATCCATTACCAGTAGTTGCAGCAATTAGTGGTCCAAACAATGTATGTTCGGGCTTGTCAATTACTTTGACAAATGCGACAGCAGGAGGAACATGGTCGTCAAATAATACAGCATTAGCGACGGTTAATCCAACAACAGGAGTTGTAACAGGTGTTGCTCAAGGAGCAGTAACCATTACATACACTGTAACGAATGGAAATGGTTGTGTAAATAGTTCAAGCACAATTGTAAATGTTGGTGTTGGTTTAACTGCAATGGTTCCTTTAACAGGAAGTAATAATATTTGTGCAGGAACAACAACTCAAATCACTCATCCATTAACAGGTGGTATTTGGTACAGTTCAAATCCAACAGTAGCTGTTGTGAGTAATACAGGTTTAGTAACTGGTGTATCAGCAGGTTCAGCATTGATAACATATGAAATTACAAATAATGCAGGCTGTGCATCAGCAGTAAATATGACGATGACTGTGAAACCACAACCTACAGCTTCTATTACAGCATCAGGTCCAACGACATTCTGTCAAGGAGGATCAGTAACATTAACTGCTTCACTAGGTTCTAGTTATGCTTGGAATATCGGGGGTCCTTCTGTACAGTCTATAAACGTTGCTTCATCTGGAACATATAACGTAATAATTACAGGTGCGAATGGATGTACAACAGCGGCAATTCCAACTACAGTTGTGGTAAATCCAACACCAATGGTATTGATTACACCTTCTGGACCAACGACATTCTGTCAAGGAGGGTCAGTAACGTTGACTGCAACACCGGGTGCTTCATATTCATGGAATGGCATTAGTGCAAACACACAAAGTGTCACAGTTTCAGCTACTGGAAATTATTCCGTAACCGTAACAAATAGTTTGGGATGTACAGCAACTTCTGCGATAATGCCTGTATCTGTTGGAACTATTCCTGTTGCAACGATTACAGCATCAGGTCCAACGACACTTTGTCAAGGAGGGTCAGTAACATTGACTGCTTCAAGTGGGACTGTTTATTCTTGGTCAGGAAATGGTGCAGTAACACAAACGAATACAGTTTCAACTGCAGGAGTATACACAGTTACAGTT
>CALJKJ010000025.1 GCA_937973685.1 uncultured Flavobacteriales bacterium | reverse complement strand
AATGCCGTTTGAATTATTGTCAAATCCGAATCGTTGAAGTATTCCAAACGACCAGATAAACTGTGTTGCTTGTTGAAATCCCATTTTCCAATGATGTTCGCTTGGTACCAATAACTAGTGTGCTGCAAGCGTTTTTGTATTCCGACATAAGCAGAACTGGTTAACGAGAATTTTTTTGTTGATTGGTAAATCAGGTAAATGTCGGTGAAATAGCGCATGCCAAGCGTTGTGTCGATCGCGGTTTGTTCGTTGCCCACATACGTATCCCAATTGATCAACACATTTTTGTTGGGACGGTATTCCAATTGCGTTGCCAATGCCAAACCTTTCGATTTATTCGTTATTTCTTGCCAGCCGTTGATCACGTAGCCGTAAAACGCAAATTTGTTGTTGATTGGAACGCTCAGTTTTACTCCCGACAAATAATAGGGAACATATTCGCCAGACAACGAACGCGTGTACATCAAATGGTCTTTTGAAATAGCCGATTCATTCGTAAACGGAGAACTGATAACTCCTGCGTCCAACCAAATTTCTTTTTTCTTGCTCAATTTCACCCCAACATTCGCTTCGACAATGTTTTTCAAACTACCCGTTTCACCTGCGTAATTTTCGTTCATGTACGTTCCAAATCCAGGTACAAAGTGTGCGCGAACCTTGTTGTTTTTGTATTTCACGTCGATGAATGCCAAATTGATATTCATTTCATTGGTTCTGTGCGAGGAAACTGCATAATAACGATTCGAAGCAGTTGCAAACGATGAACTCAAACCGTAATACGTGTCGACCATTCCGCCGATGTAAATTTTCCCAACAGAAACAGAATCAAAATTATCGGTTACACCCGTATTGACAACTTGCGCATGAGCAGCAGAAAACAGGGAGGTAACGACTAATAAAATAGCTTGAAAACGCATGTACTTTTTTTTGACAAAATTACAATTTATTTAATCGAGAATTGAACTATAAGGCGTTTTCATCTGTTGTAAGAAATAAAGATGAAACGCTCCGCATTATTACCTGAAATTCCAATCGATGAAACCTTGCAATCAACTGAATTGGAAACCTTTCAAAACAAGGTGTTGCGTCCTATTTTAAAGTTTCAAAACGATCATATCTTACAAAGTGTTTTTCATGTTTGCACGAGCATGTCAGCCGATTTCAAAACCAAGTCACTCGTTCAACGCAAACGTTTTGTCAACGATGTGATGCGCTCCAATGCTGCCTTGAAACATCAATTGATTGGTTTGGTCGTTGCTTGGATGGAAATCGATCAATTGACTTTTTACCTAGCGCATCAATCCGATGTGAACAAGCGTATCAGCCAAATGGCGGTGGAACGTGTCGTGAGTCAATTGTTATAAAAAAGGCTCAGCCAATAGTGACCGAGCCTTGATACTAACTATTTTCTGGTTTATCCCACAACTTCTTCTGCAACAGATATTGGTTTGCGGAAAACGATTTTTCCATCAAAAATATCCATCACAACAACTCCAGCTGTATCGATTGTTCCACCTAAAATTGCTTTGGACAATTCATTCATCACTTGTTTTTGGATCACACGTTTAACTGGTCTTGCTCCAAAATGCGGATCGTAACCTGCAGCAACCAAGTGTTTTTTTGATTCATCTGTGATATGCAAGGAAATCCCTTTATCGCTCAATAAGTGAATCAATTGCTTGAGTTGAATGTCAACAATTTGTCGGATGAATTTCTTCGTTAACGGAGTAAACACGATTGTTTCGTCAATGCGATTTAAAAATTCTGGACGAATCGTTTGGCGCAATAATTCCATCACTTTGAATTTTGCTTTCTCCATTGCCTCAGGAATTTCACTTTCTTTTACACCATCAAAACTTTCTTGGATCAAGTGAGACCCCATGTTCGAAGTCATAATGATAATCGTATTTTTGAAATTCACCGTACGTCCTTTGTTGTCCGTTAAACGTCCGTCATCCAACACTTGCAAAAGAATGTTGAACACATCAGGATGCGCTTTTTCGATTTCATCTAACAAGACAATCGAATATGGTTTTCTGCGCACCGCTTCGGTTAATTGTCCGCCTTCATCGTAACCAACGTATCCCGGAGGCGCTCCCACCAAACGACTAACGCTGTGTTTTTCTTGGTATTCGGACATATCAATGCGCGTCATTGCGTTTTCGTCGTTGAACAAGAAATCGGCTAATGCTTTGGCAAGTTCTGTTTTACCAACTCCCGTTGGACCGAGGAAAATAAACGATCCAATTGGTTTGCGCATGTCTTGTAATCCAGCTCGACTTCGGCGCACAGCATCGGACAAGGCTTCAATTGCTTCTTCTTGACCCACAACACGTTTGGCTAACTCATCTTCTAAACGAAGAAGTTTAGCAACTTCACTTTCAATCATTTTCGAAACTGGAATTCCCGTCCATTTGGAAATGACATCGGCAATTTCTTCCACATCAACTTCTTCTTTGATCAATTTCGAAGAAGCCTGCATCTCAATTAATGTAGCTTTTGCTGCTTCAAGATTTGTTTCTGCATCTTTTATTTTTCCATAGCGAATTTCAGCTACTTTACCATAATCTCCGGCACGTTCCGCTTGATCAGCTTCTAGTTTCAAATCTTCTATTAACTCTTTTGTTTTTTGTACATTTTCAACCACATTTTTTTCCGATTGCCAGCGCGCTTGAAATGCATTGCGTTGTTCTTCTAAATTGGCCAATTCGTTGCTGAGTTGTTCCAATTTCTTGGTGTCATTTTCACGTTTGATTGCTTCGCGTTCAATTTCCAACTGCATGATTTTTCGTTCCAATTCATCCAATTCCTCTGGTTTTGAATTGATTTCCATGCGTAATTTTGAAGCAGCTTCATCAATCAAGTCAATCGCTTTGTCGGGCAAATGACGTTCGGTGATGTAGCGTTGCGACAATTCAACCGCTGCTATAATCGCTGCATCTTTGATCAATACTTTGTGGTGATTTTCATATTTTTCTTTGATTCCACGCAAAATTGAAATGGCATCTTCGGTATCTGGTTCATCGACTAGTACAGGTTGAAAACGACGCACCAACGCTTTGTCTTTCTCGAAATACTTTTGGTATTCGTTTAATGTTGTTGCACCAACTGCACGTAATTCGCCACGCGCCAAAGCAGGTTTTAATATGTTTGCTGCATCCATAGCGCCATCGCCACCTCCAGCTCCAACCAAGGTGTGAATTTCGTCAATGAACAAAATGATTTCTCCATCGGCGCTTGTAACTTCTTTCACAACAGCTTTCAAGCGTTCTTCAAATTCACCTTTGTATTTTGCGCCAGCAATCAACGCACCCATGTCGAGCGAGTAAACGATTTTTGACTGAAGATTCTCGGGAACATCTCCGTCGATGATTCGGTGAGCGATTCCTTCTGCAATGGCTGTTTTACCAACTCCAGGTTCGCCAATTAAAATAGGGTTGTTCTTTGTTCGACGGGTTAATATTTGAAGTACACGCCGAATTTCGTCATCGCGCCCAATAACAGGATCGAGTTTTCCTGCTTTGGCAAGTTCGTTCAAGTTTTTAGCGTATTTCTCAAGCGATTTGTACGTGCCATCTTGTTGATTAGAAGTCACATTTTCTCCGTTACGTAAGTCCATGATTTGTTGAGTTAATTTTTTTGTTGTCAATTGTGCGTCGCGCAATAGTTGTCCAGTAGCATCCGAACTTTCGACCAATGCTTGGAAAAGGATTTCAATTGATACGAATTCATCCTTGTTTTTTTGTGCTAATTGCACCGAATTGTTTAATGTCTCTTGTGCTTTAGTTGATAAAAACAACTGTCCACCTGTTACGGTGCTGAAACTTTTAATGATGCTGTCTAAAGCAATTTCTAAATGCTGTTGATTGACACCATTTTGATTGAGTAAATAGGGGATAACATCTTTATCGTTAATGAACATACTTTTCAGTAAATGTGCATTTTCAATAGCAGGATGTTGTGCAGTTTGCGCTAAATTCTGTGCTCCTTGAATGATTTCTTGAGCTTTGATAGTAAATTGATTGCCATCCATGTTGTTTGTGTTTTATGCATTCAAAACGACAAATTACGCACCAATTCAAAATACATCGTTGACAACTGAAAAAATGGCTGATTCAATTGTTTTCACACGACAAAATGACTGATTTTAAATGCGTTTCAATAAAAAAACACGTTTTGAGTGGAAATTTTGTCTGAATCCCTAACTTTGAGGAACTAAAATTGTACTTATGATTGATTTTTTCAAAAAGATTGCACCTTATTTTGTTGATGTTTGGCAATACTTGGTCATTATCGTTTTGTTTATTTTGGCGGCAATTTTCTATTTATAAAAAAAGGACTGAGATGCCCCAGTCCTTAAAATCTATTGTTTTTCAACGATCAAAATACATAGGTTAAACCTATTCCTAAAACAGCAATTCTATTTGTTCTGGTTTTGTTAGCAGCTGTTACTAATCTATTTTCAAATAAATTGGAAGATTCACTGATTTCAAAAGTGTTATTTTTCAATTTTGTACTTGCAGTAAAACGAATTCCAAGATTCACTAAAAGTTTGTCACTTAAAGCAAAACGTGTTTTTAATCCAAGCATGATGGTGTATGAATGAAACTTTTGATTGAAATCAAATAAATTTGCATTTTTCAAAATACTTTGTTCGTATGCTTGGTAAAAAGGATCATTTGCATAATACGTCAATCCATTATTTTCAATTCGTGATGTATTTCTACCAATTCCCGCTTCAAACTCAAGACCCATTGGTGCATTATCAAAATAGGACGATGTAAAAACAGGCATAAAGCTGGTTGTTTTTGTTACAAAAGGATCAAAACTTCCAGAGAAATAATCATTTGTAACAGGGATGGTAAAATTTGTTGGTGAATAGCATGCTAATTTAAAACTTGAAAAATTCAAGGCGATCCCAATGTTCTTTTTTAGCATACGTCCAACTTGAAATGAAATACCGCTATTTATTAATTTGATTTCTTGCTTATGATCGTAACTATCAGGTTGGTTAAGTGCTTTGTATAATAAAGGTGAGTTTAAATTCACCGAAAAATCCACATAATTGCGCTTGCCATAATATCCAATTACTTGATTGTTTTGAGCATTTAACGAGAGAAGTAGGGTGCAATTTATAACTATTAAGAGAAAAGTTTTCATTTTTTATTTTTTTAAATTGGCAAATAAGTTGTGAAAGTAGCTACCTACAACTGGTTTTCGTAGTTTACCATTCAATTCTTGGTATCCAGCATTCATTAATTCCCCCGTGTTCATATTCAACATAACTGAATAGCAAGTGACAATATTTGATGAGACAATTTTTTGAGGTAAATACACTAAAAATGTTACTGGTATAAATACGGGCAAGAACATGTTATAAATGACTAAAGCAAAAATATTTTCATTAAAGTTTTTATCATAACTGATTACGGAAAACATGACGTTTTCGGTATTCAATTCTTCTTTCATTGTCTGCAAGTAATTAAAGTCAATCGGCATCATTTCAATTTCCTCAAGATTTCCTTTTTGCTCAATCAAACTAATCAACGTACTTCGTTTATTGAATTCAGACGTTCCGTTTTCTTTAATTGATTCGAGATTAATGGATTGACATGTTATTAGTTGTTTATCTGCAATATCTTCAATCAAATGTGTGTAATCGTTAATTGTTTTTTGATTGAGAATTCGTTTGCCATTATTAAATAATACGGGTTCTATTAGTACAAATTTATCGATAGCTAGATCGGTCACTTTTCGAGCTTTGTTTTTTTCTTGTTCTTCCAATATTTTGCGTTCCTTTTTAGTCAGCACTAAATTTTCATCGGTTTCTTTTTCGCGCAAATCAGAAATGAAATTAGTTAGTTTATCGGTGAATATTGTATCTGCAACGATATCTGGGATGCCATAGAAGTAATAATCAAGTGAATCGATTTCACCCGATGCATCGTGTTCCTTTTTTGATTTGATACGTTTGTACTTTGAGTTGATCTCTTCTTCCTTTTTTTCCACTTTTTCAGTGGGTTTGTTTTTCAAAGCGATGGCTTCTTGGAAGGTGTTTTTGGAATATTCCTCCAATTTGAAGCTTTTTTCTTTTGCCAAAACACGTAACAAACGGTTGTAACATTCGCCGATGAACTTATTATTAGGTTCTTCCTTTTTTAAGTCATAGATATAGCGTAATGCAATGGTGAAGCGAGCTTTATTCGATAATTTAGCTAACGTGGCAAATAGCCGTGCACTTTCACCTTCCAATTCATCCGATTCGTAAGCAATTTCTGAAATTCTATTTGCTTCGGTAAATTGTGCAATCGACAACCATGCTAAAGCTTTCATTTGTTTCAAATAACTTGATTGCGGAAAATCGCGCTGTAAAATGAAAATGGTGTACAATGCACCATAAAAGTCATTATCGATAATTGCAGTTCGAATACTCTCAAAGCGCGCGATGTTTCTTATTTCAATAAACTCCGTTTTATTCAATAAAAAATTCTTGTTGCCCCAATTAGCAAATTTTCCTTTTTGTTCTTCTACAGCTTCTTTTCTTTTTTTAATGTTAGGATGTGAACTTTTTTCGTCGTTATAATCTTCAATTGCTGTAATTGGGAATGTTTTTGAATTGAAAATTGATTGAGGCACGTATAATTTCGATGTATTGAAGTAATCAAAAGGAACAGGTATTTCATCGAATGGTAAATACGAGTACATCAAGACATCAAAAGTTGAAATTAAATCCTCTTGCGAATAACCAGCTGCATGATACATTTTGATAGCAACGCGGTCGGCCTCTAATTCATTTTCTTTGGAATAGGAACTGAGTTTTTCAATTGAATTATTACGATTAGAACGCGTTGTCTTCCAGTCAAACGTTTCCACAACATGTTTTTCTGTATAATGGGCAATTTCATGGGATAATACATATGCAAGTTGCGCTTCAGATGCTAATTGAGCAATCAAACCTGTTGTGACAAACACTATTCCTTGATCAGTAGAAAAGGCGTTTGTTTCGTTCGATTTCAAGGTGTAAAAACGCAATTTTGCTTTTAATTCAGGCTCGTTTTTCAATAAGATTTCCGCAACTTTTTCAACGTAAGTTGATACCTCGTCTCCATAAACAACATTTCCTGAATGCAATATTAAATCAATACGTTCATGGATACCTTTGACAAATATTGCTTGTTTCTTTTTTGATAAATCGCGTGTATTTTCGTTGATGTCTTTCTCAATTTTTTCTTGTGTTGTACTCGAAAAATCAATAGGAATAGCACCTTTCGCTAGCAAGGTTTCAAATTGATTGAAATTTTTTTGACCAAAAACGGGATTGGAAATAAATAAAGTAATCGAAAATAATAGATAAAACAAGTGTGTTATTCTTGTTTTATAGTTGAAGTTAATTGTCATCAAATGAATTTTGAATGAATATTTTATGAGTAAAATTAAAATTAATATTTGGATAAGGTAATTTGAAAATTGATGCAATGAAACTATTTGTACGAAAAACAGACGTTTTCACTATATTTGAATGAAGAATCGTTATTTTTGTTTGAAATATGAACCCGTTGGAAAAAGAATTACAAATATCAATAGTTGTCCCCTTATTTAATGAGGCTGAATCGCTTCCTGAATTACATGCTTGGATTCGTAAAGTAATGTTAGCAAATCAGTTTTCGTACGAAGTTGTTTTTGTGGACGATGGAAGTAAAGACGATTCATGGGCTGTCATTGAAACGTTAAAAGCTCAAGACACCAATGTCCGTGCGATTAAATTCCAACGCAATTATGGTAAATCTGCAGCGCTTCACACTGCTTTCGAAGCCGTAAAAGGAGCCGTTGTTATCACGATGGATGCTGATCTTCAAGATTCTCCCGATGAAATTCCAGAATTGTATCGCATGATAATGGAACAGGATTTTGATGTGGTTTCAGGTTGGAAAAAGAAACGTTACGATCCAATCACGAAAACTATTCCAACCAAATTATATAACTGGGCAGCACGTCGTTTGACAGGCATTTATTTGCACGATTTTAATTGTGGCTTGAAAGCATACAAACGTGTTGTGGTGAAAAGTATTGAATTGTATGGTGACATGCACCGCTACATTCCTGCATTGGCAAAGTTTGCTGGTTTCAATAAAATAGGTGAAAAAGTTGTTATCCATCAAGCGCGTAAATACGGAACGACCAAGTTCGGTTTGAATCGCTTCTTGAACGGACCGCTCGATTTGATGACCGTTGTTTTTATGGGAAAATTTGGTAAAAAACCAATGCATTTCTTTGGCGCAATGGGAACTTTGTTATTCTTGATTGGTTTTAGTTTTGCTTTCTATCTAGGAATCGATAAATTATTCTTCAATGAAACCGCTAAAAAGTTAGCTGATCGTACAGAGTTTTATGTCAGTTTAACAGCTATGATACTAGGTGTTCAATTTTTCTTAGCTGGTTTCTTAGCTGAATTAATCGGAAGAAATTCGTCAACACGCAACAATTATTTGATTGAACAAGAATTATAAGATGCTTTGGGACATCACCAATGAGTGGACCTTGTTTTTAGATCGTGATGGTGTTATCAATCAGCGATTAATTGGAGATTATGTCAAAACAACAGAAGAATTTTCTTTGCTAAACGGTGTTACAAATGCTATTGCAACAGCAAACCAAATCTTTTACAAAGTTGTTGTAGTAACCAATCAACAAGGAATTGGAAAAGGATTGATGACGGAAAGTAACCTTTTGACAATTCATCGTTATTGCTCTGATTTATTACTAGAATCGAATGCGCACATTGATGCTTATTATTTTGCACCAAGCCTAGCGCACGAAAAAAGTAACGATCGCAAACCAAAAACAGGCATGGCAATGCAAGCAAAACAGCAATTTCCGCTAATCGATTTTTCGAAATCAATTATGGTGGGTGATTCCAACTCGGATATTGAGTTTGGAAAAAATGCAGGCATGAAAACTGTTTTTGTTAGCCACGACAAACAAATACATCCAACTGCTGATATAACAGTAGATTCATTGGAATCATTTATTCAACAATTATAAGGTATGAAAACAGTATTTATGTCACTTTTATTATTGTTAGTTGTTTTTAATGCAACTGCACAGACAATCAATAAAACAGACGCAGCTGGAAAAAAACAAGGTCCTTGGGAAAAAAAATACCCAAATTCAAAAGTGGCACAATACAAAGGACAATTCAAAGACGATAAACCTGTAGGAACGTTTACCTATTATTTCCCTTCAAATACTGTCAAAGCTATCGTTGTTCATAATGAAAAGACTGGACGTTCAGTTGCTAAAATGTTTCATGAAAACGGGACTATTGAAGCTGTTGGGATTTACAAAAATCAACTAAAAGATAGCGTTTGGGATTATTTCGGACCGACTGGTCGCCAAAGTATCAAAGAGTCTTATGTAAATGGGTTATTAAATGGGACTCAAACAGTTTATTATGTTCCGGAAGATCCGTCGAGTAAAGTGATGCTCGTTGCAAAGACTTCACAATATACCAACGGAAAATTGAATGGCGAAGTCATCGAATATTACCAAAATGGGGTAATTAAAAGCAAAGCTAATTTTGTAAACGGTGTAAAAACAGGTGTGGCAATTGTTAACCATCCAAATGGAGTTCCAATGATGAAAGAACGTTATAAAAATGGTGTGCAACATGGTTGGCAAACAACTCACGATCAAAATGGGAAAGAAATAGGGAAGAAGTATTATTCACAAGGCGAATTATTGACAGGAGCTCGTTTAACAAAACACTTGCAGCTGTGCAAAGAAAAAGGAATCAATCCAAATGGTTAATTGAAAATTATTCCTACTTTTAAGTCATGATTACTACCCTGAAAGCTTGTTTGACAAACAAAATAATATTTCTTTTTGCAATTCCTTTGCTGTTGTTTTCGTGTGCGGAAGACAACACACAACCCATTGACTTTCATTACAATTACTTCCCTTTGGATCAAGGCCGATTTGCAATTTATTCGGTTCACGAAGAGAAAATTGATCCAGGTGGCGGTGCGCTGAACAATTACACGATTGATTATTTTATTAAAACAAAAATAGGGGATACGCTAACAGATAATTCTGGACGTATTGTTCGAAAATTTGAACGATATGTTGCTGATTCAGCAACTGGTCCTTGGCAAATAAAAGATATATGGACGGCAGTAATTGCAGCTAATCGTGCAGAATTGGTGGAAGAAAACAACCGTGTTGTCAAATTAGTTTTTGCACCAACAGCAGAAAAATCGTGGAATATCAATGCATACAATACCTTGTCACCGATTCAAGCTCATTACAGCAACATTCATCAACCACAAATCATTAATGGTCTTTCGTTTCCGCTTTCGCTAGTTGTGCAACAAGAAAACATCCTCAATCTCATTCAACACAAACGAAAGTACGAGGTTTATGCAAAGAATGTTGGTATGATTGCTAAAGTGTACAAAGATGATGAAATCACTAATTTTGACACAACGCAAGTAACAAAGGGATTCACACAAATCATGCAAATTATAGATTTCGGAATTGAATAAGCATCATCGTTAAGAATTAATTCTATTTTTGTTTAAATTAATTTCAGCATGCAATTCAAGGATGTAAAACAAGACTGTCTCCATTTTAGAGGAAATATTCCTTGTAAACCGAACAAAGAGCACGATTACACGTGTACATCTTGTCCCGTTTATGCTCCAATTTCGAAACGAATTGCTATCATCAAATTAGGTGCTTTAGGTGATGTGATTCGTACAACTCCTTTGGTGGTGAAATTCAATAATTTATATCCGAATTGTCACATTACTTGGTTGACGCATTCACCTGAAGTATTGCCTTCAAAACAGATTCATTCTATTTTAAAGCCAGATGCTTTTTCGCTTCATTTGTTGACCAACAAGCATTTCGATATTGCTATCAATTTGGATAAAGAAGAAGAAGCGTGTATGTTGTTGGATCAGATTACGGCAAAAGAAAAGTTTGGATACACCTATTTTGATGGGAAAATTCAACCCGCTACTCCTGCGGCTGAACATAAGTTAATGACTGGATATTTTGATGAATTATCAAAAAACAACACCAAAAGTTATTTGGAGGAAATCTTCGAAATTTGTCATTTTAACTTCCAACAAGAACCTTATTTGATCAATAAAAACGAACAACTTTCTCTGCAATGGAAAGGTCGTTTAGCTGAATTAGCCGCTGGAAAGAAAATTATCGGTTTAAATACAGGATGTGGGCCACGTTGGAATACACGACTTTGGTCTGTTGAAGCTTGGCTAGAACTTGCATCAAAACTCAAAGAAGCCGGATATTTTCCTGTATTTCTTGGTGGAGAGTTGGAGCATCCTAAAAACACGCAACTGTCAAAAGAGAGTGGTGCGTTTTATCCTGGACATTTTTCATTAGAAGAATTTATCGCGTTGACGGATGCTTGTGACCTAATTGTTACTCAAGTAACAATGATGATGCACATTTCAACGGCACTTCAAAAGAAAATGATACTGATCAATACCATTTTCAATGCGCACGAGTTTGAATTGTATGGTCGTGGTGAAATAGTTCAGCCACCAAATGGTTGTGTATGTTTTTATGGCAATACGTGTGTCAATGAAAAAGCATGTATGCACGACATTACTCCAGACATGATTCATGCAGCTGTTTCACGAACAATAAATGGATAATAAGATGAAAATTACGTTATTGTCAACTTGTTATCCGTTCAGAGGTGGAATTGCTCAATTCAATGCAAGTATGTACCGCGCATTGGAGGAAGCGCACCAAGTAAACGCGGTTACGTTTACACGACAATACCCTAATTTATTGTTTCCTGGTGAAACACAATTTGTTACCGAAAACGATCCGTCTGATAAAATTCCAGCAAAACGATTATTAGACACAATCAATCCTTTTACTTATTTCAAAACAGCACGCTACATAAAAAAGCAGCAACCCGATATTTTACTCATGAAATATTGGATGACTTTTTTCGCTCCTGCATTGGGTACAGTCGCAAAACTACAACGGAAAAATACGAAACGCATTTGTGTGTTGGATAATTTGATACCGCATGAAAAACGCTTTTTTGATAAGTGGTGTAATCGTTATTTTTTAAAACATACAGATGGATACATTGTCATGTCAAACAGTGTGTTAGCTGATTTGCTTTCCATGAAACCTGATGCGAAATACTTGCGAATTGATCATCCTTTGTACAATCATTTTGGTGAAAAGTTAAGCAAAGAAGCAGCTGCACAGGCATTACAACTCGACCCAAGTCACAAATACATTTTATTTTTTGGATTTATTCGTGATTACAAAGGATTGGATTTGTTAATTGATGCAATGAAATCAGTAGATGAATCACTTCATTTAATTGTTGCGGGAGAAGTTTATGGTTCGTTTGATAAATACACGGAACAAATAAATGCAGCTGGATTGGCGAATCGGATTCATGTCTTCAATCATTACATTGGTGATGCTGATGTCCCACCTTTTTTCTCGCTTGCAGACGTCTGTGTCTTGCCTTATAAATCTGCGACTCAAAGTGGGATTACTTCGATTGCTTATCATTTTGAGTTACCAATCATAGCAACAGATGTTGGTGGTTTGAAAGAATCGATTAATCACGAAAAAAACGGTTTAATCGTGCCAAATCCTGTGGCTAATGAAATTAGTGCAGCAATTGACAACTACTATTCGAATGATTTAAAACTTGTTTTTTCACGAGAAATATTGGCGTACAAAGAAGCTCATTCGTGGGAGAATTTCACGAACAAAATCATCGATTTTAGTAAATCGCTCTAAAAAATCAACTGTTTTTTACCGTTCAAATACCTGAAAACACTACAGTTTTCGTATATTTTGATAAAAGGTTGTGTTTTAAGTTGAAATTCAACTTTCAAAGTTCTATATTTGCGACCTTATATTAAGAACAAAATAATGCGTAATAAAGGATTTTTCTGGTTTCTGACGATTTTGCTAACCGCTGTATGTGTTTATCAATTATCGTTTACATGGGTTGCACTGGATGTGGAAGAAGGTGCTGAGAACGAAGCAGTAATGAGAGTTGAAGAGGCAATGAACAAAGCCAAATCGACTGATAACATGTACGTGCTACCTAACAATGTTGAAATTGATTTTGGGCAACCTGAATCATACGAATTAGCGAAAGCTGCTTTCTTGAACCAAGTGTTGAAAGAAAAAGCAGAGGTTGCGGTTTATCCAGGTTTGGGAACAAACTACAAAGAAGTGAAAGCACGTTCATTGGCCTTAGGTCTTGACTTAGTAGGAGGGATGAGTGTAACATTGGAAATCTCAGTTCCTGAGTTGATCAAAAGTTATGCACGTAACAACCGCGATTTGAACTTCAAACGTCCATTTGATGTAGCTTTAGCAATTCATACGACAAAAGGTGGTGATTTCATCGACTTATTTGTTGCTCAATACGAGAAACAAAATAAAAACCGTTTATTGGTAAAAGATTTATCTATTTCTGAGGTGAAAGAATTAAAAATTTCATCTACGAATGCTGAAGTAAAAAAATTCTTCCGTGATAAAATTGCTAGTTCAATGGATGGTGTTGAACAAATCATGAGCAAGCGTATCAATCAGTTCGGTGTTGCGCAACCAAATATTCAAAAAGAAGCTGGTTCAAGCCGTTTGTATATTGAATTACCAGGTGTTCAAGATGAAGCAACAGTTGCACGTAAATTACAATCAACTGCGAACTTACAATTCTTCGAAACGTACCGTTTACAAGATTTTGCTGCTGCATTGAACGAAGCAGTTTCAATGTCAAACAGACCAGAATTACGAATTGAAGAGTCTGACATTTTAGCTGAAGACACAACTAAATCAGACAATATTGATACAGCTAAAAAAGTCGCTCCAAAAACAACGACTATCAAGTCAGACTTGAAAGGATTGACTACTTACTTAAAAGGTTTGGGTGTTGATCCAAACAGTTGTATGGTTGGTGAAGCTTCTGAACAAGACAAAGAAAGCGTGACAAAAATATTAGCTCGTGAAGATATCATGAGTTTGTTTCCAGAAGATTTGAAATTCATGTGGTCTGCTGAATTGGAAGATAGCCGAACAGCTAAAAACCAAAAAGCTTACATGTTATACGCTATCAAAGTTCCTGAAGATGGTGTTGCGCGTGTAGGTGGAACAGATGTGAAAAACGCAACTACTTCATTTGATCAACAAAGAGGTGTTCGTACAGTTAATGTTCAAATGACGATTGAAGGTTCTGAGAAATGGGCTGAAATGACGCAAGAGAATATCCAACGTCAAGTTGCAATTACAATGGATAATGTTGTTTACTCAGCGCCTGTTGTACAAAATGCAATTACAGGAGGAAATACTGAAATCACAGGTGACTTTACAATTGAAGAAGCAACTGATTTAGCTGGATTGTTAAATGGTGGAGCTTTACCTGCGCCATGTGTTATCAAAGAACAAACGAAAGTAGGACCAACAATTGGTGCTGAAAACTCGAAATCAGGATTGGTTTCATTTGCTTTTGCTTTCTTAGCGGTATTCATTTACATGTACTTCTACTACGGAAAAGGAGGTTTAATCGCAAACATCGCTTTATTGGTGAATGTTATTTTGATTTTCGGATGTTTAGCTTCTTTTGGTGCGGTATTAACATTAGCAGGTATCGCAGGTATCGTTTTAACAATTGGTACAGCAGTCGATGCGAATATCTTAATATTTGAACGTATCAAAGAAGAGCAGGCATTAGGACATGGAACAGAAGCTTCTGTTACAACAGGTTTCGTAAAAGCATTGCCTTCTATCATCGATGCAAACATGACGCACTTATTGGTTGCAATTATCTTGAAAGTATTTGGAACAGGTGAAATTGAATCATTCGCGACTACATTGATCGTCGGTATCTTTACTTCTGTTTTCTCTGCAATTATCATTTCTAAATTGATTATCTATTCTGCATTAGAAAAAGGTAAAACAGTTTCATTCAGTACTGGAATGACACATAATATGTTCAAAAACTTTAACTTTGATTGGATTGGAAAACGTAAGTATTTCTATATTTTCTCAATTGCTATCACAATTGCAGGAGCTGTTTCATTATTCAGCCGTGGATTAAAACAAAGTGTTGAGTTTACAGGTGGACGAACATTTGGTGTGAAAGTTGAAAAAGCAGCAGATGTGGATTTCGTTGAAAACCAATTGACAAAAGTTTTTGTTGAAAAAGGAGCGAAAGAGCCTGCTTCAGTTGAAGTAAAAACAAAATCGAATAGTTACAACTTGGAAATTACAACTAATTACATGTTGTCAAATGATGGAGCTACTCCAGAAGTGGAAGCGAAATTAAAAGAAGGTTTTGATGCAATGAAAGACAAAGTTGGGTCGTATACAGTAACTGATTCACGTGCGATCTCAGCATCTGTTTCTGAAGAAATGTGGTCTTCTGCAACCTTAGCGATCTCGTTATCATTGTTAGTGATTTTCGCATACATCTTGTTGCGTTTCGGTCAATGGCAATATTCATTAGGTGCAATCATTGGATTAGCGCATGACGTGTTGGTTGTATTATCAATCTTCTCGTTGTTACACGGTTTCTTACCGTTCAATATGGATGTGAACCAAGCGTTTATTGCAGCAATCTTGACTGTTATCGGTTACTCAATGAATGATACCGTAATTGTATTCGACCGTATTCGTGAAAGTTTGAATTTCTCAAACGATAAAGATGATTCGAAAATTGTCATCAACGAAGCATTGAACAAAACTTTGAGTCGTACATTTAATACCTCAATGATCTTGTTCGTTGTATTGTTAGTGATGTTCATCTTTGGTGGACCTGCAATCAAAGGATTCTTGTTCGCATTGTTAGTAGGGGTGGTAATCGGAACATACTCTTCATTGTGTGTTGCAACGCCAATCTTGATTGACTTTACGAAATCATTCAAAAGAAAAGCGAAGAAATAATTAAAACGCTATACATACAAAAAAAGCTGAATCAATTGATTCAGCTTTTTTTATGCGTTATTTTTAAGATAAATGACTTGTAATTCAACAATCAATAATGTTAATCGTCTTAATTTATTGCAAGCATGATACTTGGATCTTTTCGAAGAAAGTAATGAATAATCGTTCGTGCATCACGATCTTCTGCTCGTAAGTCGATGTGTTGCTTCCAATATGCATGCGGTTGTTTCAAAATATAAAATGGAATAAATCCAAATCCTTTATACGTTCCGTTTTCAACCCAAATGACCGCTTTTTCTTTTTTATCTCGACCGTGTTGAACGATAAAGAAATTAGCTGAATCAAACGTAAGTTTTTCCGCAATTGAAGCAATACGTTGGTTGTAATCCGTTGCGCTTTCAAGTTGCGTACATGCACCTTTGCATTTATCGATTTGAAAACCAAAACAAGCACCAGTCGATTTTTCTAATCCACAATATTTAGCGCACAGTTCGTGTTCATCAACAATGCGTTTTAAGTAATCGGTTCCTTCTTTTTTTGAAATAAATGTGGTCAACGGTTGGTCGCTATTTTTCGCCAAACTATCGATATAAAGTTGTTGATATCCTGCTGAGTTTTCATAACGAAACAAACCGAATGAAAAATTACTTTTACGAAGTTTACGATTATAAATCGGTTGGTGTTTTTTAATCATTTCTGACTCAAACAACAAGGCAATCATTTCAGAACCAGTTAATTCAAATTCAATGCGTGCAATTTCTTGCCGCATGTTGGCTCCTTTGATTGTAGTATTGTTTTTTAGGTGCTGATCGACACGTTTTTTGATATGCTTGCTTTTCCCAATATATATCAACTGATTCGTTTCGTTATAAAACTTATATATCCCAGGTTTGTTGGGGATTTCTTCCAAGGTATCAAGGTCTAAATTGGGATGCAATATTTTCGGATTGACTTCTTCTTGAACAAACGTTTGCAAACCTTTCGGGTCTGTTTGACACAAAAGTGTAAACAAATGTGCTGTTGCTTCTGCATCACCACCAGCTCTGTGCCGTCCGTTCAATTCAATTCCTAACGCTCTGGTCAGTTTTCCTAAACTGTACGAATCATGACCAGGAATAACATAGCGAGAAGCACGAACGGTGCATAAATGTGGTTTGCGGTAATCGTATCCCAACAGTTTGAATTCGTGGCGAATGATTCCGTAATCAAAACCAACATTGTGCGCAACGAAAACACAATCTTCGGTAAATTCGATGATTTGTTTTGCAATTTCATAAAACTTTGGTGCATCAGCAACCATTGAGTTTTTGATCCCTGTTAGTCGTGTGATAAATTCCGGTATTTCCATTTCTGGATTTACGAGTGATTCGAAAGAATCGATGATTTGATTGCCGTCGTGTTTGAAAATAGCAATTTCTGTTATTTTCGAGGATTTTGTAGATCCACCAGTTGTTTCTATGTCGACAATTGCATAATTCACCGCGTAAAATTAACAATTTGTCTACTAGTTAGTTGCAATAGTTCAATTTCTTTTCGAAAAACAGACCATTTATGCAATCATCGACTGATTAATTTGTAATCAATACCAGAACAAAAACAGCTAGTCAAATTCTTTTCGTTACATTTGTGAAAAATTAAATGCAATGGCAAATAAACGATTAATCAAAAAGCAATTAAATGGAATGATCATCGATGTACTTGATGAGTGTTTCTCAGTTCAATTGTTTAACGATTCAAAAACAGCCGCTACGGAGACAATTATCGAAGAAGCGTTATCATTTGGAGACGCGATTTTAGCGCAAGTTCACCAAGCAAAATCAAAGAAAGAATTTCCTGCAATTCGTCAAGCTATGGAAGATAAAGGAATTTATTTTGTAGAAGCATTGAACGGATTACAATAATCCTATTACTTTTAGACTCCTGTAGATCATTGATTTGCAGGAGTTTTTTTATGCGCTAAAAGTATGAATTGGAAACGTTTAATATTACTTGCAACATTAGTAATTGCTGCACTCATTGTGATGTATACAACGAATGCGTCACTTTCTCAATCAGATAAAAATTACTGGAATGCTGTTGCACTTGGAAGTGTAATGGTGATTCTTTGGGTCTTTGAACTCATACCAATTTATGTAACTGCTCTCATACCATTGATTGCAGGTGTTCCTCTTGGTTTAATCGATTCAAGTGGATTAGCGGCTGCTTACGGAGATAAAATGGTTTATCTGTTTCTTGGTGGATTTATCCTTGCTCTCGCACTTGAGAAATGGAACATACACGTTGTCGTTGCGAATAAAATCATCAATTTTGTTGGTCATTCAAAGCCGCGCATTTTATTTGGTTTCTTAATGGCAACAGGCTTTTTAAGTATGTGGGTTTCCAATACAGCCACCGCTTTGATGATGCTCCCGATGGCAGTTGCAATCATTGAATTATTACCGAAAGACGAACAGAAAAATAGATTTGCAGTTTATATTTTATTATCCGTTGCCTATGGAGCAAACATTGGAGGTATGGCTACCTTGGTTGGTTCTCCGCCAAATTTGCAAATGGCATCCATGCTCTCAACCAATTTTGATACAAAAGTCACTTTTTTCGATTGGTTTAAAATCGGTTTTCCAGTAAGTATGTTCATGCTTTTATTAGCATTTCTATTTTTTTGGTTGACATTAGGAAAAGAACGAAATGAATCAATAGCAGGATATAAAAAACAACAACACCGCCTTTCAATTGATCAATGGAAAGTAGTAAGTGTCTTTTTATTTGTTGTGGTTTGTTGGATTTTTAAAGATATTATTGCGGGTAAAAACGGCTTTTTTCCTAATTTGATTTTATCAGATGAAAGTGTAGCTATTTTTGGAGCTGTGCTTTTGATTGTACTTCCTGCATCAAAACAATCCGAAAAGAAAACCTTATTGACTTGGAAAGATACCGAACAAATTCCATGGGGTATTTTGATCATGTTTGGTGGTGGTTTGGCTTTAGCAGCTTGTTTGTCTTTCGGCGGTGTTATCGATTCAATTGCCTTGTTATTCAAGGATTTAGGAAATGTTGGCTACGCTTCTTTGTTGATTTTAATGGTCGTTATTGCAGTATTTGGCACTGAATTATTATCGAATCTTGCTTTGGTAACACTTTTTGTTCCAATAATCGCAGCGTTTTCTATTCAAAATAACATGCCATTGGTTAATTTGTGCATTCCACTTACCTTGGCAGCAAGTTGCGGATTCATGATGCCTGTTGGAACACCACCTAATGCAATTGCCTTTTCTTCAGGTATCATTACGATGCGGCAAATGGTTTTGAATGGCTTAGTGATCAATATCATTGGGATGCTTACAATTATACTTGCAGCGATGTTTTTTTACGGAGGTTAAAGCTGTTTTGTCATCCACAAATCACAAGCAAAATGTCCTGAATCCCCGAGAGGTTTTGCTAAATAGTAAAAGCCAAGTTTTTCATACAAGCCAACAGCAATGTGTAATTCAGGCAATGTTTCCAGGTAAACAGCTTCGTAGCCTGAGTTTTTTGCAATAGAAATGCAGTGGAGCATCAAAGCTTTTCCAATTCCTTTTCCTCTTGTTTCAGCAGTCAAATATAGTTTCACTAATTCGATATGACCGTTTGGTAAACCTTTTGTTGGGAAAAGTCCGCAACCACCAACAATTTCACCATTCCAAAGAGCAACAAAATAGTGAGCATTAGGCGTTTGAAAAAGTTCGAACAATTGATCGGTTGTGGGATCGGTAAAAACGGTTCCAGGTTTATTCGCTCCAAATTCAGTTAGAACTGTTCGAATTATTCGAGCTAAATCTGAATTATCAGTTGCCTGTATAGCACGTATTTCTATTTCGGAGGTCATCTAAATTTGTTTTTTAAGCGCAAGATAGTTTGTTCAAAATACGTGAAACTCATCCAAGAAATCAGGTAAGTGATGACAAAAACAACCACCAAATAGCTTATAAAATGAAAGACGTTTGTTGTCCAGTTGTATGTTTGAAATAAATGTGCGCAATAGAAAATGACGATACTGTGAAACAAGTAAAACCCATAAGTCAATCGTCCACTTTTCTCAAAGCCAATGACTTTATCCGCTTTCCAAAAAGAATTTATCGAATAAACTTGTTCGAGTAAAACGAAGGCAAAAAACAGTCCATGGAAGCAGCGCTGCACGACTATCCAAACAGGTGAATTCAATTTGTTTTCCAATAAAATCAACAATAATCCCATGCAATAAATGAAAACAAGTTGCATTTTTGAAAAGGAGCGAATAAATTTCACGGCATTCCCGTTAAAAGCCCAGACAGCAGTTAGTCCGCCAATTGCTAAATCAGATACCAATGCAAGCGAGTGGTAATATAGTACGCGTTCATCGTTGGTGTGAAAAGATCGGAAAAGGAGCGAAACAAGGATTAAGCCAAAGAAAAAATAGTAAAACGAACGGTTGTTTTTGAAACGAACAACTCCCATTACAAGCACCCAGAAATAATAGAATTGTTCCTCAACACTAATCGACCACGTTGTTGTCAAGAAATTTATGTTGTCATTCAATCCCACATAAATTTCATCAAAATTGGATAAAAAGAGCGCATACCTCCAGAATTCATGTATGGTTGTGATGCCAAAAGGTAGCTCAGGAAAAACAAAAAATCCAAAAAGACTCACTAAAAAGTACAGAGGCCAAATGCGTAATATACGTCTAAAAAGAAAGTGAATGAGGTTGATTTTTCCAGTTGTTTTGAGTTCGTTTAGGAATAGGTAAGTGATTAGAAATCCACTCAATACAAAAAACAAACTAACACCAACATGACCGTGGTTTGTTATTTTATAAAGTAACTGGAAACTTGTTGATTGATAAAAATCGCCCCAAATCTCTCTGTTTAAACTGAAAACATGAAAAACAAAAACCAGTAAAGCGCCCATAAAACGCAATCCATTTAAGTTGGAAAAAAAAAGTTTTTGTTCATTCATGAAAGCGAAGCTACGAATGATGATTGAAATGGCAACAAATACAGATAAAAAAAGTCCGAATGAAAACTCATCCGGACTGCTATATGTTAAGAAGTTGAATTACTTAATCAATTTCACATTGATTGCATTCCAACCTTTTTGTCCTTTTTGAATATCGAAAGTGACTTTATCATTTTCTTTGATTGCTTCGGTCATTCCATTGATGTGTACAAAATAACTTTCGCCATTTGAATCATCCTTGATGAAGCCGTAACCTTTTGAATCGTTGAAAAAAGAAACTTTACCTGTCATGATTTCAGGAATAATGTCTTCTCTTTTTGCAACTCCAATTTGAATATCTTCTTCGTTGATTTCAGTACGTTTGCTTGGATCTGGCGGAGCAGCAACGATGTTGCCATTTTCGTCAACGTATGCCATCATTTCATCAAGCGATTTTTTACCTGATGTTGATTTTCTTTCTTCTTTTTTTGCCGCTTTATCTTTGCGTTTTTTTGCCTTTTGGTTTTCTTTTTCCTTTTTATTAAAGGTCTCTTGGGATCTGGCCATTCATAATTCTTGTGTAAAGCGACTATTCGCAGTGCAAAGATACGCTAATTAACTGATTTAAAATAATGAAACGCAAAGCTTGCAACGAAATTCGACAAACTAGCTAAAAACAATCTTAAGCTATTGAAAAAAAGCAATGAAATTTCAACAAGTGAATGGTTAACGGACACCTGCTTAATGTGTATATTTGTAAAAAAAAAGCAACATGTCATTTGATATAGCAATCATAGGTGGTGGAATAGTTGGAGCTGCAACATTTTATAAGTTACAAACGCGTTATCCCGATTTATCAATTGTTTTAATTGAAAAAGAAGGAAAGTTAGCAAGTCATCAAACAGGAAATAATTCGGGAGTTATACATTCTGGTTTATACTACAAACCTGGTTCGTTGAAAGCGAAAAACTGTGTCGCTGGAAGACATGAATTAGTTGCGTTTGCAAAAGAACACCACATTGCGCATGATGTTTGCGGAAAAGTGGTTGTTGCTACTGATCCATCAGAATTGCCGTTTATGGATAAAATCTTCCAAAATGGTTTAGCAAATAATACAGAAGGAATTGAACTCATCGATGCAAAACGTGTACAAGAAATTGAACCTTTTGTAAAAAGCATTGGTGGTATTTGGGTTCCTTGTACCGGAATAATTGATTTCAAAGGTGCAACAGAAAAGATGGCGGAGATCGCGCTTTCCATGCAGCCCAAAAGTGAATTGAAATTAAATCACGAAGTTGTTGCTATTGAGCGCTCGGAATTAATGACCACGATCGTTACAAACAAAGGTAATGTTGAAGCACGTTATCTTATTTTCTGTGGCGGATTACAAGCCGATCGCTTAGCACGTAAAGATGGTGTGAAATTAAAAGAGCAAGTGGTTGGTTTCCGTGGTGATTATTATGAATTGACACCAGAAGCAAAACACAAAGTAAAGAACTTAATTTACCCTGTACCAAATCCAGATTTCCCTTTCTTAGGTGTACATTTTACACGAATGACGGATGGAGAAATTGAATGTGGACCTAATGCTGTCTTTACTTTCAAACGCGAAGGTTATGGAAAAACAGATTTCTCATTACGCGATACCTACGATGCATTGACCTACAAGGGAACGTGGAAATTGTTTTTCAAAAACATGAAATTTGGAATTGATGAATACCGAAGAGCATTTTCGAAACGTTTGTTCTTGAAAACCTTACAACGCATTATTCCTTCATTAACCATGGAAGATATTCATCCGGGTAGAGCAGGAGTAAGGGCATTGTTATTGGCTGAGGACGGCGATACACGCGACGATTTCCGTTTCGAATACCATGCGAATTCTATTCACGTATTAAACGCACCTTCTCCAGCAGCTACGGCATCATTGGCAATTGGTGGTCAAATTGCTGATGAAGCAGAAAAACATTTTAATTTAAAATAAACGGTTTTAGTCGTCTTTTATGAAAATATTAATTTCTCCAGCGAAATCAATCAACGAGGACGTACAATTTCCTGATTTCAATTATTCGTTACCTCTTTTCGGGAAAGAGGCGAAGTCGCTCGTGTTGAAATTAAAAAAAAAGAAGGCAAACCATTTAATGGACATGATGCATGTTTCAAAAGACATTGCTGAATTAAATGTTAATCGGTTTAAAAATTGGCATTTATCTGATGTCCCTTCAGAGCATGTAAAACCAGCAGCTTTTTTATTTACGGGCGAAGGATATCGTGGTTTAGCAATGAATGAATTATCCGACGAAGTGTTGTTAAAAGCGCAAGATTCATTGCGTGTTTTGTCAGGTTTGTATGGTATGTTAAAACCATTTGACTTGATTTATCCTTACCGCTTGGAAATGGGTACAAAATGGTCGGTTTCAGACAAAGCTGCTAATCTGTATCAGTTTTGGGGAATGAAGGTGTTGAAAGCGCTCGAAAAACAAACAGACAAATCGGAGGTAATTGTCAATCTCGCTTCAACTGAATATGCCAAAGTCATTCCCTTCAAACAATTGAAACGAACAGTTATCACTCCTGTTTTCAAAGAATTCAAAGGTGGCGAGTACAAAGTTGTCATGATGTATGCTAAAAATGCTCGTGGAAAAATGGCGCGTTTTATTTTGGAAAATGACTTTACTTCTCCGGAAGAACTCAAGCTCTTTCAAGCTGACGGCTATCAATTCAACGAAGCATTAAGTGATGCAACAAATTGGTTTTTTGTGCGCTGATACAACAACTTTTCAAAAATCATTTTTTAATAAAATCACTTCGGATGTTAAGCTTTATACAGCTTTCTTTCGTATTCTTGTACCTGCTATTTACATTACACCCCAAACATGGAACAAATAAGCGTTTTTGATATTTTTAAAATTGGAGTCGGTCCATCAAGTTCACATACAATGGGACCTTGGCGTGCCGCGCAACAGTTTATCCAACAATTTGTTGCAGCACCTGGAATTCATGAAATCAAACGCTTAAAAGTTGATTTGTATGGATCATTAGCCAAAACTGGAAAAGGTCATGGAACAGATATCGCTGTGCTTTTAGGTTTATCTGGTGAAGATCCAGTAACTATTCCTGTACATTTAATTGATGATAAAATTGCAGGTATTCACGCAACTCAAACCTTAAACATCAACGGAATACAAGTTGTTTCATTTGATCCCACTAATGATTTGATATTTCATATGAATGAATCGTTGCCGGGTCACCCAAATGCAATGACCTTGACTGTCACATTCTTGAATGAAACGGTTAAGTCAGATACATATTATTCTATTGGAGGTGGTTTTGTTGTCAAAGAAGGAGAAGAAATTAACTTCTCAATCGATCAAAAACAATTGCCTTATCCTATCGAATCGGCTGCAGATTTAAAACGCTGGTGCGAACAGGAAAATGCATCCATTGCTGAAATTGTCCTAAAAAACGAATTGTCTTGGCGAACGAAAGAGGAAACAATTTCTGGTTGTATGGAAATTTGGGACGTAATGCGGGAATGTGTTTTTAGAGGTGTTACAAACGAAGGAATATTACCTGGCGGATTGAATGTGAAACGAAGAGCTGCTGAAATGAGCCGTAAATTATTAAACGGTATTTCATGTAAAGATTCGCGCGACTTTTTAGAACAAATCAAAACGGGAAGCAACATGTTCCAAAATACATTGAACTGGGTAAGTTGTTTCGCTTTAGCGGTCAACGAAGAAAACGCATCTTTTGGTCGTGTTGTGACTGCCCCAACTAATGGCGCAGCTGGAGTAATTCCTGCTGTTTTGATGTATTACATTTGCTTTGCTGGTGGATCTGATGAAAAAAATATTGTCAAATTCATGACTGTTGCTGCCGAGATTGGCAGTATTTTCAAAAAACGATCAACAATATCTGCAGCTATGGGCGGTTGTCAGGCTGAAATTGGTGTTTCTTCATCGATGGCTGCTGCTGCTTTAACCGAATGTTTGGGTGGAAATCCTGAACAAGCAATGATGGCTGCTGAAATCGCAATGGAACACCACTTGGGATTGACTTGTGATCCAATCGGTGGATTGGTACAAATACCATGTATCGAACGCAATACGATGGGAGCAATCAAAGCAATTACGGCTTGTCAATTGGCTTTGCAAGGAAATCCAAGTTCTGCAAAAGTTTCCTTAGATGGTGTGATTAAAACCATGTGGGAAACAGCGATGGACATGAATCAAAAATACAAAGAAACTTCAGACGGCGGTTTAGCGACCAATATTCCAGTGAACATTTCAGAATGTTAACCATTTTTGACGTTTCCTTACTTTCTTCCCAAAATTTATCTCGTATCTTTGTGCCAAATTTTTAGTACATGTCACAAGATATTAACGCAGTAAGTTACTGTATCGGATTGAGTGTTGCAGATAGTTTGATGCAACAAGAATTGGGAGGAATCAACCCAACTGTAATGGCAGAAGCAATCACTGCTGTATTCAATGGAGAAATGAGTAAATACTCTCCAGAAGAAGCAAACGGGATAATCCAAGCATATTTACAAGAAGTAACAGCTTCTAAATTTGAAGTTTACAAAGCAGAAGGCGAAGCTTTTTTAGCTGAAAACGCAAAAAAAGAAGGTGTTCATTCAACTGAATCTGGTTTACAATACGAAATTATTGAAGCAGGAAACGGAGCAAAACCTGTTGCGACTGATACTGTAAAAGTTCATTACCATGGAACGTTAATCGATGGAACTGTTTTCGATAGTTCTGTGACAAGAGGAATGCCTGCAACATTTGGGGTTCACCAAGTAATCAAAGGATGGACAGAAGCATTGCAATTAATGCCAGTTGGTTCAAAATACCGTTTATACATTCCCCAAGATTTGGCTTACGGAGCACAACCGCATCCAGGTGGAGCAATCAAACCGTTCATGGCATTGATTTTTGATGTTGAATTAATTTCAATCGAAGCATAATATGAAATTCAAACAATTACTTGTTTTCTGTATTACAGCAATCACTTTATTTTCTTGCGCTGATAATACAGCCGAATCTGAAGCATTGCCTTTGACAACATTGAAACAGCAGATTTCTTATTTGATTGGTGCTGACCACGCGCAACAAATTATCAAAGACCCGAATTTTTCAAAATACAACAAAGAAGAATTAGTAAAAGGCTTTGAAGTTGGTTTGGCAAATCCAACAGCTTACGATCAATTGTGTGAAGCTGAATTACAAAAGTTGTATGCGCCAGGAAATAATGTAATGGATGAGTCACATACAAAAACAGCATCTAATTGTATCGGAAAATTGTTAGGTTCCGTTTTTAATTCAGGATGGGAGCGTGCGCAATCGATCAAGGAATTTGATTTGAAATATGTACGTTATGGATTTGAATTGGCATTGAATAAAAAAGATACGCTTTTACCAGAAACAACCAAACAAAAATTAGTTGGCGATTTTATGGCGAAAGTAAACCAACGCATCATGGTACAAGTGAATCAACGTGAAGAGAAATTCTTTTCAAAAGTGAAACAAATCAAAGGCGTTCAAGAATTACCACAAGGCTTGTTTTTAGAAACAATTAAAGCGGGTTCTGGAGGTGCGCCAACAATAGCTGAAGATGTGAAAGCGCATTATGTGTTGATGAATCACGAAGGTGACACCATTCAATCCTCTTTAGGAAATCCTACTGTACCAGTTTTTAACTTGAGCGGTGTAATTCCAGGATGGACTGTTGGTTTCCCTTACATGAAAAAAGGAGGGAAGTACAAATTGTATGTTCCTCAAGCAATGGGATATGGTGCACAATCACCAGATCAATCCATTCCACCATTTTCAACATTGGTATTCTACATCGAATTCATCGATTTCGGAAAATCTGGAACATTGAAATAAAAAAGCTAATCGAAATAACGATACGAAACCGCGCTGAAAAGTGCGGTTTTTTTGTTTTTAAGAAAATGGGTTAATCTCAGATAATTCAAAATTCAAATAGCCTTTTTGCGATTTAGGAGATATTTTGTAATTTAATGTAAGTCATTTTCGTCAATTGATGAATTGAATAATAAAATACACTAAAACCTATCTACGCATGAAAAAATTTAATAACAAATACCGCATACCTTCTGCAAGATTACAAAATTGGGATTATGGAAATAATGGCGCTTATTTTATTACAATTTGCACAAAAAACCGCATTTGTTTTTTTGGCGAAGGGTTACATGAAAAAATACAATTAATTGAAACAGGAATTATTGCAGAAAAAATTTGGTTTGAAATCCCAAAACATTTTCCATTTGTTGAATTGGATCGATTTGTTGTAATGCCCAATCATATTCATGGAATAATAATTATTAATAAAACAAAATCAGATTTTCATTCGGGGATTCACGTAGAGACGCGATTAATCGCGTCTCTACGTGAATCCAACGCATCCAACGCATCCAACGCATCCAACGCATCCAATTCAAATCATCCAAAACCATCAATAACATCAAATAAAAGCGGTGGTTTTGCGGGCGATATGAATCCAATGTTGCATGAAAACATTTCTCGAATTATTCGCTGGTACAAAGGACGTTGTTCATTTGAAATCCGAAAAATCACAACTGATTTCGGTTGGCAAACACGTTTTTACGATCATGTCATTCGAAAAAATTCAAAATTATATTGAAAACAATCCGAAAAAATGGCTAAAAGATAGGTTTTACGATAATCAATAACTGATTACACGTTATATCGGAATGAAAAACGCAATGCGGTAAATCACAGGAATATACGTACCGTTTTCTTTGCGCATGAAATAACCTTGACGAAACGGACTGTTTGTGCTATTGATGACATCGTACATGATACCTGCATTCAACCGAAAATTATCCGAAAATGCACGTGAAAATCCAGCACCGACAAGAAGTGTAGGAGCCCACGAGCGATTTGCAGAAAAGTATCCATTTTTAAATGGAGTTGACAATAATTCAAATTCAGCGCCAGCAAACAAATATTCGTACATGCGGTAATGTGCAAATACGCCTCCACCGTAAATCGACCAATCTGTTTTTAATCCTAGGTTATTGTACCAATTACGTTGTAATCGGATACTTGGGCCTACAACAAAATTATTTTCATTGATGAATGCTAATTTCATAGCACCGCCAACAGTTCCGCCCAAAGTTGATGCGTGAAATGTGAATTCAAACCCCAATTCTTTTGACGCTTTACTTTTACTTGATGTTGGTTCATCTTGTTCATACAATTCGGTATCTTGTCCGTAAAGTGAACATGTCAAAACAAAGCTAATTGCGAGTAATATATTTTTCATGTTAAAATTGTTTTTAAAGTTGTTGCATCAATGTCATGTGCTCCTTCAAAAATAACACATTTAAACTTTTGTTTGGTATAATCTGTTTGTATTTTTTTCAACTCAGTTGTTGGGAAATAGGGATCTTGATTTCCGAAAATAGCCGTTTTTTTTGTGGCTACTAATTCGTTTTTCACATCAATTAAATCAGGTGGGAAAACACTTCCCCAAGCTATAAAATGATCACATTGAAAGGAACTTGCAGCTACCCAGCGCGCAGCAGTAGCGCCACCTTGTGAGAAGCCAAGCACACTTATTTTTGTTGGTTTGTATTGTTCGTTTATGTGCTGAAATAACGTATTTAATGCATGATTATTTTCTTGAATATCGTTTTCACGCCATTCTTTGGTCATCCAGGAAGCACCAACTCGTCCAGAAGATCCATTCAAATAAAACCGATGCATACCTTCTGGAAAAACAATAAGTGTATTGGGTAAATTTAGCGCTGCAAATTTCCGTTTAAAATACGTCACTAACTGTCCATAACCGTGAAAAGCAAACAACACATGAGTGATTGGCTCATTTGTTTGTATTATTTCAAAACGAAAATTTCGTTCTACGACAATTTGATCCAATTTATCTGCGCGATTTATTGATAAATTCTTGCGCACGTTCGCTACCTGGACCTGTTTTATATAACGTGTACTTACCAAATTTTGGTTCAAAGTAAAAACGATACGCTAGCTTATTTGGTTTTGAAATACTTGGAACATACTGATACATATCGCCAATATTCTGTGAATAATGATCAATTTCACTGTTGTAAATTAAAATGTCTTTTCCTGAATGTTCGCGCGAAGCTTCCAATACATGCAACAATGCTTCAGGCTTTTCTTCTCCAGCATAATCAAAAAGTTTCCATTGGAATACAAGGGTTAAATCCGTTTCATTGAAAACAGAGAAATAACTTCTCCAACCAGAATTGCGAATTCGGTAATCGATAATCACATCTTTGGTTAAATCAGAAACCATGTTTTTGAAACTGACTTCTAAAGGTCGACCGGGTGAAGAGGGAACAGGAAGTGGCACACTGAATTGATCTGTTGCACCGTCGTAGTAGAAAAAGAAATTATAGTTACCCATGAAGCCGATTTCAGCCATTTTGGCTTGCTTGTTCTTTTTGATTGCATCACTGATAGCATATTCCATTCGATTTACTGTGATAATTGCATCTTGAATGGTATCGGCATTGATGAATTCTTTGTAAACTTTAAACGCGTATTTTTCAGTTACAGGAATTTGCAATTTTGCTTCCACTTCTCGGCGTGCTCGTTGATCAAAATCCAGGTTTAATTCGTTGGGTGGTGTAGTTGTTTCTGAAACAGTATTTTCCACTTCATCATTTCCGCATGCCGCCAGGAAAAGGGAGCAAGCTATAACTAGAATAAGGCTATTTTTCATCTTAATAATCAATGTCTAAGTTAAAACGACTTTTGAGGTCGAAAAGGTTGGAATTTTTTCGCGCCAATTTTTCGAAGCGGTCATTTCCAGTCATGAATTTGTCCTCATCAGGAGCTTCTTTGGAAATTTCAATGCTGATATTCAAGTCATAGTTCTTAATTTCTTGACGAATACGCGCTAAAATTTCATTCATACCACTTTCCAATCGGGTCAATTGAATGGCATTATCAACTTCGAACAAGAAAGTAGTTTCATCAAGTTGAACAGGATCACGTTTGATCATGACGTGATAAATTTGGTCTTGTCCAGCAAGTTTTTGAGCATGTGCTGTAGATTTCCAGTTACGAATCACATCGTCTTTGTGGAAAGGTTCAACGGGTAAATCTTTTTGAGCAATCGTTACTTTTGTTGTTTGTTGTGCAATAAGTTGATTGATCGAAACGTTTCCGGAATTCAAATTTCCTGTAGGTGCAGACAATACTTTTGCTTCAGGTTTTGTCTGAAACGCAGGTCGGGGAGGCTGTACAGATGGTTTGTTTACTTTTGGTGCTTCGTTACGCAGGCTTTGTCCCGAGTAAGGAATAATCGCAACTGGATCAGTTAGGGATTTTTTTTTTCCAACTCCGATTTGATTGAACAGAGTTGCATGAGTGCCATTTCGACTAGCAGTCGTTGGTTTTTTGCCGATTTGTAGTCGACATCTGTTTTACTCAACACACCAAGTGCTCGAACTGCAAAACCACCATCAATTTTCTTGGCTTGCTCAATGAATATTTTTTCAGTTGTTTCGCCTACTTCTAACAAATTAGCTGTTCGCGGATCTTTACAAACTAGGAGATTGCGAAAATGGTCTGCTAATCCTACAATGAAATTATGACCATCAAACCCTTTTTCCATCACATCATTGAACAACATTAAATTCGCTGGAATATCTTCATTCAATGCGTTGTCAACAACTTTGAAATAATAATCGTGATCGAGAATGTTCAAATTTTCGATAACAGCTTTGTGTGAAATTGTTGTTCCACAAAAACTGACCATTTGATCAAAAATGGACAAGGCATCACGTAACGCACCATCTGCTTTTTGAGCAATAAGGTACAAAGCATCTGGATCGGCTGAAATAGCTTCTTTCGTTGCAATCGTCGTTAAATGATCTGCGATATCTTTTACTTTAATCCGTTGAAAATCAAAAATTTGACAACGTGATAAAATAGTAGGGATTATTTTGTGTTTTTCTGTCGTTGCTAAAATAAAAATAGCATGACTTGGCGGTTCTTCTAATGTTTTCAAAAAAGCATTGAATGCTTGTGTTGATAACATGTGAACCTCATCAATGATGTAAACTTTGTGCGTTCCAATTTGTGGAGCAATGCGCACCTGGTCAATCAATCCACGAATATCTTCAACGGAATTGTTAGATGCAGCATCAAGCTCGTACACATTTAATGAAGCTCCTTCGTTAAACGATTTGCAACTGTCGCATTCATCGCAAGCTTCTATTTGTGCAGTTTGATTGAAACAATTAATTGTTTTAGCCAAAATACGCGCACTTGTTGTCTTTCCAACACCTCGAGAACCACAAAACAAAAAAGCTTGTGCTAAATGGTTGTTTTTGATAGCATTTTTGAGGGTGTTTGTAATAGCTTTCTGTCCCACAACCGTATCAAAGGTTTGCGGACGATATTTACGAGCAGATACTACAAAATCAGACATACCACAAAAATAACGATTTCGTTTTAACTATTGTGCATTGTTGAAAACTTGCGCGTTTTTTATGACAACTTTCATTCATTTTGAATTCGGTAGTAATTTACCAAGGGATTGTGTTAATTTTGTTTATCCGAAAACAAGATATGAAAGTTTATAATAACATTTTAGAAACAATCGGAAATACCCCGCTTGTTAAATTAAACAAACTAACAGCTGCGTGCAAAGGAACTATCCTTGCAAAAGTTGAAACGACCAATCCAGGAAATTCTGTCAAAGATAGAATGGCTGTGAAAATGATTGAGGATGCTGAGAAATCAGGACTTTTAAAGCCAGGTGGTACAATCATCGAAGGAACTTCTGGTAATACAGGAATGGGATTAGCTTTAGGTGCAATCATCAAAGGCTACAAATTAATTTGTGTGTTGAATGACAAACAGTCCAAAGAAAAAATGGACATTCTTCGTGCTGTAGGCGCAGAGGTTGTCGTATGTCCGACTGCTGTTGATCCTTCTGATCCACGATCTTATTATTCCGTTTCGAAAAGATTAGCTAGTGAAATCCCTAATTCTTGGTACGTCAATCAATACGATAATTTATCAAATAGAACGGCACATTATGAGCAAACAGGTCCTGAAATTTGGGAACAAACAGAAGGAAAAGTAACTCATTTTATTGTAGGTGTCGGAACAGGAGGTACCATTTCAGGTGTTGGGAAATACTTAAAAGAGCAAAATCCAAACATTAAAATTTGGGGAATCGATACCTATGGTTCCGTTTTCAAGAAATACAAAGAAACGGGTATTTTCGATGAAAACGAGATTTATCCATACATCACAGAAGGTATTGGTGAAGACATTTTACCAGCCAATGTTGATTTTGATGTAATCGACCATTTCGAAAAAGTAACCGATAAGGATGCTGCTGTTTATACGCGTCGTTTGGCACGTGAAGAAGGAATTTTTGTTGGGAATTCAGCTGGAGCAGCGGTTTCAGGTTTGCTTCAAATGAAAGACCAATTGAAAGAAGACGATGTAGTTGTGATACTTTTCCACGATCACGGAAGTCGCTATGTCGGAAAAATATTCAACGATGATTGGATGCGTGAACGAGGTTTCTTGGATGAGGAATTTAAAACTGCAGCGGATGTCATCGCACGTCATGCCGATCAACCGTTGGTTACCTTGTATTCTGAGGAATTAATTTCTCATGCAATTGTGAAAATGCGCAAATTCAATATTTCTCAAATTCCAGTTACACGTGACGGACAATTTGTTGGATCATTAAACGATAATCAAGTGTATCAATTATTAATGGACAACCCACAATTGAAGGATACACCAATTTCGAAAGTGATGCAAGCACCATTCCCAGAAGTGAAAGCAAACACTAAATTGGAAGATGTCGCGAAATTGATCAATGAACAAGTTCCAGCTGTTATCGTGGAAGGTGAAAATGGTCAAAAACAAATTTTAACAAGACAAGATATCATTGCTTCTTTGGCATAATGTCTGAAAGAAAAATAACGGATCAATTAGGGAGGGTAGTTACAATCAAGAAACTACCCTCTCGTATTGTTTCATTGGTTCCTTCCCAAACGGAACTATTATATGATTTAGGATTAGACGAATCAATCGTCGGAATCACTAAGTTTTGTTGCCACCCAACAAATTGGAAGTTCAAAAAAACGAAAATTGGCGGAACAAAAGCTGTTGACATTGAAAAAATCCGCCGGTTGCAACCCGATTTAATCATTGGGAACAAAGAAGAAAATACACAAGAAGATATAGCGATTTTAGAAAGCATTGCTCCTGTATGGATAAGCGATGTAACTACTTTTGAGGATGCGATTCATTTAATCAAAGCGCTTGGTGATATTTTTGATAAACAAGGAGTTGCATCGCAGTTAGTTTATTCAATTTCGAATGCTTTTACTGCATTGAATAAAAGTGAAAGATCTTATAAAGTTGCTTATTTCATTTGGCATTCACCAGACTTTATCGCTGGGAAAGCTACCTTCATTGACAACATGTTAACTGCGTGTGGATTTGAAAACGTTTCACAAGAAACACGTTATCCAGCATGGAATGATGAATTTGAAACACCTGAATTGGTGCTGTTAAGTTCGGAACCTTATCCTTTCAAAGAAAAACATGTTGCTAAATTCCAAGAAAAATTTCCAACTGCGAAAATTATGTTTGTTGATGGTGAATATTTTTCATGGTATGGTTCACGCTTGCGCTTCGCACCAGACTATTTTCAACAGTTAATCAGAGAAGTCTCCGAATAACTAATGAATCAGTTTTTTGAATGAATATAGTTTAAAACGGTGTCGTTGAAAATCTTAGCTTGATCCACATTCACCACATGTCCACAGTTTTCTATGACAACTAACTCAGAGAAATTGTGCTGCAAGGTTATTTTTCGAATGGATGGTAAGAACAAATAATCTTCTTCTCCCATTACGTAAAGTGTAGGAATTGCAACATCAGTAGCACGGAAATACCGCAGGATTTTATTGACTTCAGCAGCTAGTTTAAACCAACGGATAAATTCTTTTTGATTGAGTTTTTTTGCTTCTCTGACAAAAAGTTTACGTGATTCAGTATGGTTTTTGTTTGGCATAATGATGAAAGCAAAAAACTGATACAACCACAAATACGGAACAATTTTCTTTAAGGTAACTCCCAATTTTATAAGTAGTTGCGACCGTAGGTTTAATTTCATGATTGCACCTCCCATAATCATGCTTTCAACGCGATTTGGATCGTGTTTTGCTAAATTTCGAATTAATATCGTTCCTAATGAAATTCCAATAAAGTGCGATTTTTCAATTTTTTCAAAATTGAGAACTTCTACGATATCATTCGTAATTGCATCAAAGGTGTAATTGTTTTTTTTCTCAGTATTTGATTGGAAGTCAAAGTTTCCATGTCCACGTAAATCAATCAATAACACATTAAAATGCTCTTTGAAATCGCGTAACTGTTTGTGCCATATGTTCGAACTTCCGCCTGCACCATGAACAAAAGTTACCCAAGTAGTAGCTTTTTGATGAAAATGTGTAATGTAGTTTATCAACCTGAAAATTTTGTAAAAGTACTCATATTAAACGAGCTTCATTGAGCTATCTGATTGATTAAAATAAAATGCTCTTTTTAATGGATTGAACTCTTTTCAATAAAGCTGGTCGTTGCGTTATTTCGTGATAACAAATACTATTCGATTGGTAGTAATGAAAAACCATGCTTTTTCTTGTTTTGTCTTTGTTAATATGTGGTTCACCACCATGAAAAAGATTGGCATGCCAAATTAACACATCGCCTTTTTTTGCTAAAAAAGTTTCTTTTTTAAGTTGTGCCGCAGCAATTTTTTGGTCAATCATTTGTTCGTAGGCTTTGTAGGTTTTATCACCTAGAAAAAGCGTGTTGCCTTTGTTGTCGTAGTCTGAATTGAGATAATAGGGCAATTTATGACTTCCTGGATAATAATGAAGTGGACCGTTTTCTTCTGTAATATCTTCCAAAGCAATCCAAACACCTAACAATCCTCCTAACGGAAAAGTTGTCATGTGAATACTATCAGAGTGTGTAGGTTGTTCACTTCCTTGTATAAAATTGATACTTTGAAATAGAATTGCTTCTCCTCCAAGTAAAGCGGATAAGAAAGTAGTCAATTCATTATTCAACCCAATTTGTTTTAACACATCAAATTGATGAATAGCAAACATGATTTTGTTTCCGTTTTTAAAACGTAATTCCTTGTTTGCTAAACCTGTTTCAATAACTGCGTTCACTTCGTCAACTTGTGCATGCGATAAATAGTTGGCTAGTTTGATGTAGCCATTTTCATCGTAAGCTAAAGTGCTTTTTTGAGTAGCTTCATCTGCTGATTGATAAAGTGCTGTAGCTGAAACAGACAAATTTTTCGTGTCTTTTTTTAATAAATTTTCATCGACACTTTCAAAATCGGAACTTGAAATAGGAGAGAAGTAACGTTTGCGAAGTCCTAGTTGCTTATAAAACGGCAAATTATGACGCAACTGATTGGGGTGAAATAAATTGTACAACAGATAGGTCAACTTCAGTTTCTTGATCATAATTTGTGTTTTAACATATCAAAGATATTGAAATAAATCGAAAGTCTGAGCTGACTAGTCCTTACATTCCATTAGTAAAAGCGCACCAGTTTTATGCTGAATAATGACTTTCCCAGTTGTTAAAACTTCATTGCTGTTTCCGTTTTTTTGTCCAAGAATTAAGCTGTCATTGTTTAACGGATAGCGAAGATTGCAAGTTGTAATTCCAGTTACGGTTCCAATTGGAATAAGCGAAAGTACTTGATGCGCTGTAAACTCTTTCTCGAAATAAGTTGGTATGCGGTAAATGACAGAATGATCATCAACGAGCTGAATTGCTCTTTCCAGAGGGAATGAAATCAAGTTAGCACAATTCATGAAAAAATGATCGGATCGTTTGCCTGTCCCCCATAAAATTGTTATTTCTGAAGGGTTTAACGAACAAGCAAATTGGACTCCTTTTTCAAAGTCAGTAGCATTTTGGTCAGGCATTGGTTTTATTACAATACTTGGAAATTGCTTGGATATTTCATCAAAAGAATGAGTGTTACGATCAAAATCACCAATCAAATAATCTGCAGGATAGCCCAACTCTTTGTAACGATGCATTGCGCCATCCAAAACAATAACTATAGGTTTTTCCGCCATGTAATGGGCCATTAATTCCGAAGAACACGTTGCTCCGTTTGCTATTATTACAATTGACTGTTGTTTCATTTGTATATTTTCCAAAGTGAAAAACCAAGTTTGGCACATTCGTTAATTGCTTGTTTTTCGTTTTTAAAAGCAATAGAACCGTTTACTGTGTAATCGTTTTTATGTGAAGTTGGTAATATGCGTAACGAACTTGTAGCAATTGTTTTCATAAAATCACTTGTTGCTTTCACAGGAGGCATGTTTTGAATGAATCCTGCAATAAATGAATTTCCGTCAATTTTCAATAACTGATTTAAATCACCACTTAACGAAACGAGTGATTTTTCTTTTTGCTTCACAACAACAGCTGGATCACAGCCGATAAACAGCGTATGAGCATCCAATTGTTTGAGTAAATAACTAACAGAACCAAAATTTAATCGTTCTTTACTTTCCCGAACACTTTCAGGGAATAATGAATCGAATTGAGCAACAGTAACAGGTTTTTCAAACGAAATGAGTGCATTCATTTTTGGAATTGGAACGTACCCCATAACAGCCAATAAACCAGGTTTTTCATCAGCTAACTGAAGTCCCAAATAGTCGACATGACAACTAGAGATTGCTGGCAAAGAGTTGTTTTTTTTCGATGTGAAATTTCCAACAAGTTGATTGATTTCGTTAGGAATATAATTTGATTGAATGGTAAAACCTGCTGGTTTTAAACTGTATTTATTGGGTTGAATTGATTTGAAAAGAGTTATGTTTCCATTAATACGAATTGATTTATTTACCAACTGCAAAACAAGATTACCTTTGACATCTTTAGTATTAACGGACAGTTGAATACTTGTTTTTTGCTCAGACTTTAAGGTGCTTTCTTTTGAACGAAGCAAATAGTGCAAGGCATGATTGCTGTTGATTTTAGCATTATCAGGAGAAAGACTAGTAAGAATAATTCCTTTATTTTTATGTGTTCCACTAACTTGTTGGTCAGTAATAACATGTTGACTATTCGTCAGGAATTTCTCGGGGTTTGTTACATCAAAATAAGTTGCAGCATACTGTTTGTTGTGATAATCAAACTGAACAATGGTGACAGTACTGTTCATTGAAATAGCAAGCGGATATTTTTCCGATTCCTCATCGTTCAATTTTTCTTCTACAAAAGTCCGCAGTTGATTTAAAAAAGCAATATCTTTTGCTTCAAACAAAACGGTGTAAACTTCTTTTTTCCAAAAGTTTGCAGCATCCATGTGCACCATCCAATTGTATTTTTCTGGCAAAGGAATTTTGTCTGTATTATTTGTTGGACGTATCCATTCTATGAACAATAATCCACCAACAAAAAACAAGCTTAAAACAAGAACTGGTAACAGTTTAAAAATACTTGATTTTCTTCTCATGTTATAAAAGTAATTCTTTATTGAAAATTGTACCTTTGTTTCATGGGAAAAATCTTTTATTGGATATTACGCATGTTTGGTTGGAAAATTGATCCGCTTCCAAAGGACTTTCGAAAAAAAGCAGTAGTGGTCGTTGGTCCGCATACTTCAAACTGGGATTTTGTTGTTGGTAAGATGACTTTTGTCTATTATCGAATAAATGCAAAATTCTTGATCAAGAAAGAATTGTTTTTCCCTCCTTTGGGTTGGATCCTAAAACGAATGGGTGGTATTCCAGTGGATCGTGCGCGTAGAGCAAATGTCACCAAACAAGTTGTCGATTATTTCAATCGCTCAGAGGAGTGTATCGTTGTATTTACTCCAGAAGGAACACGCAGTTATCAACCCAATTGGAAAAAAGGATTTTACTACATCGCTCAAAATGCAAAAGTTCCAATTTATATTGCATACATAGATTTTAAAAACAAAAAAGGTGGTTTTCTATCGTTGATGGAGCCAACAGGTGATGTGGACAAAGACTTATTAACGATTAAGCGAGCAATTTATCCATTCAAAGGTAAATTTCCAGAAAATGGAATTCGAGAAAATGAAATCAAGTAATTATTTTTTAAACGAATCCGTTCGCTTGTCATATCCATAAGGACAGTGTTTGCAGCCACTTTTACAACAATAACCGCGTTTTAAGTGATAGTGTTCGGTGAAAATTATAAACCCTTCAGGACTGTAATAGAAATCTTCCGATGCAAGTGATTTGTTTTTCGGAAGTGGACGTTCATCATTCATAATACAAAAATAATATTTCTATGGCGCTTTATTCAACTGAATTATCTGAATTGCAAGAGTTACAAGCTAAACAGTTTGTATCCAAAAATGTTCAAGTATTTGTAAAAAGAGATGATTTGATTGATAAAGAAGTTTCTGGAAATAAGTGGAGAAAGTTGAATTATTCCATCGAATTAGCCAATTATCAGAAAAAAGATGGGATTTTAACCTTTGGTGGAGCGTTTTCAAATCATTTGTTAGCAACTGCTGCAGCGTGTCACAAATCAGGTTTAAAATCAATTGGAGTAGTACGTGGGGAGGAATTAACAAAAGACTCTAATGCCAATTTAAAAAGATGCCACGAATTAGGGATGAAATTGATTTTCATTTCTCGTGTCGAATATCAATTGCGGAATGAAAAAATCACGCAAGAAGAGTGGAAAGAAGATTTCCCCACTTTTTTATTAGTTCCAGAAGGAGGAGCAAACTATCATGGATTGATTGGTTGCCAAGAAATCATCCAGGAAATACCTTTCGAACCAGATCACATTTTTATTGCGCAAGGTACAACGACAACTAGTTGTGGTGTTTTGACTGCATTATCTGATCAAACAACACTGCATGTTGTTCCCGCTTTGAAAGGTTTTGATGCATTAACAGAAATGAGAACATTGTTGTATCCTTTTTATGTGGATGACGAATTAATTGATGAGAAACTAAAACAAGTTGTCGTACATAGTGATGCACACTTTGGTGGCTATGCAAAATCAACACCCGAATTAATTGCTTTTAAACAAGCGCAACAACACGATTTCAATTTGCCATTGGACTTAGTTTATACGACAAAAACATTTTATGGGATGATGAATTGGATTGATCAATTAGAACCTTTCGATCAACTTCAAAAAATCGTTTTCATTCATACGGGAGGTTTAATCAACGGACAAGAAAGAAGTCATTAAGAATTTATTGTAAATAAAAAAGAGGTTGCTCAACTGAACAACCTCTTTTTAAAAAAGAAAAGTGCGATTTATTTGAATAATGAATCGTCAATTTTACTATTGAATAATACTTCTTTTACAGTTCCTTCTAATGACATTTCGCCAATAACTTGAACTAATTTGTAAGGAATCATTAATCCATTAACTTCTCTGTAATCATCATACATTACTGTGATCTCTGCAGATTCACCACCTTGTTGACTAATCGAATTTGTTTTGTATTTCATGTACGTTGTTACATCGTAATAATCAAAGCGTTGACTTTCGCCATCATTGGTAGCAAGAACGTAATAGTCTTTGTTGTTGATAGTCTCAATTCCTTTTAATTCGTAGACCATTCCAGATGTTTTGTAAGCCATTTCAGGGAAGAATCCAGGGCTTTTTTTCTTCGCAGCAATTTCTGCATCCGTCATCGTTTTTTCTCCTGTTTGCATGTTTTTCTCAGCACCTTTTGTACCGTCAAAATAAGAGCTTTGGAAAACCATACCTTGTGCTTCCAATTTCATTGCTTCTTTGTTCGGTGCTACGTTCACTTCCGTTAATTTTAACGTCATTGGTGCACCTGGAATTGTTATAGAAGTTTCTTTTGAAATCGATTTGATTTTTTTCATTTTCTTCGCTAACGCTTTCGGTGAATTCGTTAATGTAACAGCATTCACGTAGTTAGTTAACAATTCGTCAGCAGAGATAGTCGCTTTTTTAACGTCTTTTACTTCGTTTCCAAAGGCATCTAATTTTTCAATTTTCCCATCAGCATCAAACACTTTGATTTTATCTAAAACAGCTTCATTACCTACAACGATAATGTTAAATCCGTTTGTAAAATACTTTTGCGCCATGTTCAAAACATCCTCTTTCGTGATTGCTTCTAAACGTTTCAAGTAATTTTGATAATAATCACTTTCCAAATTATTGCGTATAATATTTAAAGCAAATCGCGCAATTGTTTGAGGACTTTCTAATGAACGAGCAAATCCACCAGCCATAACAGATTTCGCTAAATTTAATTCGTCTTCTGTAACATACCCTTCAGCAATGCGATTGAATTCATACAATAACTGAGTGATTGCTGAGTCAGAAACGTCGTTTCTAAAACTTCCTGATGCACTCAACCAACTTCCATCACGAGTTACTTGCAAATCGGAATAACAACCGTATGTGTATGCTTTATCTTCACGAAGATTTTGCATCAAACGCGAACCAAAAGCGCCACCACCAAAAATACTATTCAATACATTCAATGCTAATTGATCTTTTTCTCCTGGTTTCACAGCAACAGGGAAGGTAACATTGATGACCGATTGAACAGCTCCTGGTTTGTTTACAAAAATGACACGATTTCCTTTGTTTTTGAATAAAGAAGAATAATCTTGTTTGTAAACAGCAGTTCCTTTCCAAGATCCAAAATATTGATCCACCATTTTACTCGCTTGTTCTTTGTTGATATCACCAACAATAACAAGGTAAGCACCATCAGGAGTGAAAATTTGTTTGAAGTTTGCAACAATATCATCACGTGTAATAGCTGCCAAACTTGCTTCGTTCATCACGTCACTGTTTGGGTGATTTGGAAAATTAATTTTTCTCTCAGCATTTCCAGCCATTTCATCTGGACTTGATTTTGCTGCTAATAATCCACTTTCAGCTTGTTTTTTGATACGTGCAAATTCACTTTCAGGAAACGTTGGATTCATTAACACATCTTGCATGATTCCAAGCGATTTCTCCAAATGTTTCGTCAAACAAGATAGGTATAACGATGAACCATCTGCATTCAATGTTGCTCCCATGTAATCAATTTCTTTGTCCAAAACATCTTTTGAACGCGCAGCAGTTCCTGATAACAGCAATTGCCCCATTAATTGATTCAAACCTGCTTTAGAACCTTCGATCATTGGCGAAGCTCCCATAACCATGTTGAAAGAAACACGAGGTAGTTTGTGGTTTTCAGAAAGCACAACAGTAATACCATTTGCTGTTTTGAAAACTTCTGAATTTTTAATATTGATAGCAGGAGCTGCAGCAGCCTTTGGGCGAACTGAACGGTCAATTTGTCCGTTAACTCCAGTTATTGCTGAAATAGCAACTAGTAATAATAACTTTTTCATGACCGATTAATTTCCTTTTGGTAAATAGTATAAAATGATGCGGTTGTTTTGTGTCAAATATTTTTTCGCAACACGTTGAATATCTTCACGTGTAACACTCATGTAACGCTCCATTTGTTTATTGATTAACTCTGTACTTCCAAAGTACATGTAATTTTGTGCAAGATTTTCAGCAATACCTGCAACCGATGAATTTGAAGAAACCAATTGATTTTCAAATTGATTGCGAATTTTTTCAAATTCCTCCACTGAAATTAATTCTTTTTGAATTAATTCAATTTCTTCATTCAACGAAGCCTCTAAACTTGGAATTTCAACTCCTCCAGCTGCAATTGCAGCAACGATTCCCATTCCTGGATCTTCCATATTGAATGCAAACGAAAATGCCGCAACCGCTTGTTCTTTTTTCTCGATAATGTTTTTATTCATACGAGAAGAAGTACTTCCAGAAAGTACAGCGTTTAATAATTCCAATGCAGCAAAGTCAGCATCAGTTTCTTTCGGGAATTTATACCCCATGAATACAGCTGGTAATTGAATGTTGTCGTAAACAGTATCTCTTACAATTCCGTTGATTGGTTCAAACATTCCTTTTGGACGAGGGATTTCAATTGCTTTGTTTGAAGCCGTTTTTAATGCTTCTTTTGCTTTTGCATCTTTTGGATTATTGAAATCGGCTGCGTTGAATGCACTTTTCTTAACACTGTATTTTGCTTCAAAATCAGCATCAGTTAAATTTTCAAAATCGCGGTATAAATTGATTGCTTCCCCTTTTGGAATGGAACCAAAATATTTTTCTATCCATTTTTTTGTTTGCTCAATGTTGATATCACCTGCAATTGATAAAACAGCGTTTGCAGGAACGTAGAATGTACGGTAAAAATTAACGTAATCAATTTCTTGTGCTGCATTCAAATGTTCCATACTTCCAATTGGAACCCAATTGTATGGGTGATTTTTGTATGCTAATTTGAACATATTTTCCATGAAAGAAGCATAAGGTTGGTTGTCAACGCGTTGACGTTTTTCCTCTTTCACTACTTCACGTTGCGTTTCAACACCAGTTTGTTCTACTTTCGCATGCAACAAACGCTCACTTTCTAACCATAATCCCAATTCCAATTGATTGGATGACAATAATTCGTAGTAGTACGTTCTGTCTTGAGAAGTGTTTGCATTCAATGCACCACCATTTTTCTCAACTAATTCAGAATATTCCCCTCGTTTAATGTTGGTTGAACCTTCAAATAACAAATGTTCAAAAAAGTGGGCAAATCCAGTTCTATTCGGATTTTCATTCTTCGATCCGACGTGGTACATGACCGAAACGGCAACGATTGGGGTTGCATGTTCTTCATGCAAAATAACGTGCATTCCATTTGGTAAGTTGTATTCAACATATTTCACTTTCTCTTGCGCAAAGGATGTTGAAATACTTGATACCAATAATGCAGCAATAATAGCTTTCTTCATAGTGATATTTTGTATCTTAATCAACGCGAAAATAAGAACAAAAAATTGCTTTCCTAACTTGATACATTTATTTATTATAATAAATTGTGAGTTTTAAGCGTTATATTTTTGCTATTTTCGTTTCATGAGATACATCATTGTTTTATTTTCTTTTGTTCCACTACTTTCTTTTGGACAAAGTATTTTCACTTATACCGACTTCAATAGATTTGTCCGTGCCTTTAACAATGGTTATTTTTCTCAGATAGAACACAACGAAGTAAGTAATATGACTTTGGGAGATGAATTTGTAGCATACATGAATGCGCAAAAAGATTTCAAAGTATTCAATGGTACGCAGTCCAAATTGATAACCAATCAATTCGTGTCCTATAAAATGTCGGATCACATACTTGCTTGGAATATAGGTCAATTACTATATTACTATGAAAATGGTAAACCATACAACATTACTTCATTTGGCGGAAATTATGAAGTTGGGGATTCACTTTTAGTTTATCAAGACTTACGGTATTATACGTTGAATGTGATTTATAAAGGTCAAACTATTCAATTGATGCAACAAACCGCTGATATGTATATGCCTGATTTTGTTGGAGATAACGTTGTGGTTTTTCGTGACAATGGAAATTATTACAAACTTTTCTGGCGTGGACAGATTTACGAAATCGGTGTCTGGAATGGAAATCAACCTTTTCAGTTTTCAGCTGGAACGGACATCGTCGCTTTTAACGATCCAAACACGCGTACTTTCGCTGTTTTTCAAAATGGAGAATTCTTAGATGTGGAAGACATGCATGTTGCTAAAATGAAAGCCTGTCGTGGATTTGTTGTCTATGAAGATATTCAAGGTAATTTGAATTATTATGGAAATGGTAAGCAGCAAGAATTAGCTTCGTTTTTTCAATATTGGGACGCAAAAGATGACGTTGTTTTATGGGGTGATGCAAATTATGCATATACCTTAGTGGATGGTGTGAAAACAATTGTGACACCTTATGCATTGAAAGAATGGAAGTTGAAAAACAACGTAATTGCTTACAAAACAAATATCAATGGAGTAGGCGCTTGTATTGGTGGTCGATCAAAAGTTTTGACAACACTTGCTTCAGCAGAATACATTGTAAACGGACATGCAGTAATGGCTATTTTACCCAATCGTTCAGTGATTGTTTATTACAATGACATGCTCTATAACGATTGAAAGTAGTTACAAACAATTTGAATAAAATTCGATAGATTTAAGCGGATATCGCTAATCCATTTTGTATTTTTGTTCTCCTTAAAAATAAGATTATGAATAGTTGGTTCAATGTAAAAGTAAAATATACAAAACAATTAGAAGACGGAACATTTAAGCGTGTTTCTGAACCTTATTTGGTCGCTGCAATGACCTTCACAGATGCTGAAGCAAGAATATACGGAGAATTAGGTGCGTTGATTCGTGGAGAATTTATTGTGACAGGAATTGCGCGTGCTGATTTTCACGATATTTTCCATTACGATGATGCAGATGTTTGGTACAAATGTAAAATCACTTACGAATCAGGTGCTGATGGAGGTGAAGAAGGAGCAAAAGCAAAAAGAGTTTCGCAAAATTTCTTGATTACAGCTCATTCAGTAAAAGAAGCATACGAACGTTTGAAAGAAAGTTTGGGAGGTTTGATGATTGATTACATGATTCCTGCAATTACGGTTTCACCAATCATTGATATTTTCCCTTATTCAGATGATAGCGAAGATGTGATTGCAAACGATTTTGAAAAACAAGTCAAAAAAGAAGTTGCCGAACATATTTTAGGAACTAAAACTGTTTTTTCAGCGCCAGGTTCTGATGAAGATGAAGAAGATAGTATCATCGACGATCAATTCGGCGAAGAAGAATAATAGTTCGGATGGATCAATTTTTAAATCAAGTTCGCAACGATCACCATCAATTTGATAAAGGTAAATTAGAAGATCATGTTGGTGACGAACCTTTTGCTTTGATTGCAAAATGGTTGCAGGAAGCTACGCTTAAGCCTGTTAATGAACCAAATGCAATGGCAGTTTCAACAATTGGTTTAGATGGCTTTCCACATTCCCGTATTGTGTATTTGAAAGAAATATTGTCCGAAGGAATTGTATTTTACACCAATTATAATAGCGACAAAGGCAAAGCAATCGCGGCGAATAATAAAGTTAATGCACTTTTCTTTTGGCCCGAATTAGAACGTCAAATTAGCATCGCTGGTTTGGTTGAGAAAATTCCGGCAGAAATGAGTGATGACTATTTTCGTTCACGCCCACGAAGTAGTAAACTTGGAGCTTGGGCATCGCATCAAAGTGAAAAGTTAACTTCTCGAGATGAATTAGAAGAACGCATTCAAGCATTGTCCGAACAATTTCCAGATGAAGTTCCTCGTCCACCACATTGGGGAGGCTACATTATTCAACCAACTCGCGTTGAATTTTGGCAAGGAAGACCTTCGCGTTTACACGACCGTATCGTTTTTGAAAAAACAACTTCAGACGCCTGGGAAGTTTATAGAAAGAATCCATAAATGATTGAAATAAAACCCGAAATAGTTACGCTTTCAAATGGACTAAGGTTAACGTATTTGCATGCGTCTTCTCCGGTAGCTCATCTTGGAATTACTTTTTTAGCTGGATCACGCTATGAAAGTGACCATGAAATTGGGTTGGCTCATTTTTTGGAACATTGTATTTTCAAGGGAACAAAAAAACGCAAAACAATACAAATATTATCGCGCTTGGACAATGTAGGTGGTGAATTGAATGCCTACACAACAAAAGAAGAAATTTGTATTTATGCGTCATTTGTAAAAAATCACCTTGTTCGTGCATCTGAATTGTTAGCAGACATCGTAATTAACAGCAATTTTCCTGAAAAAGAAATTGAAAAGGAAAAAGAAATCGTTTTGGATGAGTTAAATTCTTACATGGATAATCCAAGTGAGAAAATTTTTGACGATTTTGAAGCGTTACTTTTCCCAAATCACCCGCTTGGAAATAATATTTTAGGAACTCCTGAAACGGTTCAATCCTTTGATCAATCGTTGTTGCTGAATTATGTTGCACGGTTTTTCTTTGCCGAGAATGCAGTTGTCTCTTATGTTGGTGATGCGCCTTTGAAAAAAGTGATTAGTACATTGGAAAAACATTTTGCGCAACTTCCAACAGGAAAAATACCTGTTCAACCAAAACAGTTTATTCCCGAATTGATTCATAAAAAAAGAATCAAAGAAAGTAATTACCAAGCACATGCAGTACTTGGAGGAATCGCTCCAGGTTATGGTGATGAAAAAAGAAGAGTGATAACCTTGTTGATCAATGTGTTAGGTGGACCAGCTCTCAATTCGCGTTTGAATTTATCGGTACGTGAAAAATACGGATACAGTTATACCATCGAAGCGCATTATTCGCCTTTTCCCGATTTGGGTTATTGGTCTATTTATTTTGGTTCCGATCAAAAGCATTTGGATAAAACACTCCGAATAGTTTACAAAGAAATTGAAAAACTAAAAACGACTCTTTTAACTGAAAAGCAATTAAAAGTAGCTAAAGAACAACTCAAAGGTCACATCGCGTTATCGCTTGATTCAAATGTTGGCTTGATGCAAGGATTAGCGAAAAGTTTGTTGTTATTCAACCAAATTGATTCGATTGAAGATATTTATGCAGGAATTGATAACATAACGAGTGAAGCTGTTCAAGAAGTGGCCATCACTTACTTCGATACAACCAAAATTACTTCACTTATTTTTGATGTTAAATAATAACAATAAGTGACTCAAGTCACCTTTTAGATTCATTTTCTTGGTTAATTTTAATCATAAAAATAGTATCATGACTTTCCAAGCATATTTAGACCAGTTTGAAGCGCTATTAAAAAGCGAAAAGCAATTACCACCTTATGATGACGCAGATTTTTTTAATTATGCAAAGTTAAATTGGTCGCGCATGAATCGTTGGTTAAAACATGGTGTAATTCAATCCGATTTGTTAGCAGCAATTAAGCATATTCAGCAACCACAACATTGGATTGTCATTACGGAGCCATGGTGTGGTGATGCAGCGCATATCGTTCCATTTTTATCGCGTATAGCAGAACTGAACCCAATGATAACAATTGATTTCCAACTACGCGATTCAGCACCTTTTTTGATTGAAAATTATTTAACGAATGGCGGAAAATCGATTCCGAAGTTAATTATACGAGATACTGCTGGAAATGATTTAGCAGTTTGGGGACCTCGCCCTAAAGCTTGTCAGATCGTATTTGATGATCTAAAGGCGAAGCAAACAAACATGAATGACTTGAAAACAGCTTTGCAACATTGGTACAACGAAGACAAAGGAGTCGCGTTACAAGCTGAAATTTTATCCATTCTTAAGTGATTTTAACTTACAGAATTCGATCGTGAAAATCAATTGTTAATGCCTTGTATGCTTCCGAATACGATCCATCTTCGTTTCGAATTGTGAAATAGGATATGCTTCGGTCGTTGTTATTTTTTTCCAAGCAAACAATCGAGCGTTTTAACTTCATTGGTTTCCCCATGATTTTTATTTCGTGCGTTATATACATCTGTGAAGTTTTCAATTTTTCTTCGAAAGCTTTTAAGTAATCAGCTGGAAAAATAAGCCATGCTTTCCCTTCATTGGACAATAGTGCATTTATTTTTTGAATCAATTCACGAAAAGGTAGCGCATCTGCATGTCGAGCTATAGTAAGTTCTTCCTGTTCGTTTTTGGAACTGTTTTCAAAATAGGGTGGATTGCAAATTATTGCATCGAATTGTTTTTTGCAAGTAAAATCTTGGAGTGATGATTGTATAGCAGCAAATTCCACATCAAAAGGTGCATTCTGAAAATTAATACGCGCATCAATTAGTGCTTGTTCACTAATGTCAATAGCGGTTATTGTTTGGAAAGGAAAACGTTGAGCTGCCATAATTGACAAAACACCTGTTCCAGTTCCAATATCGAGTAAATGTTGGGGAGATTGCCAATCACAGAAAGAACCAAGCAAAAAAGCATCCGTACCTACTTTTAAAGCGGCATGTGATTGTTGAATTGTAAAATGTTTGAATTGGAAAGGTTTCATTCACCTAAATACATTTCAATCAAACCTTCTGGAGAAGTGATTGTCAATGTTTTGTTCGCACGATCAACATGAACTACCAAGTTGTTTACAAAAGGTATCAAGACTTCTTTTTCATTATTGGTAATCAAAAGAAGTGGATTGACTGATAGATCGACTACTTGTTCTATGATTCCTACTTCACCGTATCGGGTGTCAACCGCTTTAAATCCGATAATTTCGTGATCATAAAAGTGTTTATCGTCTAACTCAGGTAAGATAGATAATGGAAGGTAGCAACTTTTACGCAGTAATAATTTAGCGTCATTTTCGGTTGTAACACCTTCTAGTTTTACAGCAGCAAAACCTTTGTTTTTCAAAATAATTGACTCAACAAAAAAGGGAGTTAGTTGACCATTTATTTCAATGAAGAAAGCGTCCAAAGAAGCATAGTCTTCAGGATTGGTTACGTCTAAAAACAGCGAAACTTCACCTTTGTATCCGTGAAGTTTCGCAATGTAACCGAGTTGAAAGCAATCAGAAAGTTGCATACAACTATAATAAATTAAGCCTCAGCTTCCGTTTCTTCTGATGCAGCTTCTTCAGCAGGAGCTTCCGTTGCAGCTTCTTCAGCTACTGGAGCTTCTTCTGTAGCAACTACTTCTTCAGCAGCTGGAGCTTCTTCAGCAACAACTTCTTCAGCAGGAGTTTCTTCTACTTCTGGCGTATATTTTGCTTCAATTGCTTTTGCTTTTGCAGCATTTGCATCAGCTTCAGCTTTCAATCGTGCAGTTTTATCAGCATCTGCAGATTTACCAAGGCCATCAATTTTACCTTGAATTTTGTTTGCTTTGTCAGCTTCCCAAGCAGCAAATTTTGCTTCAACTTGTTCTGCAGTCAATGCACCTTTAGTAACACCTTTCAATAAGTGATTTTTGAACAAAACACCTTTGTAAGATAAAATTGCACGAGCAGTTTCAGTCATTTCAGCTCCTGTACCAACCCATTTCAAAGTTGATTCAAAGTTAATGTTGATTGTTGCTGGATTCGTGTTTGGGTTGTAAGTACCCAATTTCTCGATGAATTTACCATCGCGTTTTGCACGCGAGTCAGCCACTACTAAATGGAAAATAGCATTTCCTTTTTTACCGTGACGTTGCAAACGAATACGTGTTGCCATAATTGTTAATGTTTGAGGTACGAAACCTCGATAAATAAATAAATTAACTGTAGTTTAACGAATAAACTGGGTGCAAAGATAATCATTTCTTTAGCAAACACAAAACATTCAACACTTTCTTATTATGTTTACATGATGAATCAGAATATTTTACCGCTTTTAACTGAAAAAGTAAAAGAACAATTTGCTCAATATGGAGCAGATCATGATTTCTATCACATAGAACGTGTTGTCAAATTGGCAGAATTACTTCAGAAAAATGAAGGGGGTGATTTGTTGGTAATTCAATGTGCGGCGCTGCTTCACGATATTTCCGATCATAAATTAAATGGTGGAATCAAAAATGATTGCGGTCGTGTTGCTCGGATAATGCTCGAATCGTTAAATGCATCGACCGAATTAATTGAAAAAGTGTGTGGACTTGTAGATTTGGTTTCATACAAAGGAGCGAATGTGCCAGATGTTAGCGGTGCAATAGAACTTTCAATTGTTCGTGATGCAGATCGATTGGATGCGATTGGCGCAATCGGTATTGCACGTGCTTTTCATTTTGGAGGAAGTCATAACCGACCATTCTACACTCCTAATGTACAAGCAAACATGCATGATTCATTTGACGCATATTTGAATGATAAAAGTCACACAATCAATCATTTCCATGAAAAATTATTATTGATTTATAGCCGATTAGAAACAGCAACAGCTAAAGAAATTGGTGCAAAAAGACATGCATTGCTAGAACAATTTGTAGCAGAATTTTACAAAGAATGGAACGTTGAATTTTAGCGGTTCCAAAAAAATCGTCATTTTTGCACTATGAATAAAGAATTTGCACTAGGTATTGATATAGGCGGAACAAATACCGTTATTGGAATTGTTGATAAATCTGGAGCAATTCACTTTGAGTTGTCATTAGTTACCGCAGATTATAAAACGGTTAATGATTTATCCGAAGCAATTCACGGAATTTTAAAAAGCCATCAATTTTTAAATCAGCTAGTTGGAATTGGAATTGGTGCACCAAATGGAAATTGTTTTTCTGGAACTATTGATTTTGCACCAAATTTATCTTGGAAAGGAATAATTCCAATAGTTGCAGTTTTCAGCCAACAATTTAAATTGCCAGTTTATTTAGCAAATGATGCCAATGCTGCAGCTTTGGGTGAACATTTATTCGGATGTGCTCACGATTTAACCGATTTTGTAACAATAACATTGGGGACAGGTGTGGGGTCTGGGATTTTCATAAACAACAAGTTAATTGAAGGAGCTCACGGTTTTGCAGGTGAATATGGACATATTCGTGTAATACCTAATGGTCGATTGTGTGGCTGTGGGCGCAAAGGTTGCTTGGAAACGTATGCATCAAGTACAGGTGTTGTTCGAAGTGTTACCGAATTTGAATCACCAAATAAAGATCAATCATTTTTATTAAAGCTGGTAAAACCTTCTGCAAAAGATGTGTTTGATGCAGCTGAAAAAGGAGATTTATTTGCACAAGAAATAGTTGATTTTACAGCCAATTTACTAGGTTCTGCTTTAGCCGATTTCGCAGCGTTTTCTGATCCGCAAGCATATGTACTTTTTGGTGGGATTGCGCAAAGTGGTCATGGTTTTGAACAAAAAGTAAATGCTGCATTCCAAGCAAATGCCTTGCCGTTTTATAAAAAAACTGCGATTAAAATTTCTACCTTGCATAATAAAAACGCAGCAGTTTTAGGAACAGCTGCAACAGTTTTCTGGAAAAATAAATAAGCCATTATGAAAAAATATTTATTGGTATTGAGTGCGTTTTTTAGTGTGTTCAATATGGTCGCGCAAGTCAATGAGTTGAAAATTGCTGCTGATGTCTCGGAAGATTTATTCTCCAAGCGTCCAGCAATTCGGAAAGTCGATCCAATTCCTTTTGTCAATCCTTTTATAGGAACAGGCGGTCATGGACATACTTTTCCTGGACCTGTTTTGCCATTTGGAATGGTGCAAGTTGGACCTGACACACGTCCTGAAGGTTGGGATGGCTGCGGAGGTTATCATTATTCCGATTCAATCATTTACGGTTTTAGCCATACGCATTTGAGTGGCGTTGGCGTTCCCGATTATGCTGATGTATTATTGGTTCCGCAACAAGGAAATTTGAAAACGTCTCCTGCTTATCGCACTAAAAACGGATTTGGAGCAACATTTAAACATGCTAATGAAAAAGCTACTCCTGGATTTTACAGTGTTTCGCTAAACAACGGAATAAATGTGCGCTTAACGGCTACAAAAAGATGTGCTTTACACGAATACACTTTTACTTCAGACAACGAAAAGAAATTTGTCTTAATTGATTTAAGTTACCGCGATCAAGTAATTGCAGCAGGTGTGAAAGCAATCGGTAAAAACCATGTGCAAGGATTTAGACGATCAAAAGCTTGGGCAACTGATCAACATGTTTATTTTGACTTAACAACGAATATTCCTTTTTCAAAATCTAAAATTGTATTGAACAAGAAGAAAGGAACGTATTACATGATTCTTGAATTCCCAAAAGAGTGCAAACAAGTCATGGTTGCAGTAAGTCTTTCTGGCACAACGGAAGAAGGGGCAGCATTGAATAAAAAAGCAGAATTAACTTCATGGGATTTTGATGCAGTTGCTAAAAATGCAGCTAATGAATGGCGCAATGAATTGTCCAAGGTACAAGCTTTCACGAAAGATAAAACGGTCACGACTAATTTTTACACTGCCTTGTATCATTCTTTTGTTCATCCAAGTTTATGGTCAGATGTAACGGGTAAATACAGAACGTTTGGACATGAAATAGCTGCGTCAAAACAAGATAATTACAGTGTTTTTTCTTTGTGGGATACCTACCGCGGAGCAAATCCATTGTACACGATTTTACAACCAAAACGGACACAAGATTTCATTGAATCATTTCGTTTGCAATTCCAACAAACGGGATTATTACCCATGTGGACGTTGTCAAATAACGAAACAAATTGTATGATTGGTTATCATTCGGCCTCCATCATTGCGGATGCTCATGCAAAAGGAATTCCTCTTGAAAACAAAGAAGAATTACTAACTGCAATGATAGCTTCGAGTAATTACAATCATTTAGGAAAGGTTCAATATGCTAAAAATGGATTTATTGACGCAAATTTGGAAGCTGAGTCTGTCTCAAAAACCTTAGAGTACGCATATGACGATTGGTGCATTTCAAAATTCGCACAACAAATTGGAAACGATTCAGTTGCGAAAATATATGAACTTCGATCTGCGAATTGGATGAACCTGTATCATCCTGAATCTGGTTTTTTTCAAGCGAGAAAAGGTGGGATGTGGTTGCCGAATTTCAAGCCAAACGAAGTAAACCATCATTACACAGAAGCGAATGCATGGCAATATTCGTTGGGTGCTCCTCATCATATTTCACAATTAATAGCATTGAAAGGAAAGCAAGGAATGGAACGCTTTTTGGATTCCTTATTTTACTCATCCTCGGTCATGTCCGGAAGGGAGCAATCAGATATCACAGGTTTGATAGGTCAATATGCCCATGGAAATGAACCGTCACACCACATTGCTTATTGTTACAACTATTGCGGTGCGCCGTACAAATCACAAGAATTGGTCGATAAAATTTTACGTTCCTATTATACAAATGAACCAGATGGACTTTCAGGTAATGAAGACTGTGGTCAAATGTCTGCTTGGTATGTTCTAAGCGCAATGGGTTTTTATCCGGTAGCACCAGGAAGTCCTACATATACATTTGGTCGACCATTGTTCGAAAAAGTTAGCTTGCAAGTAGGAGAAGCACCTTTCATTATAGAAACATCGTCGAATTCCCCAAAAAACAAATACATACAAGCTGTTACTTGGAATGGCATGCCATATAATAAGTTATTTATTACGCATGATATGATTGTCAAGGGCGGTAAATTATTTTTTGAAATGGGCGAGGTGCCTCAATTTAATTTGGGAAACAATGATGTTGACTTGCAAGATTTTGTAGCAAATGAATTTGTTCCTGTTCCTTATTTTGTTACAACAAACACGACTTTTTCGAATGAATTAACTGTTGGTATCGATCAGTTACCTAGTGAAACTGGTACGATTTATTATTCATTTGACTCGATTAATTTTATTCTGTTTAATCCATTGAACGATAAACCGTTGATTTTAAATAAATCATGTAAACTCTTCGCAAAAGTTCAAAAAGAAGTGAATGGTAAGCTTGTTGAAAGTAAGGTTATCGCGAATGATTTTGTGAAATTTGAACAAAACAAATCGATGCTTTCATTGAGTGATTATGCGAATCAATACGCGGGTTCTGGTTTACAAACTTTGGTAGATGGTCAAAAAGGTACAGACGAATACCGTAGCACAGAATGGCAAGGTTTTCAAGGAAAAGATGTTACAGCTGTTATCGTATTAAATGATGCGAAAGAAATATCTCAAGTTACTGTTTCATCATTAGAAGACATGCATTCATGGATTTTTGGTCCAGCAAGTGTGACAATTGAAGTGTCAAATGATGGCGTTTCTTTCAAGCATTTTGGAACAAAAAAATACAATATACCAAGTTCAGATACAGGAATTACCATAAAAAATTGTCGCATTGAACACGCGCCAATTGCCGCTAAATTTATTCGCGTTACCGTTCGTTCCATTGGAAATTGTCCGGATTGGCATTTGGGAGCTGGTAATCCGACTTGGTTATTTTTGGATGAAATCCAAATAGATTAAAATTGTTTGATTCAACTTATCGCTATCAAAAACGAAAAAAAGTAAATCACACGCGTGTTTTTATTAATTTTAGCAACTTATAAATCGAAAAGTAAAATGAAAAAACTAGTAATTGCTCTTGTTGTAATGACCTATTCATTTGGGAACATTGCACGTGCAGACGAAGGAATGTGGCTTCCATTTTTAATTGGAAGAAATTACGAGGACATGAAAAAACATGGACTTCGATTAACCCAAGATCAAATTTATTCGATCAACAAATCATCTTTGAAAGATGCGGTCATTTCGTTTGGTGGATTTTGTACAGGTGAGATTATTTCCGATCAAAGTTTGATTTTAACGAATCACCACTGTGGATATGATGCTATTGCGGATGCTTCTACTCCAGAGAAAAATTACTTGGACAATGGTTTTTGGGCAAAAAACAATAACGAAGAAATTGCTGTACCAGGATTAACTGCAACATTTATGGTGCGCATGGAAGATGTTTCTGCAACTATATTGAAAGAGTTGAATGCTGGAATGACTGCTGAACAAAGAGCAGCAAAAATCAAAGAGATTTCAGATATTTTAATCAAAGATGCAACAAACGGTACAAAATACGAAGCGTTTGTGCGTGATTTCTACGATGGTAACGAGTTTTATTTATTTGTAAAAGAAACATATACAGATGTTCGTTTGGTAGGAACACCTCCACAATCAGCAGGGAAATTTGGTGGTGATACGGATAACTGGGTTTGGCCACGTCACACGGCTGACTTCTCTATGTTCCGTATTTACGCAGGAAAAGATAATAAACCTGCAAATTTTTCAACGGATAATGTCCCATTAAAACCAAGACATTCATTACCAGTTTCTATCAAAGGTGTGAAAGAAGGTGATTACGCTATGGTAATGGGTTTCCCTGGACGTACCAATCGTTATTTGACTTCGTACGGAGTTGAACAAGCAATTACCTTGGAACAACCTAAAATTGTTGATGTGCGTGCTATGAAATTAGCTATCATGAAAAAGTACATGGACAAAGATGTAGCTGTTCGTTTGCATTATTCTTCTAAATACGCGCAAGTAGCTAATTACTGGAAGTACTTCATTGGACAAACAAAACAATTGAAAGCAAATAATGTAGCAGATAAAAAACGCAAAGTTGAAGATGAGTTCTTGAAATTTACAGCTGGAAAAAGCGAATACGACAATGTGTTAACAGATATCGAAAATGCTTTCAAAACAACGAATTCAATAATTAACATTCGTGTTTACCAAAGTGAGTTTGTTCGTCAAGTTGATATCAATGCGTTGGTTTACTCGTTTAAATTGGCAATGGATCAAGAAGCGAAAGGGAACAAAGAGCGTGCTGAAGCTATGCGTAAATCAGCGATAGAACAAGCAAATACAATTTTCTCGGAGCGTTCAATGGATATTGAATTGGAAATTTTAGAAGAAGTATTGAAAATGTACATCAAAGATGTTCCTGCTGACCAACAAATTGGATTAACGAGAAGTATTGGATTGAATGGCGTACCGGCATTTATTGCTCGTGTTCGTTCAAATTCAATTTTTGCGAGTAAAGAGAAATTTGATGCGTTCATCGCAAATTATTCGTCAACTACATTGAAACAAGATCCATTATTTATTCTTGTAAAAGATTTGGATGATGCATACATGAAAGCAACTGGAGATGCAGCTGTGAAACAAGCAATGGAGAAATTAGCGCGTGGAAACCGTTTGTTCGTGAAAGCTGTTCGTGAAATGCAACCGAATAAAAAATTCTATCCGAATGCCAACTCTACAATGCGTTTGACGTATGGAAATGTATTGTCTTATGAACCTCGTGATGCTGTGAAATACGATTATTTCACTACGATTGATGGGGTGATGAAAAAAGAGGATGCAACGAATCCAGAATTTAATATTGATCCGCGTATGAAAGAAGTGTGGATGAAAAAAGACTTTGGACAATACGGTACAGCTGATGGTAAATTGGTGGTTAACTTCTTAACAAATAACGATATTACAGGAGGGAATTCAGGTTCTCCGTGTATCAATGCAAACGGTGAATTAATCGGAACTGCATTTGACGGGAACTGGGAAGCAATGTCTGGTGATATTTATTTTGAACCGACAATTCAACGTACAATTGTTTGTGATATTCGCTACGTATTGTGGATTATTGACAAATGTTACGGCGCAACTAACTTGGTAAAAGAAATGAAATTGGTGAAATAATTAGCCATTCAGTTAATAGTGAAAAGCCGCTTTTTTAGCGGCTTTTCTTTTTTGCAGTTTTTTGCCGATCAGCTAGAAGAAGTAAATTCTTTGTCGCTTCTAAAATGGCTTGAATGTATTGGTTTTCATTGTTGTTAAATTGAAAAGTCGACAATTTCTCCCCATTTCTTTTGATTTCACCAATTGCTTTGCGCGATTTTTTATAAAATTGAACAATGAAATCATCTTTGCTTTTCACTAATTGTTCCGCTTCATTTTTTGCTTGAATCAATTCGCTCTCCATGCGTTTTCTTTCTGTAATATCTAAGTGGATTCCAACCGTTCCAATCAATTCGTTTTGGTCATTATAGTAAGGCGCTCCAGAAATAATTACCCAAATTGGATCGCCATTTTTTTTGATGATTTTAACCTCATAAACGGATGATTTTCCTTCTGCTCTTTTTTTGAGCTGTTCCTGCATGAGTTCAAATGAATCTGGTGTAAGTAGAAATCGATTGGCATCTTTTCCTACTATCTCATTTTCAGAATAACCTGTCAATTGACAAAACTGCGGATAAGCTTTAATAACAATACCTTCGTTATCGACTTCCAACAAACCAAGTTCTAGGTTTTCAAGTATGCTTTTGTACTTCTCTTCATTGAGTAGTAATTGTTTTTCAATTTTTTTACGGTCTGTAATATCACGACACATGGAGAAGAAATAAATTTCTTTGCGTTCGTTAATGGATAAATTTACGGTTTGACCAACCCAAATTTCTTGACCTGATTTACTGATAACAGGAAATTCATGATACGTACTTCGCTCTCTGTAATGCAATTGTTTTTTATAATACGTTAAAATTGATTCTTTGTAATCGTTACGAATTAGTTTTGTAAAGTGTTTCCCCAACAATTCACCTTCTGAAAATCCTGTTACTCGAGTGGCCGTTGGGTTAACGTAAATAAAATATCCTCGATCATCTGTTTTATAAATAATGTCACTTACGTTTTCAACGAGGTCTCGGTATTCTTTAGCTGAATTTTTGTGTTGGTCAATTTTGTTTTTCAGTTGCGTAATATCGTGTAAATAAATGATGTATTTTTCCTCATTATAATGGTTGATCAATTTGTAATTCGCACAAACAAATATAAATCCACTACCTTTCGTAATCAATCGTTCGCCGCCTAATGAATGAAATTCAGGAGCGATATCATTGAAAGATAAATCATGAATATGCAAGGCCCAATCGGAAAAATGTTTCCCAATAATATCATCCTGTTGATCCAGAAAGTATTCTCTAGTTGCTTGGTTGAAATACTCAATGCAAAAAGTTGTTTTATTTACAAACAAAATAGGAGCAGGGAAATGCTCCAAATTGATTTCCAATTCAACATTCATCGTTTCTTTTTATAAAGTGTGTACGATAAATTTACGTGATTTTTTAAAACAAATGCTTATATCAACAAAAAAAGCTCGCCATAATTGACGAGCTTACTGAGTGGGGTGCGTTTTGCAACTTTTTATTTTGAGTAAAATGGCATTTTAACCACTTTCGCTTTAACGCCTTTATCACGAATAGAAATGAATATTTCTGAATCAACAGCAGCATGCGCTGAAGAAACGTATCCCATTCCAATTGCTTTTTTAACTGATGGCCCTTGTGTGCCAGAAGTAACCTTTCCAATTTCATTTCCTTCCGCATCAACGATCAAGTAATCGTGTCTAGGAATTCCACGGTCGATCATTTCGAAACCAACTAATTTACGCGATACACCATTTTCTTTTTGAGCTTTTAATAGAGCTGCATCAGTGAAGTCTTTGGTGAATTTGGTAATCCAACCTAATCCAGCTTCTATTGGAGATGTTGTATCATCAATATCGTTTCCATACAAACAGAATCCCATTTCTAATCGCAAAGTATCTCTTGCTGCCAATCCAATTGGTTTAATTCCAAATGCCGCTCCTGCTTCAAAGACTTTGTCCCATACTTGACGAACTTCTTCGTTTTTACAATATATTTCAAAACCTCCAGAACCAGTATAGCCTGTTGCAGAAATAATAACGTGTTCAATTCCAGCAAATGGACCAACTTCAAAATGGTAATACTTGATAGCTGCTAAATCTACAGTTGTTAACGCTTGCATTGCTTCAACTGCTTTGGGTCCTTGGATTGCAAGCAAAGAATAATCGTCAGATAAGTTTCTCATTTCTACATTTTTTGTATTGTGAGAAGCAATCCAATTCCAATCTTTTTCAATGTTTGATGCATTGACTACAATTAAATATTGTTCTTCTTTCATGCGGTAAACAATTAAATCGTCTACAATTCCACCTTTTCCATTTGGTAAGCAAGAATATTGCGCACGACCAATTGTCAAAGTAGCAGCGTCATTTGTTGTTACACGTTGAATCAAATCCAATGCATCGGGACCAGTTAACAAAAACTCACCCATGTGCGAAACATCAAAAACACCAACGCCGTTACGAACAGTTTCGTGTTCGACGGTTACACCTTCGTATTGAACAGGCATGTTGAATCCAGCAAAAGGAACCATTTTAGCCCCTAGTGATTCGTGCAATTGAGATAATGCAGTGTTTTTCATGTTTTCTTTTTTTAAGCGCTACAAAGTTACGATTTTGTTAGAATTGACTGTGAATAAATACAATTTTCTAATTACATCTTGTTTTTTTATGAAAAACATATGAATTTTATGTAAAAATTGAATTAACCCCCTAAATTTTTATAAAATGTTGATAAAAAACAACTTTTTTGTTGATTGACCCCTAAAAAATCAACTATATTTGTTGAAAATTTGAATTTTATGGCAACAAAACGTTTAAAAGCTTATCAAGATGTATTGAATCGCACACCAAAACACATCGAATACGATGGGAAAGTGTCTGATTTATTTGGTAAAAATGTGTTTCATGCAGAAGTAATGCGCGAGTATTTACCTTCTGATGCGTACAAATCCATGATGGAATCAATTCAAAATGGTACACGATTGGATCGTAAAATGGCAGATCAAGTTGCTTCGGCAATGAAAGATTGGGCATTAACAAAAGGCGCAACACATTATACACACTGGTTTCAGCCGTTAACTGGTGCTACTGCTGAAAAGCATGATGCATTTTTCAAACCAGTTGGTCCAGGTAGAGCAATTGAACGTTTTGATGGTGAATTGTTAGTACAACAAGAGCCAGATGCATCATCTTTTCCAAATGGTGGAATCAGAAACACATTCGAAGCGAGAGGTTACACTGCTTGGGATCCATCATCTCCAGCGTTTGTAATTGGCAAAACATTATGTATTCCAACTATCTTCATTTCGTATACGGGTGAATCATTGGATTACAAAATGCCATTATTAAAAGCATTGCATGCAATTGACAAAGCTGCTGTTGATGTTTGTCAATATTTTGATAAAAATGTGACGAAAGTAAATGCAACTTTAGGTTGGGAACAAGAATATTTCTTAGTTGATCAAGCATTGTTTAACTGTCGTCCTGACTTAATGATGACAGGTCGTGCATTGTTTGGACACGCTCCTGCAAAAGGACAACAATTAGATGATCACTATTTTGGTTCTATTCCTGAAAGAGTAACTGCTTTCATGCGTGAATTTGAAACGGAAGCTATTTTATTAGGAATTCCGGTAACAACGCGTCACAACGAAGTAGCTCCAAATCAATTCGAATGTGCACCGATATTTGAAGAATGTAACTTGGCAAACGACCACAACTTATTGTTGATGGATATTTTGGAGAAAGTTGCACGCAAACACGACTTCAGAGTGTTGTTACACGAAAAACCATTTGCAGGTGTTAACGGTTCAGGAAAACACAATAACTGGTCGTTAGGAACGGATACTGGTGTGAATTTATTGGCTCCAGGTAAAAATCCAAAAACGAATTTACAGTTCTTGACGTTCTTTGTCAACACAATCAAAGCTATTCACGATAATGCTGATTTATTGCGTGCATGCATTGCATCTGCGAGTAATGATCACCGTTTAGGTGCAAACGAAGCTCCTCCAGCAATCATTTCAACATTTATTGGTTCACAGCTTTCAAAAGCATTGGATGATCTAGAAGTAAGTGTGAAAGCTGGTAAAATGAC
>CALJKJ010000024.1 GCA_937973685.1 uncultured Flavobacteriales bacterium | reverse complement strand
TTCATCAATACAGGAATCAACGATACATCGTATTACTGGAATGAGTTGACGAAGTGTTTGCGTATTTATTCCGACTTGAAAAAAGTGTGTCCAACACTCGACTCGTTGAACATCGGTGGAGGTTTTCCAATCAAGAAATCATTGGCTTTCGACTTCGACTATGCGTACATGGTGCGTGAGATTTTGATGCAGGTAAAACGCGTTTGTTCGGACAACGATATTCCAGAACCAAATATTTTCACGGAATTCGGTTCGTTTACCGTTGGTGAAAGTGGGGGAGCAATTTTCAATGTCTTGCACCAAAAACAACAAAACGACCGTGAAAAGTGGAACATGATCGACAGTTCGTTCATGACCAACTTACCTGATACGTGGGCAATTAACCAACGTTTTATCATGTTGCCAATCAACCGTTGGAACGACGATTACGAGCGTGTTTTATTGGGCGGATTAACATGTGATAGCGATGATTATTACAATTCGGAGCAACATTCAAATGCTATTTATTTGCCGAAATTTGACAAGAACAAACCCTTGTACATTGGTTTTTTCAATACTGGAGCATACCAAGAAACCATTGGTGGATTTGGTGGTTTGAAACACTGTTTGATTCCAGAACCAAAACACATTTTGATTCAAAAAGACGAGCAAGGAAAGATTGTCACAGAACTTTTTTCGGAAGAACAAACCGCAGCTGATTACTTGCGCATCCTTGGGTATCAATAATTTAGGAAGCTTTTTAACCGGCTGTTAATAAAAATTCCATCTTTTATTGAAATTGTTGAACATTTAACTTGGAGAAAGCTGTATTTTTGCACCCGAGTAAACGAAAAGTGTACACACCGAAAATAATTTACCAAAATAATGACACTGCACATACAGACCATATTTATTGAAGAGAAAACAGCTTTCGCTGCGACTATGTACAATTGGTTGGTTGAAAGCGGCTTTAACGTTGTCCCATTTGACAATTCGCAAGAGCAAGCTGAAAAAATAGATGCGGTAGTGTTGTTTCACGAAAACCATAACTTCGACAAGCGTGTCAGCGAATTACGCGACAACTTCGATCGTTTGCAAGTTGCATCACACAAAATTGATTTGAGCGGAACTATGAATGTAGCCTTGTCTCATTTATCGTTGTTTTTTGACCGCACAAAATGCAAAAACGTGTTGTTTTTAGGTTCTGATAATTTGAAAAATCACCCTAAATTAGCGGTTTTCCAAGAAAAGTGGAACCTCTGATTTATTTCACATAATCCTGTTTTCTTACCAATACAAATTGATTTGCTTCCGTCTTGGCATAGCCTTGATCGTAGCAGAAATAATAGTTCGTGCCTTTTTGCGTGTTGTAAATATTGGTGAAATAGTGGAAATTAAATCCTTCTTCCGCTAAGGTTATCGCATCAACAGTTCGTTTGCCCGATGGATTCAGATTTTCTAATATCCTTCTATTCTTGCGCAAAATCGAATTGACACGCCGCATGGCATTCGTTACATCTTCGTTTAACCGATTGTTGAAGCTGTTTCTGCAATAATCGCTACAAAATTTTTGGTCCTTTCTGCCAGACAGTTTTACCTGACATTCCAAGCATTGTCTTGTTTCCATAGTAGTAGTAGTTATAGTAGTATTATAGGTAAACAAGGTTAACAAAAATTAACAACAAAATCAATAGTTATGGAAAGAAACTTTCAGATTTTCGCAAAAATGTTAGGTAGTTGGGCTACATAATTGGCAAATAACTTTGCGCTTTTGTGAAAAAAGCCAATTCTGATTAAAGAAGCGTTAAAGTATTATAAAAGCCTTGACAGGTTCGCGCCAATTAATGTAGTTTTGTAAAAGTGTACGGTTTACCATAAGTATAAAAGCAGGTGCAAAAATTAGCAAAACAAGTTCTTCAAAAAATGCTGCAACGGAATAAACGCTTTCGGGTGTTAGTGACTTTGTTGTGTGCGCTTGTTATTTTTTTGTTGCCGACCTACTTATTTGCTCAAAAACCAATAGTTGCATTAACAATCGATAAAAAATCCATCGCCCCAAATGAACACGTAACCGTTACGGTAACGAGTAATATTGAGAGTTCGATGGAAATAGTGTTTCCCAAAGAATTTGCGGTTGAGTACGGAATTGTAAATGGCATGGAACAAAAAGCCGATGCAACTGGAAAATTACGCACGTACTACTACATGCAACAAAATGGTGCATTCAAACGGGAAGGTTCTTTTTCTTTTTACGCATTTGTCAACCACAAAGGGAAAGTGTACAAGTCCAACAAATTGACCGTAAATGTAGAAGAGCGAGAAGATGAGAACGAGGATGAAGCACGCATTTCATCAGGTGACCCAGTTTTTGGAATTATAGTAGCTAACAAGTCCGTCATGTACGAAGGCGAGGCAGTTGTTGTTGCTTCCAAAGTGTTTTCCCGCTTACAAATATTAAAAATGGAAGGTTACGCGCCTTTCGAACCAGAAAAAAACACAGAGGAATTTAGCTTGCCAAACAGTCAAAGCGCTATAGAATCAACCAAAATAAATGGACGTTCAGCATTAACCTTCGAAATAGGCAAACAATTGTTATTTCCACTTGCGCCTGGTAAGTTAAAAATTGCTCCTTTTGAAATGGCTTTGCGTTGTGATGCAGGAATGTTTGCACGTTCGTTTCGTTTTCGCTCGTCAAGTTTAACAGTTTTGGTAAAACCATTACCAGCAAACGCTCCAAAAGAATTTATCAAAGCAGTTGGCGCATTCGATGTAGCCGCAAGTGTTCATCCCACAAAACTCAAGCAAGGCGATTATTTGACGTATACCTTGACTGTTAGTGGAACAGGAAATTTGCACGCGATCAAAACACCCGATTTGATACTTCCAGCAAGTATTACATTGGTCAATTCCCCAACAAAAGAGGAAAACATAACATATACAGAAGCTGGGGCAACAGGTAAAGTTGTATTCACGTACAACCTACAGTTAACAGATAGCGGTAAAGTGAGTATCGGTCAACAAGCGATTGCATATTTTGATATAACCAAAGAAGCTTATGTCACGTTGAAGACTAAAGCATTCCAGCTGGATGTCGCTTCGGACAAATCATTTGTTGCGCCTAAAGTTGAAGACCAACCAAAAGACAACTCAAAAAACAGTTCATTAAAAGTGGCCAATGCTGTTTCCAAAAAGCCTGCAAAACAAACAAACACCCTTCCTGTTATGATTGGAATTATTACTCCGATAACAGTTTTGAGTTTGTTTTACCTCTTTTTCTTTTTGCGTAAAAGAAGAGTTGCTGGTAACAAAGCCTGTCAACCTTGCAAAGAGCCTTTGCTTAAAAGTGCAGTGAAAATCAATTATTGGGAGCAGTTGACAAGTGCAGATGTTGATAGCATGAAATGTGCAATTTTACTTCCAAAAGCAATTGTGCAACAAGTCGAAAGCTTGTATGCTTGCTCGTTTGGTTCTCGCGACAAAGCCTTTGATCAATTAGCGGCTTCTCATCCAACAGCTGCTGCGCGCTTACGTGAAATTATTGATTGTTGCGATCATTACCGTTATGGTTTGGGAACAGAAGTGCTTGAAATCACGGAGTTAATCGATGAATCGATTGAGATTTTGGCAGGAATCGACGAATAAAAAACACAATGCGCGCTATTTTTTTACAAAATTAGCGGAGTTAAATAGAATTTTAATTACTTTTACGGCAGTTAAAAATCACAAATAAGTACGGCATGAGTATCTTTGGTATTGTATTGTTTCTTTTGTTAGGTGGAATGGCATTTTGGATGTTGTTTTTCTTACTAGGATTTGTAGTTCCTTTTTGGATCTCACTTGGAATTGGTCAAAAGATGCGTCCAAAACGAGTATTTGAACACGAAGAAGAAAACGAAAAATAATTCGTTCACGATAAAGAAGTTGAAAGCGTTGCAAATTATTGTAACGCTTTTTTGTTTTCCAGCATCTTTTTTCATGTAAACTATTGTTTGTTGAAAAAGTTTGCTATCTTTGCCCTCCAAATTAAATTTAAAAAACAACTGTTATGTATGCAATTGTAGAGATAGCAGGGCAGCAATTTAAAGTGCAAAAAGACCAAAAAATCTTTGTACACCGTTTAAACGCTGAAGCTGGTTCAACTGTAGAGTTTGATCGAGTTTTATTAGTAGACAACGGAGGAAAAGTATCAATTGGCGCCCCGGCTATAGAAGGAGCAAAAGTTTCTGCTCAAGTAAATGATCACGTGAAAGGTGATACAGTAATCATTTTCCGCAAAAAACGCAGAAAAGGATATGTGAAGAAAAACGGACACCGTCAATCGTTCACACAAATTACAATTACAGATATTAAAGCGTAATATTTCGTCTGTTTCGGTAGACGTATAAAAATTTAAAGACATGGCACACAAAAAAGGAGTCGGTAGTTCCAAAAACGGACGTGAATCAGAAAGCAAACGTTTAGGAGTGAAAATTTTTGGTGGACAAGCTGCTATCGCTGGAAACATTATCGTTCGTCAGCGTGGAACTCAGCACCACCCAGGTAATAATGTTGGTATTGGAAAAGACCACACATTATACGCATTAACAGACGGATTAATTGAGTTCCGTAAGAAAAAAGATAATCGTTCTTTTGTTTCCGTAGTTCCTTTTGAAACTGCTGAAGCTTAATCGAAGATACACATTTTGAAAAAGGCGAGCAGCATTTGTTGCACGCCTTTTTTTGTTTAATTTGGTCGTAAAAACCAACAATTTTTCTTTTATTCACGTAGAAAAAGAAACAAGATGTTAGAAATGACAAGAATTCGCACTGAACGAGATGAACTCATTCAGGCGTTAAAAAAGAGAAACATCGATGTTACCGAAACAATCGATGCGCTTATTGAAAAAGATCAACAGTGGCGTAATGCGAAAACCCAAATGGAAAGCATCACAGCTGATTTAAATAAAATTGCCAAAGAAATAGGCGCGTTTTTTCAAGCTGGTAAAACAGCTGAAGCGGAAGCGGCAAAAGCAAAAACAGCCGAATTAAAAGCTGATGAAACGACATTGAAGGCATCGGTTGATTCGTTGGACGCTGAAATCACTCAGTTGTTGTACCAAATTCCAAATGTTCCCAATGAATTAGTCGTTGCAGGTAAAAATGAAGAAGACAACGAAACAATTTTAGTAGTTGGTGAACCAGCTCAATTGCATTCAGAAGCTGTTCCGCATTGGGAATTGACCAAAAAATACAACTTGATTGATTTTGAATTGGGTGTTAAAATAACTGGTGCTGGCTTTCCTGTTTACAGAGGAAAAGGAGCAAAGTTACAACGTGCATTGATTCAATTTTTCTTAGACGAAGCAGAAAAAGCAGGTTACGAAGAATTCATTGCGCCTCACGTAGTGAATGAAGCCAGCGGATACGGTACGGGACAATTACCCGACAAAGAGGGTCAAATGTATTACTGTGCAGAAGATGATTTGTACTTAATTCCAACTGCCGAAGTTCCATTGACGAACATTTACCGCGATGTCATCTTGCCTGATGAAAATTTCTCGATCAAAATGACAGGTTATACGCCTTGTTTCCGACGTGAAGCTGGAAGTTATGGCGCACACGTGCGTGGTTTAAATCGCTTGCATCAATTTGATAAAGTGGAAATCGTACGCATTGAGCACCCTTCAAATGCAGCAAAAGCATTGGAAGAAATGATTGATCACGTCAAAGGATTACTTGAAAAATTAGGCTTGCACTACCGCATTTTGCGTTTGTGTGGTGGCGACACTGGATTTGCCTCTGCAATGACATACGATTTTGAAGTGTATTCAGCTGCGCAAGAAAAATGGTTGGAAGTTAGTTCGTGCTCTCGTTTCGACACTTTCCAAGCGAATCGACTGAAATTACGTTTTAAAAATGCCGATAAAAAGAACCAATTGGCGCATACATTGAACGGAAGTGCTTTAGCATTGCCACGCATCATGGCTGCAATTATGGAAAATTATCAAACACCAACTGGTATTGAAATCCCAGAAGTGTTGCACAAATATTTGAATTTTAAAACCATTGATTAAAATTCACACGAAACAAATTCAAATCCCGTTCTCGAAAAGATTGCGGGATTTTTTGTTTCTTAACAGCCTTTCAATTGCTTTATCCAAATTTGACATTAATTTTATAGCTCAAATCAATAATAGGTCATGAAATTCATTTTGTCCATAGTTGCCTTTTTATTTTCGCTTCAATTACTTGCCCAAACAAGTACGGATCAACAATTGGCAAATTTGTACTATACCAATGGTGAGTTTGACAAAGCCCTGCCTTATTTTGAAAAAATCATCAACAAACAAAGTTCTAAATTTGAGTATTTCCGATACATCGAATGTTTGGAGAAAACAGGGAATACAAAAGATGCTGAGAAACTTTTCAAGAAATTGGTTGCGGCCTCTCCAAACGACTATGAGTATGCCATTGCGTTAAGTGACTTTTATGAACGAACAAAACAAAGTGATAAAAGTGAAAAAATCATCAACGATCTTATCAAATCAGCCACCAAAAGTGGCTACCAAGCGATAGAGTTGTACACAAGTTTATTGCGCAAAGGAAAAGCAGAGTGGGGACTAAAAACGCTCCAAGCTGCACGCAAAGAGTTGAAGAATCAATACCCGCTTCATTTGCAATTTGCAGAAGTTTACAGTCTGCTAGGGAAAACAGATGAAATGATCGATGAATTAATGGAGGCCTTGGACAACTATCCTGGCTCAGCAATGGATATCCAGACGATGCTTTCCAAACAGATTGATTTTCAAGAAGATGTAAATGGCGCATACAGCAAGTTGAAAGTCAAATTGCTCACGCGTATTCAAAAAAATCCAAACGAACTCGTTTATGCCGACATGTTAATTTGGCTTTTTGTACAAAAGAAAGAATTCAAAAGTGCATTGACGCAGGTGCAAGCTTTGGATAAGCGTGAAAATGGTGGCGGCAAACGGTTAATGGAATTAGCAGAAACATGTGTTCAGAATTCGGATTTCCCAACAGCACGACAAGCATATAATTCCGTCATAGCTATGGGGCAATCTGCTCCTTTTTATTTCCAAGCTTACAGTGCTTTGTTGAATGTGCGTTACCGTGAAATTACCCAATTAAAAAACATCCAAGCAGCAGAAATAACCCAAGCTATTTCCGAATACCGTTCAGCGATTCACCTAATTGGGTGGAACAGAAATGTGGTTGGAATCGCTAAAGAATTAGCAATCATACAAGCGTATTATGGGAACGATGCAAAAAGTGCAAGTGCCTTATTGGATAGTTGTTTGGCGTTGCCGGGATTGAACGATATTGGAAGAGCAGAAATTAAAATGGCGTTAGCAGATGTTTTGGTCTTACAAGATGATATTTGGCAAGCGTCGTTGTATTACATGCAAATCGACAAAGATTTCAAATTCGAGCCAATAGGAGCGGAAGCTAAATTTAAAAATGCACGTATATTTTATTACGATGGAGACTTTAAGTTTGCACAATCTCAATTGGATATTTTGAAAGAATCGACTTCGAAATTGATTGCCAATGACGCGATGAAATTGTCTATTTTGATAACCGATAATTTAGGTTTGGATAGCAATTACACAGCCATGAATTTGTTTGCAAAAGCAGATTTATTATTAGAGCAACACCAATTTGAGGCCGCTTTTCGTCAATACGATTCGATAGCTGAAACATTTCCCGAACACGGATTGAACGATGAAATTTTGTTGCGGAAAGCACAAGCAATGTATGAGCAAGGAAAATGGAACGAAACAGAGCGTTTATTGCTCAAAATCTATACAAATTACAATCAAGATATTTTGGCTGACGATGCTGTTTTTCAGTTAGCAGAATTGTATGAAAATCAATTAAACGACAAAGAAAAAGCAGCGACTTATTACAAGAAAATATTGCTTGAATTCAAAGGAAGTTTGTTGACAATTGCAGCACGAAAACAATACCGCTTACTTCGTGGAGATGCAATAGACGCGGACTTATAGTGCGTATTCCCATTTGCTTTTTTGACCCCAGATTAGCAGACCACATAAAAAATCAAAAAATAATCTTTTTTTTATTGCTTTTTCGTTATGCAACACGTTAAAAAGTATTAAATTCGCGGGTCTTAAAACAAGTGATTATGTCTACACCAGTAGATTACCTTCCGATTTTGATCCAAGCAGCTGTGGCTGTGGGATTTGTAGTGGCCGTTTTAGTAGTCACGCACTTCCTTGGACCAAACCTAAAAGCTAAAAAGAAAGATGCCAACTGGGAATGTGGTATCGAGGAAATTGGCAACGCTCGTTTTCCTATTTCAATCCGTTATTTGTTAACCGCAATTTTATTCGTGTTATTCGATGTAGAAGTTATTTTCTTTTACCCGTATGCAGTGAATTTCAAAGCGTTGCAACTAGAGGGATTGTATGCGGTTATCGTGTTTGTTGCATTCTTTCTTACAGGATTTTTCTATGTACTTAAAAAAGGCGCTTTAGAATGGGAAAAGTAGAAAAAATAAACGGCGTTGAGACATTCAACGGTGAAGGATTTCAATTGTCCGTTTTGGACAAAGTGATTGCTTCTGCTCGTGCCAACTCCGTTTGGCCATTGCCGTTTGCAACTTCTTGTTGTGGAATTGAGTACATGGCAACGATGGGATCAAATTATGACGTTGCACGTTTTGGAATGGAGCGTATGTCATTTTCTCCTCGTCAAGCTGACTTGTTGATTGTTGCAGGTACAATTTCTAAAAAACTCGCTCCAATTTTAAAACAAGTGTACGAGCAAATGGCAGAACCTAAATGGGTGATTTCTGTTGGCGCTTGTGCTTCATCTGGAGGTATTTTTGACACGTATTCTGTTTTGCAAGGTATCGACCGTGTAATTCCAGTGGATGTTTACGTTCCTGGTTGTCCACCACGTCCCGAGCAAATCATTGAAGGGTTAATGAACATTCACCGTTTGGTGAAAAACGAATCATTACGCCGCCGTTATTCGGATGAATACAAACATTTGTTGAACAAATATCATTTGAACGAAAATGACTAATCTTACCAATGAATTTGTTTTAGCACGTTTGCAAGAACAATTCGGAAGCGCAATCATTACCAGTGAAACTCCCTATGACTTGTTAACTGTTGAGGTTGCAGCCGATAAAGCACATGAAATCATTGCTTGGTTGAAACAAGATGATGCGACAAAAATTTCGTTTTTGACCTTGTTGGGTGCAACGCATTATCCGAATAGCGAAGGACGCGAATTAGCAATTTCTTATTTATTGCATTCACTTGTAAACAATTTCCGTTTGCGCTTGAAAGCGTTTATTCCGATTGCAGAACCAACAATTGCTTCGATAACGGACATCTACGTAGGTGCAAATTGGCAAGAAAGAGAGACTTACGATTTCTTTGGGGTTCAATTTACGGGACATCCAAACTTGACTAGAATATTAAACGAAGATTCAATGGACTACTTCCCTTTGCGTAAAGAATACCATTTGGAAGATGCAACCAGAGAAGATAAAGACGATCGCTACTTCGGTAGATAAATTCTGAACTATGAGCGATACTTATACAAAGAAACCTGAAAGTTTATTCTCCAACGAAACAATCGATGGGGAAATTTCGACATTGAACCTTGGTCCAACACACCCTGCAACACACGGTATTTTCCAAAATGTATTGACGGTTGACGGAGAAAAGATTTTAGGTTCTGTTCAAACAATTGGATACATTCACCGTGCTTTTGAAAAATTAGCTGAACGCCGTCCGTACAATCAAATTACGCCAATTACAGATCGATTAAATTATTGTTCTTCTCCAATCAATAACATGGGTTGGGAAATGACAGTTGAAAAATTAATCGGTGTGGAAATTCCAAAACGTGCACAATACATGCGTGTCATTATAATGGAATTATCTCGTATTGCTGACCATTTGGTTTGTAATTCGGTTATTGGGGTGGATACAGGAGCATTGACAGGATTTACATACATGTTCCAACAACGCGAGGCTATCTACGATATTTTTGAAGAAGTTTGTGGCGCACGTTTGACAACGAACATTGGTCGAATTGGTGGATTTGAGCGTGATTTTTCACCGCGTTTTCACGAAAAATTAGAGAAATTCTTAAAAGAATTCCCGAAACATTTTGAGGAATTCGATAGCTTGTTATTACGCAATAGAATATTTATGGACCGTACGATCGGTGCTGGTCCTATGAGCGCTGAACGTGCGTTGGATTATGGTTTCACCGGTCCAAACTTGCGTGCCACAGGAGTTGATTACGATGTACGCGTGATGAATCCATATTCTTCGTACCAAGATTTCGACTTCATTGTTCCGGTTGGAACACAAGGGGACACATACGATCGTTTTTGTGTACGCCAAGAAGAAGTTCGTCAAAGTTTAAGCATCATTCGCCAAGCATTAGATAAAATGCCAGAAGGAAGTTATTTTGCTGAAAACCTTCCGGAGTTTTATTTGCCACGCAAAGAAGATGTCTACACAAAAATGGAGGCATTGATTTATCACTTTAAAATTGTGATGGGTGAAACACCAATTCCTGCAGGTGAAGTTTACCACAGCGTTGAAGGTGGAAATGGTGAAGTAGGTTACCAACTTATTTCAGATGGTGGAAGAACACCATACCGTTTACAATTTAGAAGACCGAGTTTTATTTATTACCAAGCATATCCTGAAATGATTACAGGACAAACAATCTCTGACGCAGTATTGACGATGAGTAGTATGAATGTAATTGCTGGAGAATTAGACGCATAATATGAGCACAGAGGTAACAAATCCACAATTCAGTCCTGAAAAAATGGCTGAAGTGCAACGAGTAATTAGTTTGTTTCCTGAAGGAAAACAAAAAAGTGCTTTGCTACGCATTTTACATATCGCTGAAGAAGAATTTGGTGGATGGTTGAGTGTGCCAACAATGAACTATGTTGCAGAAATTTTAGGAATCCAACCAGTAGAAGTATACGAAGTAGCTACTTTTTATACGATGTTCAACATTGAAAAACCAGGTAAAGTGGTGTTAGAAGTGTGTCGAACAGGACCTTGTATGTTGGTTGGTTCAGATAATATCATCGATTACATTCAACAGAAATTAAATATCGAAGTAGGCGGAACTTCAGCTGACGGAATTTTCACATTGAAAACAGCTGAATGTTTGGGAGCTTGTGGTTATGGTCCAATGCTACAATGTGGCAAACATTACCACGAACACTTAACGCCTGAAAAAGTGGATGCCTTATTGGAATCACTTCGTAATGAACATACAACTTCATCGAATTAATTAAGATGGGAAGAAAGTTATTATTGGAACACATTAACGTTCCTGGAATCGAATCGTATGATGTTTACCGTAAAAACGGTGGATATCGTGCAGTTGAGAAAGCATTGAAATCAATGTCGCCTCAAAATGTAGTGGAAGAAGTGCAAGCTTCTGGATTACGTGGTCGTGGTGGTGCAGGTTTCCCAACAGGAATGAAATGGTCGTTTTTGGCTAAACCAGAAGGAGTTCCGCGTTATTTATTGTGTAACGCTGATGAGTCAGAACCTGGGACATTCAAAGACCGTTATTTAATGGAACACATTCCTCACTTGTTAGTTGAAGGGATGATTGTTTCAAGTTACGCATTGGGTTGTAATCAATCCTACATTTACATCCGTGGAGAATACATGTGGGTATTGGAAATTGTGGAAAAAGCAATTGCTGAAGCCTATGCAAACGGATGGTTAGGTAAAAATATTCTTGGCTCAGGTTACGATCTAGATTTGGCAATAGCTCCTGGTGGAGGTGCCTACATTTGTGGTGAAGAAACAGCATTAATTGAATCATTAGAAGGAAAACGGGGAAATCCACGAATCAAACCACCATTCCCTGCAGTTAAAGGGTTGTGGGGTTGTCCAACAGTTGTTAATAATGTTGAATCAATTGCTGCAGTAGTTCCAATTGTGAACGATGGCGGAGCAGAATATGCTAAAATTGGTATTGGAAAAAGCACGGGTACGAAATTGATTTCCGCTTGTGGAAATTTAGTAAAACCTGGTGTATACGAGATAGAATTAGGAATGTCTGTTGAGGAATTCATTTATTCAGATGAATGGTGTGGCGGAATTGCTAATGGAAAGAAATTAAAAGCGTGTGTACCTGGAGGTTCATCTGTTCCAATTTTACCAGCAAATTTAGTTACTAAAACTGCTGAAGGAACCGATCGTTTGATGTCTTACGAAGGTTTATCAGAAGGAGGTTTTGCGACAGGATCAATGTTGGGATCTGGAGGATTCATTGTTTTTGATGAAGATCAATGTATCGTTCGTAACACATGGAATTTCTCTCGTTTTTACGCACACGAATCGTGTGGTCAGTGTTCACCTTGTCGTGAGGGAACGGGTTGGATGGAAAAAGTCCTTCACCGTTTGGAATACGGTCATGGTAACATGCGTGATATCGATTTGTTAGAAGAAATCAATAAGAAAATAGAAGGAAATACGATTTGTCCGCTTGGTGATGCTGCTGCATGGCCAGTTGCTGCTGCAATTCGTCATTTCCGTGAAGAGTTCGAATGGCACGTTACACATCCAGATGAAGCTCAAAAGCGCAATTTTGGAATCGCGTCAAATCACATACCATTGGTATAAAAAATCAACGAGATGATTAAAGTTATCGTAGATGATATTGAAGTAGCAGTAGAACCAGGAACAACGATCCTGAATGCTGCACGCAAAATTGGTGGAGATGTTGTTCCACCAGCAATGTGTTACTACAGTAAATTAGAAGGAAGTGGTGGAAAATGTAGAACTTGTTTGGTCGAAGTGGCTGCAGGTTCAACTGCCGATCCACGTCCCATGCCAAAATTAGTGGCATCATGTTCTACTCCTGTTCAGGATGGAATGATTATCAAAAACAAAACATCTCAGCGCGTTCACGAAAATCGTGCTGCCGTGACAGAGTTTTTATTAATCAACCACCCATTGGATTGCCCAGTTTGTGACCAAGCTGGTGAATGTCATTTACAGGATTTAGGATTTGAGCACGGAAAAGCTGGAACACGCTACGAAGAAGAGCGCAGAACGTATGATCCAATTGATATCGGTGACAAAATCAAGTTGCACATGAACAGATGTATCTTGTGTTACCGTTGTGTTTATACAGCAAATCAATTGACAGATAAACGTGTTCACGGTGTAATGCACCGAGGTGAACATGCTGAAATCAGCACATATATTGAACAAGCAATTGACAACGATTTCTCAGGAAATGTGATTGATGTTTGTCCTGTTGGTGCATTGACAGATAAAACATTCCGTTTCAAAAGCCGCGTTTGGTTCTTGAAACCAATGAATGCTTCTTGTGAATGTACAAAGTGTGCAGGTAAAGCTGTTGTTTGGATGTTTGGTGATGAAATTTACCGTGTTACAGGTCGTAAAGATCAATACGGTGAAGTGGAAGATATCGACGGAAAAACAGCTTGGATTTGTAACGATTGTCGTTTTGATAAAAAAGACAAAAGTAAATGGACAATTGAAGGGCCGCGTGTCATCAATCGCCATTCTGTTATTTCACAAGGTCAATATGTCTTGCAAGATCCAAATCTTGGAGCAAAAAAATTAACAAATAAGTAAGATGTTAAGTAAAATCATATTAATCGTTGTATTGTTTGCGGTTACCTTGGGTATTGCGGCATATTTAACGCTAATCGAACGTAAAGTCGCTGCTTGGTTGCAAGATAGAATTGGACCAGATAGAGCAGGACCATGGGGAATTTTACAACCTCTAGCAGATGCAGGTAAAATGTTCTTCAAAGAAGATTTTATTCCAGCAAAAGCGGACAAATGGTTGTTTATTTTAGGACCTGGTATTGCCATGTTTACCGCTTTATTGACCAGCGCAGTTATTCCTTGGGGACCTGATTTGTCAATTGGTGGTGAAATGATTTCGTTGCAAGTTGCAGATGTCAATGTCGGTATCCTATTCATTATGGGAATCGTTTCGATAGGAGTTTATGGAATTATGATCGGAGGTTGGGCTTCCAACAACAAATATTCCTTGTATGGAGCAATTCGTGCAAGTTCGCAAATGATTTCTTACGAATTGGCAATGGGCGTTACAGTTATTACAATTGTAATGATGTCCGGAAGTTTGAGTTTGAAAGACATCATCAACCAACAACACGGTTTTTGGGAAAACGGTTGGTTTACGTGGAATGTGTTCAAACAACCGATTGCATTTATCGTTTTCTTGGTAACAGCATTAGCAGAATGTAACCGTGCTCCTTTCGATTTGCCAGAATGTGAATCGGAATTGATTGGTGGTTATCACACAGAATACGGTTCAATGAAACTTGGATTTTTCTTGTTCGCTGAATACGTAAACATGTTCATTTCATCAGCAGTTATTTCGGCTTTGTTCTTTGGAGGATATAATTTCCCTGGTATGGATGCCTTTTCTGGAAACACATTAGCAATTCTTGGAGTGTTAGTATTCTTCGGAAAAACATTCTTCTTCATTTTTGTGTTCATGTGGATTCGTTGGACCTTACCGCGTTTCCGATACGATCAATTGATGCATTTAGGATGGAAAAAAATGATTCCACTTTCATTAATCAATTTATTAGTTACTGGGATTGTTATTGCATTTGTTTCAGGATGGTTTTCATCCGGTTCGACTAAGAAAGTGAATCCAGCAGCAAAAATTGAAGCGACTACTTCAAAACGTGTTGCTTCGCTTCACAATATGAACGATTAGAAATCTATATAGATCAAAATGGAAAGTTTATCAAATCGTAAAAAAGTTGTTTCAAACAAGAAAATGAGTTTTCTTGAAAGTCTTTATTTACCAGCCGTTTTCGGTGGTATGTGGATTACTTTCAAGCACTTGTTCCGTAAAAACAACACCCTCAAATACCCTGAGCAAAAACGTGAATTTGCACAAGTTTACCGTGGTCAACATGTGTTGAAACGCGATGAACAAGGTCGTGAAAACTGTACAGCTTGTGGTTTGTGTGCAGTAGCTTGTCCTGCTGAAGCAATTACAATGACTTCGGGAGAACGCGCAAAAGGCGAAGAGCATTTATTTCGTGAAGAAAAATACGCAACCACATATGAAATCAATATGTTGCGTTGTATCTTTTGTGGATTGTGTGAAGAAGCATGTCCGAAAGAAGCAATTTTCTTAACAGATCGCATTGTTCCTACATACTTTGAACGCGAAGATTTTGTTTACGGAAAAGATCGTTTGGTTGAAAAAGAAGACCAACGCATCGATATTACAAATCGTCAGTTTACTGGAAAAAGACCTATAAAATGAGTTTAGATTTAGTTTTTTACCTACTAGGAGGATTAACTATTGGTACCGCTTTGATGGTGGTATTGAGTAGTCATCCCATGAGAAGTGTTTTGTACTTGGTACTTACGTTTTTCTTAATTTCTGCAAATTATGTATTGATGAATGCGCAATTCGTTGCCATTGTTAACATCATTGTTTATGCAGGTGCGATCATGGTACTTTTCTTGTTTGTGTTGATGTTATTGAATTTAGACAAGGAAAATGGACCAAAAGGACCAATAGTAATGACCATCAGTGCCGTAGTTGCTGCTGGATCTTTATTGACAGTTGTAGTTGCTGCGCTTCGTGATGCAGTCATTGCACAACCTGTTTTACCTGCAAATGCAGCAAATGCTGGACTAGTTGAAAATTTAGGACAGTTGTTATTCACCAAGTATGTTTTACCATTCGAGGTTTCTTCCGTGTTGTTCATTGCAGCAATGGTTGGAGCAGTGCTTTTGGCAAAACGTGACAAACAAATAATTGATTAAAGATGTTATTAGCGACTTTATTCGAATCAGGTATCAGCATCAAACATTACATGCTTTTAGCGACAGTGTTGTTCGCGATTGGTGTATTTGGTGTACTGTACCGTAAAAATGCAATCATATTATTGATGTGCATTGAATTAATGTTGAATGCTGTCAACTTATTGTTGGTTGCTTTTTCTACTTATTTTGGGAAAGCTGATGGTCAGTTATTTGTGTTCTTCATTATGGTTGTGGCAGCTGCCGAAGCTACTGTAGGCTTATCCATTCTGGTTTTGCTATACAGAAATGCACGAACGACAGACATTCGCTTGTTTAACAAATTAAAAAATTAAGCATGACAGTTCAACAGTTAATTCCGCTTATCATAGCGCTTCCATTGCTTGGGGCGTTTATAAATGGGACGTTTGGTAAACAATTATCAAAAGCAATGGTTGGTGTTATCGCAACAACCGTAATGGCCATTTCATTCTTGTTTACAGTCCTTGTTTTCATGCAAGTACAACAAGGTGATGCTGTTTCGGTGAAGCTTTTCACCATGTTAAAAACAGATTCTTTTTCCTTAAACGCTGGTTTTTTAGCTGATAATTTATCGGTTTGGATGGCTTTAATCGTTACGGGAATCGGAACATTGATTCACTTGTTCTCTATTGGATACATGAAAAATGATCCAGGTTTTTATAAGTTCTTTACGTACTTAAACTTGTTCATTTTTGCCATGTTAATCTTGGTGTTAGGAAGCAATTACTTCTTGTTATTCTTCGGTTGGGAAGGAGTAGGTATTTGTTCTTACTTGTTAATTGGTTTCTGGTACGGCGATTTCAAAAACACGATCGCTGCACGCAAAGCCTTTATCATGAATCGTATTGGAGATTTGGGCTTGTTGATTGGATTGTTTTTGCTGTTAGCACAGTTTGGAACATTAGAATACAACGAATTAGCACAAAAAGTATTGGTTGAAAAATTGATTCCTTCAGATTGGATGATACTTGGAATAACATTGATGTTATTTATTGGAGCTACAGGAAAATCGGCGCAAATTCCATTGTTTACTTGGTTGCCGGATGCCATGGCAGGACCAACGCCAGTTTCAGCTTTGATTCACGCGGCAACGATGGTAACAGCGGGTATCTTTTTAACGGTACGTTCTAATTACTTGTTTGAAGCATCGCATTTGACACAAGATATCATGTTATACGTTGGATTGGCTACGTCAATTATCGCAGCGTTTATTGCAATGCGTCAAAACGATATCAAAAAAGTATTGGCGTACTCAACAGTTTCACAATTAGGAATGTTATTCGTTGCATTGGGAATGGGAGCATACACTGCGGCAATGTTCCATGTTACAACTCACGCATTTTTCAAAGCATTATTATTCTTAGGTTCAGGAAGTGTTATTCACGCCATGTCAGACGAACAAGACATTCGTAAAATGGGAGGCTTACGCAAAATGATTCCGATTACTCACGCAACATTTTTAATTGGAACCTTAGCAATAGCAGGTTTCCCATTATTGTCTGGGTTTTATTCAAAAGATGAAATCATTGCGCATGCATTTACTCATGGAACATGGTTGTATGTTGCCTTGATGGCAAGTGCAGCTTTAACTGCAATTTATATGTTCCGTTTGTATTTTGTTACTTTCTTCGGAAGTTTCAGAGGAACACACGAACAAGAACACCACGTTCACGAAGGGCCTGTTGCAATGACATTACCATTAATCGTGTTAGCTGTGCTTTCTGTTTTTGGTGGATTGTTAAACTTACCGGGAGTTTGGTTACACAAACAAGCACACTGGATGTCACATTTATTCGAGCAAAATGTTGCTGGTTTTACTGCTTTACCAAAACATGCTGAAAACGCAAATTTAGCGTTAATCTTGATGGTTGTTGCAGGAGCAATGTCATTGTTAATCCTACTTGTTACTTACCTTGTTTATGGCAAAAAAGGAAGTTTGCCAGTTGCAGATGAAGCTGTAACAGGTTGGGAGAAATTGTCTAAAAACAAATTATACTTCGACGAAATTTACAACTTTTTGTTTGTTCGTCCTTTGGAATGGTTGTCATTAAAAATAACACAGTTTTTTGAAGGAATAGTTCTTCATAGAGGTGTGGTAGGTCTTGGTCAAGTTATCGGTAAATCAGGTGACTTGGTTAGAAAATGGCAAACTGGAAGAACAGACAGCTACCTGCTTTGGATGGTTATGGGCTTGGTTGGTTTAGTAGTGTATTACCTTATTTATAAAAACTAATACGTGGGACATTTATTATTTATTTTACCGATTTGTTTCGCACTTATAGTATTATTTGTGCCGAAAAACGCAGTGCGCATTGTTGGTTTGTTGGGTGGATTGACCACGTTAGTAATAACAGTTGGTTTGATTTGTACCTACAATTCCGCTAATGGAATGCATTATTTTGTAAAACAAGATTGGATCAAAGGTTTTGGTATGACCATGCATTTTGGTTACGATGCGATCAGCTTATTACTTTTATTGTTGACAGCTGGATTAATTCCATTGATTTTATTGAGTAATTATAAAAATGAATTGGCATCGAATCGCTTGTTTACGAGCATGGTCTTTTTCATGCAATTAGGCTTGACGGGAGTTTTCGTATCATTAGATGGCCTTTGGTTTTACATCTTTTGGGAAATAACCTTGATTCCAATTTACTTGATTGCTTATTGGTTTGGAGCACCTGAAAGAAAAGCAGCGTTATTAAAATTCTTCATTTACACATTTGTAGGTTCAATTGCTATGTTAGCAGCAATCATTGGTTTAAAATCAATGGCACCTTCATTTGCATATATGGATTTAGTCAATGTTGCTTTGACAGATAAAACAGTTGCTTTTTGGTTAATGGCTGGATTCTTCTTAGCTTTTGCTGTGAAAATTCCAATTTTCCCTTTCCATACTTGGCAACCAGATACGTATGCAAAAGCACCAATGGCTGGAACAATGTTGCTTTCAGCAATCATGTTGAAAATGGCTTTGTATGGAATTATCCGATGGTTATTACCCTTATTTCCAGAAGCACTTGAAACAGCAACGTATTGCATAATTGTACTTGCAGTAATCGGTGTTGTTTACGGAGCTGTTATTGCTATCAAACAAAACGACATGAAACGTTTGTTTGCATATGCTTCTTTATCGCACGTTGGTTTAATCGCTGCAGGTTTGTTTACGGCGACTGTTGATGCGATTTCAGCAGGTGTTTTACAAATGATCAATCACGGTTTAGTAGCACTTGGGTTATTCCTTGCAGTTGATGTGATTGAGCGTCGTTTGCACACGCGTTCGTTATCCGATTTAGGAGGAATAGCAAAACAAGCACCAAAATTTGCTTTTTGGTTTGCTGCATTAGCGTTTGCTTCGGTTTCCGTTCCTTTTACAAGTGGTTTCATTGGCGAGTTTTTATTATTAAAAGGTATTTACAATTACGATTGGATCATTGGAGCTGTAGCAGGAACAACGTTAATTCTTGGAGCTGTTTACACATTTAGAGCTTATCAATTAAGCATGTATGGTCCAGTTAATACAGCTGAATTTGCCGATTTACATTGGAGTGAATTTGTTGTTTTCTTCATCATCATGGTAATTATTGTTGTTTTGGGAGTATATCCAGCAGCAATCATTGATTTCGTTAAACCAAGTGTTACGAATCTCTTAGAATTAAGTTCAATCTCAACTTCTTTAGCTAAATAATATGGATGCGTTAATAATCGTTTTTGCGAGTGGATTGATTTCCTTGTTTGCAGCCTTTTCGAAAAAACCTATTTTGGTATTATCTTCTGCATTGGGAGGTTTACTTTTGGGAATAGTTTCAATAATTTACCAAATTACAGGTGGTCAGTCATTCGTCAAATTAGGATACGATGGACTTGAGTTTACGCAAGCAAGTTTATATTACTCCTTAACAATTTTGGTATTTGCTTTTCTTTTAATAGGAATTGGATACTCGCGTTTCAAAGAGAGTACTGAGCACATTGGCGAATACATTGGCTTGTTATTGTTTTCAGCAACTGGAGCAGTTATCATGACAGCTTTTACGGACATGTTTATGTTCTTCTTAGGTTTAGAAATTCTTTCTATTCCAATTTATGTCATGGCAGGAAGTAATAAACACAATGCATTATCAAACGAAGCGTCTTTGAAATATTTCTTGATGGGTTCTTTCGCAACGGGAGTATTACTTTTTGGTGTTGCTTGGATCTATGGTGCAACTGGCTCATTTAAAGTCAGTGAAATAGCACAAGCAATCTTCCAAATGAACATTGATAACACGATGTTATTTATTGGTATTTTGTTCATTCTTGCTGCATTTTTATTCAAAGTTGGTGCTGCACCTTTCCATTTCTGGAGTCCTGATGTATACGACGGTGCACCACATGTGGTAACAGGTTTCATGGCTTCAGTAGTTAAAATTGCGGCATTTAGTGCCTTTTTGAAATTATTCCACGAAGCTTTTGCAATGGCTCACGATTTTTGGGTTCCTGCATTGAGCGGATTGATGATATTGACCTTGTTCGTTGGAAATTTATCTGCTATTCGTCAAACGAAATTGAAACGGTTGTTAGCATACTCATCAATCACTCACGTTGGTTATACGCTTTTAGTATTGATTTCAGGATCAATGACCAGCGTATTTGATATGTGGTTTTACATGACAGGATATGGATTTTCTGTGATTGCATTGATTGCAATTGGCATTAGTGTCAATGACGAAGAAGACAAAATTGAAGCCTTAAAAGGTCTTGGTAAAAGAAATCCTTTATTGGCGATTGCTGGAGTAATTGCTGTGTTATCATTAGCAGGTATTCCATTGACTGCTGGATTTTTTGGAAAATACCTTGTGCTAGCTGATGCATGGAAAGAACACAGCACCTTGGTAATTATTGCCTTAGTCAATTCTGCAATCAGTATTTATTACTATTTAAAAGTGTTTGGAGCTATTGTTTCAAAATCGGAAACAGAACAAGCACCAATAAAATTATCGTTGTTAACGACACTAATTATTGTTATCACGATTATCGGAATGATTGGATTACCATTTATCATTCCTTTTTTATAAGTTATTTTAGTCGATTCTTTTGAATTGTTCTCATTGGCGAAGTAGTTATCAATTGGTTGGTTCGACCTTCAAATTGATCATTACTTCGCTTTTTTTGTCTCAATCACCTTCAACCTTTGGACAACTAATTGATAATAAAACAGGCGTCGCCTTGCTTGACGAAGCACCTTACTTTTCGCCTAAATTTATCAAAGCAGCAAAGATAAAATCCATCCAAGGGGATTTCAGCTATAAAAAACAAAGTGATGTCATCAGAAATTCAAAATACGTAACTGTTTATGAATTTGATACCTTAGGGAGATTAGTACTGCATTATTCTACAGCAAAAGGAGATGTAAAAAGTGATACAACCGTTTATACGTATGCGTATAACCAGGCTGGACTATTAATCAGCAAACGAATAAGTGAAAAAAAAGGGTTTTTAGCTACTGATTATTACTACAACGAAGAGCAGCAATTGATCAAGGAAGAAACTTGGCGCGAAATAGACACGTTACACAGTAAAATTAGACCCGTTATTGAACGCAGATTGCCTTGGAACACAGAAACCATGACGTATGCAGAAACTACAGGAGAACGCACCAAAAAGATATTTAGTAGCGATGGCATTAATTACCTGGAGAAGAAAACAGTAACCGATTCTTTGGGATACAAAACACGCGAGGAATTGCGCTACACGTTTTCAAGCAATAAATTGACTACGTATTACCGCTACGACGAATTGAAACGGATTGTAATAATTGAACAATTTCGGAATTTGGACTCTATTCCAGCTAATGAACAGCGTTTTCAATACGATCAATATGGAAATTTAATTGCAAAAGCGTCATTCAGAAATGGACAACAATTCCTCGATGAACAAGTAATTTACAGTTCTGAAACGGGTTTGTTGTATTCATTTATCAAACGAGAAATTCCATCTAATTTTATCACAATAACACGCTTTAATAAATTTACTTTTTGGGATAAGTAAATTTGTTTTTTTGAAAGATTATTTAGTTACCCTGGTAAATTGTGGTAAAGCTGCAGACTGACCACAACACACATCTATTTTATTTACGATCAACTAATTAAACGCTTTAGAAACAAAGGTTAGTTCATTTTAATTAGTTACCCGGGTATATTGTGGTAAAGCTGCAGACAGACCATTTTCTTACGAGTAAATTCATCTACCAAATTTCATTCCTCACAGCACAAAAAAAGGGGAACCTTTCGATTCCCCTTTCCCATTATCTTGAAGTTATTATCTTCCAATTCCTGCTTCCAATAACTTACGGTTATCTTTCACGTCTAATTTTTTCTGCAAAGCAATACGTGCCATTTGTGGAATAGATCCACGGTATTGATTCAACAAGGTTGTTTTTTCTTGGTCATAGTTTGCAGCAGTTGGCGCTTTTGTTGTTTTCATTAATCGAATAACATAAACACCATTTTCACCTACTAAAGGCAATGTAGTTTTCCCGTCTTTTAATCCAGAGAAAAGTGCACCAACGATTTCAGGTTCGAAACCAGAACTTGCAATACTTGGATTAGCAAACGTTACATCAGCAGTGTTTACTATCGTGTTTCCTTTTTTCGCTAACACTTTTAAGTTACGGATACTACCAATTTGTTTTTTGAAACGATTTGCTTTCTTCTCTTTGATTGCATCAGCTTTCATGCGTAAGTAAGCATCTTCGTATGTAGGAACTCCTTTTTCACGAATCGATGAAACCATCGCAATGATGTAACGTCCTTTGTCTGAAATTGGAGAACCACAAATATCACCAACTTGCGCATCTTCGTTCCAAGCTAATTCTAACAATTTTTGTTCCGCTAAACGTGTGTTGAAACCTGTTACTCTTGGTGATTCATCACTCATTTGAACTGGTCGAACAAAGAAACCTTCACGTTTTGCAATTGTATCAAAAATGCTTAGTTTGTCTAACAATTCTTCTTTCGAAGCAATTGAACGGTCAATTTTTGATAACAAGTTATACGCTTTGTCTTTCAACGACATTTCAGTATCATCAGATGCTTCTAACGTTTTTTCGATTAATGCTAACACAGGGTATTGAACAGCTTTACGGTCCAATACTTCCATGATGTGGAAACCAAAATCTGATTGTACTACTCCGATTTCTCCAATTTTCTTAGTAGTTGCAAAATCTGAGAATGGCGCAACCATTTCATAATCCATAAAGTCTTCGTAAACACCACCTTTGTCTTTCGACCCTGGATCCTCTGAATATTTTTTAACGAAGTCTTCGAAGTTTGTTTTGTTTACAAGCTTTACCAAACTATCAGCTAATTTCTTAGCACTTGCAATTTTCTTCGTATCGCCTTTTTGTGCATTGATCAAGATGTGACGTACTTTACACATTTTAGTATTGAAGTCAATCACTTTCGCCAAACGTACTTTTCCATTATCTGCATAAGGTCCTACAATTTGTCCAATTTTAGCTGTTTTGAAAACAGTATCCATTTCAACAGGATAAGTCATTCCTTGACGTGCTTTTGGATCGCCTTGCGGACGGAAAGTTGCTTGGTGAGACGACGTGTAGAATTTCACATCTGAATTTTGTAACACAAATAATGAATCATTGATTGAACGACCGAAATCAGCTGTCAATTTTTTCATTTTGTTGTTAAATTCAATTGTATCTCTTTTAGAAGCAGCAATGACAACATCAAAATATTTTACTTCACGACCAGCAGTCGATTCGTATTTCTTTTTGTCTTTGTTCTTTTCGTAAAACTCACGAATTTCAGATTCCTTGATTTTAATATCTGTATCTAAAATGTCACGGAAGTTACGAACTACATAAGAAATAGATTTCATTTCTTTTTGAGCTGTGTATTCTTCTTTCGCTTCTAATTTAGTAACGTAAACACCTTGATTTAATATCTGAAAGTATTTTTCTTGTTTGCGTTGGTTACGTAAAGCCTCCTTTGTGTCTTTCCACTGTTTAACAGTAGTTGGATCAGTTGCTTTTTCACGCTCTGCAATGAATTTATCCAATGCTTTTGCATTGAATTTCCCAGTTGCTGGATCAGTGAATCCTTGTTGAATGTCGCTCAATAAAGGGAAACCATCTGTTCCATAAAGGTATGCAGTAAACTCATTATCAGACACATCAACACCCAATGCTTCAAATTCTTTTGACAATGTCAACTCATCTACAGTTGCTTGCCAAGCTCTATCTTCAGCATTTGCTCTGTCTTGATCTGTGAATTCTTTTTGTTGTTGTTGCGCTTGTTGTTGCTCCAACGTTACAAACTGCTCAACATACTTATTGTAAAGTTCTTGATTTACGACTTCACCGTCAATAGTTCCCAAGTTGCCTTGTGGACCAGCTGAACCCATGATGTCAAAAAATCCTTGTGCGATAAAGAGTATCAACGATAATCCAACTATCCCAACTAGGAAGTAACGACCTTTGTCTCTAATTGTACCAATAACTGCCATGATCTATTTTTTCTTTAAGGTTGCGAATATAATGAGTTGTGAGGACATTTAAAAGTTTCCAGCACATTTGTCTGTGATTCCGATAAAAAAAGTTGCTTTTTTCTGATTTTCACCTTGTTTAAAGCCCTAATTCACTCAAATGTGTAACAGGAACAGAACAATTTCCGTCACTACACAAGGTAAATGTTGATGCTGTCGTGAATTTTACTAATGTAAATGGAGTTAACAATGCTTGTAATGCATCATTGTTTTGCGCTTTTGGTGCATGAATACAACGAATTCCTGTTTGGAAACGCAAGAGCAATAAGGCCCAATTGGAATAACCCGATCCGTACATTTCCATACCATCAATGATATTCTGCAGCAACTGCTTGGCTTTTGTTGCCATGCCAAAATCATCCGTTAAGTGGAAAAGCGTTAATAAATTATGCCCCATTACACTATTCGTTGCTGGCAAAACATTATCGTTGATTTCCATTTTACGTGCAATCAATTCCGTATCGTTTGCAGAAAAAAAGTACATTCCCGATTGTGTATCATAAAATAATGTGGCAGTTGTTTGCTCCAATTTTAACGCATGTTCCAACCATTGTTGATCGGCTGTTACTTGGTACAACTGGATAAAAGCGCTGATGACAAACGCATAATCATCTAAAAATCCGGCTATAAAAGAACGACCATTTTGGCGCGTGTGCCACAAGTATGCCTCATCATACAATTGATACGAAACTATCCAACGGCCAATTTGCAAGGCCATTTTCAAAAAAGATGCGTCTTGCGTTGCGCGGTAACTTTCGATTAATCCATTGATGGTTAAGGCATTCCAAGCCGTCAAGCATTTGGTGTCTGTGCCAGGTGCAATTCTGCGTTTGCGTTCTTGAAACAAGGTTTCGTTGGCACGTTCGATGTCCGATTTGGTGCGTTCGGGATGGTTTTTTAAAAAAGTTTCCCACGATTCGTTCCGAATGAGCACCCACTTTTCGTCTTCCCAATAACCTTTATTAGTGGGATTGTACAACGAAAGGTACCAAGCAGCATCGTTGCCCAAAGCAGCTTTTATTTCATCAAGTTTCCATACATAAAAACGCCCTTCTTCACCTTCTGAATCTGCATCTTGTGCTGCAAACAATCCACCTTCTGGACTAGTCATTTCACGTTCCAGCCAGTCCAATGTTCCATTCAAAACGCGTACATATTCGGGTTGAGGATCGTAGCGGTAAGCAAGTGCATACACGTGCAGTAATTGCCCATTGTCGTAAAGCATTTTTTCGAAGTGTGGTATTTTCCACAACATGTCAACTGAATAACGCGAAAAACCGCCACCAATTTGGTCGTAAATTCCGCCAAATGCCATTTTATGCAAGGTCAACGAAACATGTTTGCGCAAGTTTTCGTGTTGGTATTGTTCGGCATAATGTGCCAAAAATTCGTAGTTATTGGGTAATGGAAATTTGGGAGCATGTGTTCCACCTCCTTCGTAGTGATCCATTTTTGGTTCCCAGCGACGCACCAATTCGGCCAATTTATCAGTAGGAAATTCGGAAAGTGGCGCTGCTTCGTGAATCAATTCACTTTTTCGAACGCCATTCGTCAACTCCATCGCGTATTCGATAACGCGCTCAGGTTCTTTTTGATACGTGTGTTGCAAAGAATGTAACACATGCATCCATTGTTCTTTTGGAAAATAAGTCCCACCATAAATTGGTCGACCATCTGGCAAAGTAAAACAATTTAGTGGCCAACCTCCGCGTTGTGTCATTAATTGCACAGCATTCATATATACTTGATCCACATCAGGGCGTTCTTCGCGATCCACCTTGATACAAATAAAATGACGGTTCATGAGATCAGCAACTTCCTCGTCTTCAAAACATTCGTGTTCCATCACATGGCACCAATGACACGCCGAATAACCCACCGAAATCAAAACGAGTTTATCTTCTTTTTTTGCTTGCTCAAAAATAGCAGGCGACCACGCTACCCAATTAACAGGGTTGTGGGCATGTTGCTGCAAATACAAACTACTTTCGTTAATGAGTGCATTGGTGTGTTTTTCCATGGGTTAAAAATACGTCTTTTTCAATAACGTTGCGTAACTTTGGTGCATGCAAATTGTCCATTTTCAAGATTTAGGGCTGATTGATTACCAAGAAGCATGGGATTTCCAAGAACAACTGTTCAAAGCAACAATTGACCGTAAAATAGCGCAACGAAATGGCGCTACGGAGGTGGAAACTGAAAATCACTTGCTTTTTTGTGAGCATCCGCACGTGTATACCTTGGGGAAAAGTGGAAGCGTGGATCATTTACTTTTGTCAGATGACCAATTGACCCAACACGATGCACGGTTTTACAAAATCAACCGCGGAGGAGATATTACTTATCATGGACCAGGACAATTGGTGGCGTACCCCATTTTTGACCTCGATCACTTTTTTACAGATATCCACAAATACATGCGCTTTTTGGAAGAAGCAGTCATTGCTACATTAGCAGATTTTGGCATCAAAGGTGAACGTTACGATGGATTGACAGGTGTTTGGATTGAACCAACGACAGCAAGAGCACGCAAAATTTGCGCAATGGGCGTAAAGTCATCACGCTGGGTGACCATGCATGGTATTGGTTTCAATGTTAATTCGAATTTATCCTATTTTTCGCACATTGTACCGTGTGGCATCGATGACAAAGCAGTCACTTCCATGCAACAAGAATTGGGGCACGAAGTTGATATGTCAGCCGTAAAAGCTGCATTAAAAAAACACTTAGCTGTTGGTTTTGGCTACCAATATGCTTGAAATCATTAATTTTATCCAAAATTACACAATCACATGCGCGCAGATATTTTAAGTCCTTTGGTCGAAAATGTAAAAATGGTTGTTGTTCCTGAAAAAAACGAAGAAGGAGCAACACAACATTATGTTTATTTATTGAACCTGCGCGAAGACATCATGGAAGGAATTATCATAACCAGCAAAGGATATGGTGTTAATGAGGCAACAGGAGAAAAAATATCTACTTCTATGTTACGCCATTCGCTTGAAGTACTTTTGCCAGATGAAGCCGCTAAGATTGAGCCAATCATGGAAGATGTTTTCAAATTGACAAACGAATTTCTGATTAGTTTTTGGGTGGAAGATACGATGTACGATAAAAAATTCATCTTTTTACCCGAAACAATCAACGAGAAAAATTACGTTACCATCCCTAAAATGGGCGGTAAAGGGATTGTAGTCGGTTAATCTATTTGTTCATGGCATTTTCTAGCATCACCTTTTTATATTTTTTCTTACCACTTGCGCTTGGTTTCCATTACCTGTTTAAAAACATGGTTTACCGCAACATAGTGCTGTTGTTGTTTTCCTTGATTTTTTATGCGTGGGGTGAACCAATCATGATTTTGGTTTTGCTCTTCACAGCCCTTTTTGATTATGGAAATGGCTTGTTGATCGAACGATTTCGCGGTTCTCTAAAAGCAAAAGTGGTATTGGTTTTTTCAATCATTGTCAATATTGGTGCGTTAGTAGCCTTCAAATACAGTGGTTTCTTATACGATAATTTGTCGTTGCTCTTCGATTTGCCATTTCAACGACCTAAGGTCTTTTTGCCAATCGGGATTTCATTTTATATCTTCCGAACACTCTCCTACACGACTGATGTTTACCGAGGAACAGTTGCTGCACAACGAAATCCTTTTTCCTATTTGCTCTACATTAGTTTGTTCCAACTCACGTTTATGGGACCAATTGCCCGTTACGAACAATTACAACCCACATTAGAAAGTCGGCACTTTTCATGGAACGATTTTTCAGCTGGAATCAACCGCTTCTGTTTGGGTTTGTTCAAAAAAATCCTAATTGCCAATGTAGCCGCTGAATTAACAGATAAATACTTGGTCAATGGCTTTTCCGATTTAACAGGTGCGGACGCATGGTTTGGAATCGTCATGTTCTCCATTTACTTGTATTTCGACTTTTCAGGATATTCTGATATGGCAATTGGAATAGGACGGATGTTTGGACTTCACATTTTGGAGAATTTCCGCCATCCTTATGCAGCTATTTCTGTTGCCGACTTTTACCGTCGTTGGCACATTTCCTTGGGGACTTTCTTCCGAGATTACGTTTACATTCCACTTGGTGGAAATAGAAAATACCAAGACCGAAATATTTTCATTGTCTGGATGCTAACTGGTTTGTGGCATGGCGCGCAATGGAATTATGTCTTGTGGGGCTGTTATTTTGGTGTTATCATGATTTTAGAAAAATACGCACGTTCCGTTTTAGCAGTTACACCGCGTTTTTTAAAACATACGTACACCCTGATATTAATCGTCTTTAGCCGCGCTATTTTTTACTTCGAAGATTTTGATGCACTTTGGAATTTTATCACGATTCATTTATTTGATTTCCATACCTTCTCTAATTTGGGTATTGCAGTTGATGTAACAACGCACATTTACTGGCTTACAATCGTTATTATATTGTGTATTCCATGGAATGAATTCATCCGTAATACTGGAAAAGTTTGGCGCTTTTTTACCCAAAGCTACTTGTATACAAGTCCAATCATTTCACTGGCATTTTTAGTATTGTCAACAATGATGATATTGGGTTCGTCGTTTAATCCATTCTTTTACCAAAAGTTCTAAGCATGATACACAAAATCAACGTCATCGTTTTTCTAAGTGCCATTTTGATTGGAACAACTGCTTTTTTCACATTGAAAAAAGAGAAGATTTCCGTTGATGAAAAACGGGAACTAGCTGAAATGAAACCATTTAATTGGGAAACTTTTACACAAAAAGAATGGTCAAAAGGAACAGCTGCTTATTTGGCCGATCATTTTCCATTTCGAAAAGCATTAATTGATGGATCGGATAAAATCAAGGCGGCAAAAGGAATCATTTTGGAGACCCAAGAACGTATTATTTTAGCAAAAAAACCGCTTAAAAAGCCGAAAACAGTTATCGACCCGACAATTTCACACATGTCGTATGTGGATGATTTTGAAGAAGATTATACCGGAGATTTATTGATATTAAACGGTCGAGTGTACAACTTGACTGGTGGATCTACTAAAATGGCAGCAGTTTTTGCCAAAATGGTCAACGAATATGCAAGCGCACTGAAAGGACATACCACCGTTTATACTGCTGTTCCTCCTGTAGCTTGTGCATTTATTCCAGTGGAGAAATACAAAAAGTACAATACCCAAAACCGAAATACGTTGGCCGCTATTGGTGCGAACTTAAAAAATGGCGCCGTTTTTTCAGATGTTTTTACCGAATTAAATAATCATTCAGGGGAACAATTGTTTTTTGGAACAGATCACCACTGGAACGCCACTGGAGCATATTACGGTTACGTTGCATTTTGTAAAGCAGCTGGCTTAACACCTGTTCCTTTGGCAAAAATGGACAAAAAAATCAAATACGGTTTTTTAGGAACGATGTATCAAACAACGCGTGACCAATCAGTCAAAGAACACGCGGATACATTCAAATACTACATTCCAAAAGTCGCGACGAAGGCTGTAAGATACAGCGAATACAATTACAACAGTCCGCAACGTGTTTCGGTATTTGCTAATTCAAATGGTGGAAACATGTATTCGACCTTTGTGAGTGGCGATCATCCCTTAATTAAAATTACAACGGGAGTTAAAAACGGAAGAAAATGTGCCGTGGTAAAAAATTCGATGGGTAATGCATTCAGTGTGTTTTTAATCAGTCATTTCGAAGAAATTTATGTAATCGATTTTCGTTATTCCAAACATAATTTGATGTCATTGATTCGTGAAAATAAGATTGACGACTTGATTTTTGCAGTTGGCTTGTATGCAACAATGAGTAATGGAACAATTAACATGATGCGTCGTTTGGCAAGTCATGCTGGAATGGCTCCACCTGCTCCGCCAACGAAACCATCTAACGATACAATCCGAAAATCGCCGAATCAGCAACCAGATACTTTGTAATGCAAAAAACGCTTTTTTTCTTTGTTTCACTGGTTGTTTTCACGCATTCGTTTGCGCAAGATTCACTACTGCAACGCTTGAAAATGGACACAACGTTTGCGTTTTTACAATACAAAAATCCAGCGTTAATAAAGTCTTTGCAGCGCCAATTGAACAACTCGGATTCCGATAAGTTTGTCATTTATCATTTTGGTGGAAGTCACATTCAAGCTGGAATGCCCCCAAATGTTGTTCGAAAATCGTTGCAAAAGGTATACGGAAATGGTGGACCCGGAATGATTTTTAGCTACAAAGCTGCCGATACCTATTCATCTGTTAATTACACGTCTACGAAAACGGGCAATTGGATTTTTGGCAAGAGTTTTCAAGGCAATCCAAAAGTTCCGTTAGGTGTTTGTGGAATGGGTGTTGAAACAATTAGTCCAACGGCTAGTTTGGGTTTTCTTTTCAAGCAACAACTACCAACAAACGATTATTTTGTGCGTGTTTTTGTTGAAAGTGACTCCTTTAATAGACCGTTTCAATTAAAAATAAACGACCAAGTTTATCAGCAACATCAATTTACAGAAACAACGCCTGGTAGTTGGCAATTGGAAATAAGCGGTTCCATCGATTCTCTTTTTGTTGTAACTGATACTGTTGCCACGAACAAACGCTTTCGTTTTTACGGCATTGATATCGAACACCAAAAAAACAGCGGAATTGTTTACCATTCCCTTGGCGTTGGTGCTGCTGCTTTTCGTTCTGTTTTGCAATTAGAAAAATTAACCGATCATTCCAAGGTGTTGTTACCCGATATGGTCTTGCTCGATTTTGGCACCAATGACATTTTGTATACGAATGCTATCGACAAGAAATTACCTGCAACAGTAGAAAAAGCAATTGCTCAGTTTCGTGCGATTAATCCGAACATATTAATTGTGTTAACAAGTACACAAGATTTATTTAAAAATGGAAAGTACATCACAGCGGGTGTTGAATTTGTGGAATTAATGGATTCATTGGCACAGAAAAACGATTGTTTTTTTTGGAATTGGTATGATTTAGCTGGCGGTTATGGAACAATCAATACCTGGAAACAAGAAAAGTACGCAAAATCGGACGGTATTCATTTAACTGCAGATGGTTATGCTGTCAAAGGGGATTGGCTGTTTCGTTCGTTTCAAAATTCCCTTCAATTTGGTCAATCGTATTCAGATGCTTCGTGTTTGATACCAATGAAAGGTTTTCCTGTGAAACCAGAAACAGCAATTGACACTTTACAAATCCCTGTTGAGCAACCAATTCAACGTCCTCAGGCTGTTGAACGCCAACGTTATTACACGGTAAGATCGGGCGACACCTTGGGCGAAATTGCTCATAAACATGGCGTATCAATAAGTGCTTTAAAACGTGCAAATGGTTTGCAATCAGATATCCTACAAATCGGAAAACGCTTAAAAATTCCGAAATAAAAAAAAGGGATTGTCAAACAACCCCTTTTCAAAATATGTTTCCACTTGCTATTAAAGTGTACCTCTTTTTTCTTGTTCTCGTTCGATAGATTCAAACAACGCTTTGAAGTTTCCAGCACCAAAACCTTTAGCACCCATACGTTGAATGATTTCAAAGAACAATGTTGGGCGGTCTTCAACTGGTTTTGTGAAGATTTGCAACAAATATCCTTCTTCATCTGCATCAACTAAAATGCTAAGTTCTTGAAGCGCAGGAATCGGTTCGTTCATCATTGACATGTGTTCACCCAAACGCGCTGGAATTTCATCGTAATAAGCTTGAGGAGGAGCTGATAAAAACTCCACACCGCGTGCGCGCAATTGTTTTACAGTCTCAATGATATTATCAGTAGCTACAGCAATGTGTTGTGCTCCTGGTCCTTCGTAAAAATCTAAGTATTCTTCAATTTGAGAACGCTTATTTCCTTCAGCAGGTTCATTGATTGGGAATTTAATACGCCCGTTACCGTTTGACATTACTTTGGACATCAAAGCTGAATATTCTGTATGAATTTGCGTATCATCAAACGATAAGAAATTCACAAATCCCATCACATCTTCGTACCATTTTACCCACGTATTCATTTCTCCCCAACCAACATTTCCAACCATGTGGTCAATGAATTTCAAGCCTGTTGGTGCAGGGTTGTAGTCAGATTCCCATTTTTGGTATCCTGGCAAAAAGATTCCGTTGTAATTTTTGCGTTCCACAAACATGTGAACTGTTTCTCCGTATGTATAAATACCAGCACGAACAACTTCTCCGTGTTCATCCGTTTCAACGGTTGGTTCCATAAAAGAAACGGCACCTCTTTTGGTTGTTTCTTCCCATGCTGAACGAGCATCGTCTACCCAAAGCGCAATGACTTTTACACCGTCTCCGTGTTTTTTCACATGTTCACCAATTGGTGATTCACTGTTCAACGCAGTTGTTAAAATAATGCGGATTTTATCTTGTTTCAATACATAAGATGCTCGGTCACGAACACCCGTTTCTAATCCAGCGTATGCTAATGATTGGAAACCGAAAGCAGTTTTATAATAGTGCGCCGCTTGTTTGGCATTACCTACATAAAATTCAACGTAATCCGTTCCTAATAATGGCAAGAAATCTTGAGCACCCTCAAAGATTTTCTCTAAGCCATATTCTACATTTTTTATTTCTTTACTCATCGTTTTGTCTTTCAACTTATTATTTTTCTAACCAACTGTAAGCATAATCAGGGATTTGCATATCAACAGCTGCCTGTGTCAATTTTAATGGACGGAAAGTATCAACCATAACAGCTAATTCCAATGTTTCTTTTTGTCCAATACTGCGCTCGTATGCACCCGGATGTGGACCATGAGGTGTTCCACCTGGATGTAAAGATATGAATCCTTTTTCAACGTGGTTACGACTCATGAAATCTCCATCCACATAATACAACACTTCATCCGAATCAATGTTGCTATGATTGTAGGGTGCAGGAATAGATTTTGGGTGATAATCGTACAAGCGCGGTACAAACGAACAAACGACAAAGTTGTTCCCTTCAAATGTCTGATGAATTGGAGGAGGCATGTGAACGCGACCTGTAATTGGTTCAAAATTATGAATCGAAAATGCATACGGGAAATTATAACCATCCCATCCAACTACATCAAATGGATGTGCAGCGTATGTCAATTCATGGATTTTATTTTCTTTTTTAATCTTGATAACAAAGTCACCTAATTCATCGTGAGTTTCTAATTCGTGAGGTGCACGGATATCGCGTTCACAAAATGGTGAATGCTCCAATAATTGACCAAACTTACTGCGGTAATTGCGCGGAGTAAGAATGGGTGAAAAAGATTCAACTATGAGTAAACGGTTGTCAGTTGTATCAAAATCAATTTGATAAATCATTCCACGTGGAATTACCAAGTAATCTCCGTAGGAAAAATCAATGTTTCCAACCAAGGTTCTTAATTTCCCACTTCCTTTGTGAATGAATAACAATTCGTCAGAGTCAGCATTTTTATAAAAATACGAAGTCATAGATTGGCGTGGAGCAGCAACTGCCAAATTGATATCATTGTTAAACAAGACAATTTTACGGCTTTCTAAAAAGTCATCAGCAGGAGCAACGTTGAATCCTTGAATCATGCGCGCAGCAATGTTGTTTTCAACTGCAGCTATTGGACTAACATCAACCGCTTCTTTCATGGCTTTCACCATTGTAGGACGGTGTACGTGGTAAAGAAGTGATGAAAAACCACTGAAACCCTCAGTCCCAAACAACTGTTCGTAGTACAAAGCACCATTTTCCTTTTCAAATTGAATATGGCGTTTGTGGGGAATTTTTCCTAGTTTATGATAAAAAGGCATAATTTTTAATTTTTATTTTCGAAATAGCAAGTTTTTCATGTTGGACAAAAATACCACAAAGTATCAAGTCTAAAAAATGATTTTGATTAGGTTTTTCAACTTCGTTAGAATTGCAATTTGCCACTAAAAAACACTATTTTTGTTGCATAGTTTGCTATTATGAAGAAAATATTGGTACTTGGATCATGCGGTCAAATTGGAACAGAGTTGGTATTAACCCTACGAATGAAATTCGGAAACCAACAAGTTGTTGCTGCTGATTTAAAAGAAGAATGCCCGACAAACCTTGCAAATGGACCTTATGTTCGCTTGGATGCGATGGATAAAGAAGCAGTTAGAAATTACATTATTGCGCAACAATTTGATGATGTTTATTTATTAGCTGCGTTGTTATCTGCAACAGCCGAAAAAAATCCCGATTTCGCTTGGAAATTAAACATGGAGGGCTTGTTTACCATTCTTGATTTAGCAAAAGAAGGTCATATTAAAAAGATTTTCTGGCCCTCATCCATTGCCGTTTTTGGCCCAACAACACCACGGGACAACACGCCACAATACACAGTTATGGAACCATCAACAGTGTATGGGATATCCAAACAAGCTGGAGAACGCTGGTGTGAATATTACTTCAACAAATTCAATGTCGATGTGCGCAGTATTCGTTATCCTGGATTGATCTCATATAAAAGTTTACCCGGTGGTGGAACAACCGATTATGCCGTCGATATTTTCTACAAAGCAAAAGCTGGGCAACCGTTCACGTGTTTCTTAAAAGAAGACACTGCTTTGCCAATGATGTTTATGGATGATGCGATTCGTGCAACGATTGAATTGATGGAAGCACCAAGCGAACAAATAAAAATTCGTTCAAGCTATAATTTATCAGCATTATCATTCACACCAAAAACCTTGTCTGAGGGAATCAAAGCTGTCATTCCAGATTTTTCTATTTCCTATGAACCAGATTTTCGTCAAGCAATTGCAGATTCTTGGCCAGCATCCATTGATGATAGTGCAGCGCGATCAGATTGGGGGTGGAAGGAAGAATTTGACCTAAAAGCAATGATTTACGTAATGCTGGAAAATCTACCGACTACGCATTAACGACAAATACGTAACTTTTATCGGTGTTTTTGCTGGATTAATCTAAATTAATCGTTATTCCTGTTTCACATATTTTGTTTTCAGTACCTTTAGATTGTACTACGAAAATACAAATATTGTTCTCATGGAAAAGTGCAAAATATTCTTACTGGTTGTATTCAATGTATTGGTTGTTTCCACAACTTTTGCAGATGGTATCAAGAATGATCAAGACGCGATCAATCAAAAATCTGTTGATGGAAAAAAACAAGGTAAGTGGATTTACTTTGGGAAAGACCGTCCAGAAACAGGAACTCCTCCAACTGGAAAGGTAGAAGAGGGAAAGTATATCGATGACCGGAAAGAAGGATTTTGGATTCGGTATTATACGGATGGTGTCACGCCCAAACTAAAAGGGGAATTTTCAAATAATCGCCCAGAGGGAATGTACTATAAATTTTATCCAAATGGGAAATTGCGCGAAAAAGGCACTTATGAGAATAGTAATTACTACGATTCTTTAGTACGTTACCATGAAAACGGTACTGTCGAATACGAAGCAAAATATAATGCACAAGGAAAAGAGCAAGGAAAAGTAAAGTATTATTACCCAAATGGACAATGTGAATTTGTCTATTACGCAAACAATGGAACACAAGTGGGAGAAGCTATTCGCTATTGGCCAAACGGCGATGTGAAAGAACTCATTACATTTAATGCAGATGGTTCAGTTGCAACAGCAACAGCAAAAGAACCAATACATCCAATCAACAACCAAGAACCAATGCAACTGAGTGTTGAAAAAGCACCAAATGTAGGTTCAAAACCTGTTGTGTTGAGTGGGAAATGGCAATACAATGGGTACAACAAGATTTACAATACTGAAAATGAAATTTGGCAAGACGGCATTTTTAAAGATGGTCGTTTGTGGGATGGAAAAGTATATGTCTACGACAAAGACGGGATCTTATTAAAAGTGAAAGTATTTAAAAATGGTGTTTATCATTCAGATGGTCAGTTGTAAGTTACTCATTTGTGTAATAAAAAAGGCCTGGTTTAACCAAGCCTTTTTTATATATCTATATTGAATTATCCTTTTTTCGATTTTGGAGCACTTTTCTTAGGTGCTGGAGCTGGAGTTGCTACTTGCGCACTTCCAGGTTTAATATCAATTAATTCGATTTCAAAAACTAAATCACTATAAGCTGGGATAACAGGAGGTCTACCTGCTGCTCCGTAAGCTTTTGTGTAAGGTATGATGAAACGACCTTTCCCTCCTTTTCCAAGCATTGCAACGGCTTCGTCATATCCAGGGATCATTTGTCCTACATTGTGTTTGAAGTTTAACGGTTGATTTCTATCCAACGAAGAATCAAATTTTGTACCGTTCATTAACGTACCAGTATAATGAGTTGATACTTCATCACCTTTTTTTGGTTTTTTGTTTGCATCACCTTTTTTCTCAATAACATACACCAAACCACTTGCTGTTTGTTGTGCTTTTGGATAAGTCTTACGAACTTCTGCTAGCAAATAAACTTTGTATTCTTCTTCCGTCATTTTCGCAATTTTGTCAGTGCGTTCTTTTTCAAGTGCATCTAAACGCGCTCTTTCAGCTTGCATGACAATATAGGCTTCTTCCATTTTGCGGTAATTTTCTTTGAAGACTTCTGTTGCATTCCATGCTTGGTATTCTCCACCAACACGTAAAATTGTCACTTTGTCCATTACATCATCCTGTACTATTGCATTTACAACATCCATACCTGAAATAACATGACCAAAAACAGTATGTTTTCCATCTAACCAAGGAGTTTCTTTGTGCGTAATGAAAAATTGGCTTCCGTTTGTTGCAGGACCACTGTTCGCCATCGACAAAATCCCCGGACCACTGTGGCGCAAGTCTTGACGAGGTTCGTCAAAAAATTTATATCCTGGACCACCCATTCCTGTCCCTTGTGGGTCACCACCTTGGATCATGAAGTCTTTGATAACACGGTGAAATTTCAAGCCATCATAAAATGGTTTGTCAAACGAAATCGTGTCAAATGGATGGAAGTTACCTTCTACTAAACCAACAAAGTTGGCAACTGTTAAAGGTGTTTTTTCTGGTTCCAATTGAATCAATATTTCACCTTTCGTTGTTTTGAATTGAGCATAAAGGCCCGGTGCCATCTCTTTGTCTTGTCCAAAAATAAAGTTACTTCCAATGAATAAAAGGAGTAAACTAGCAATGAACTGTTTTACTATTTTCATAATTATAAAATTGATATTGTTTGTTGTTGTTTTGTATTCAAAAATCAAACCAAATTTAGCCGAAATCTTTCAAATGACGTTACGAATTCAAAAAAGTTGGGTGAAAAACCTATTTTCTGACCTGTTTTTGGTTTAATAAACCATAGATTCAGCTAAATTTGTCGCATGGAACAAAAAGAAGATCTATTAAAAGAAGTTATTTCTCATGCAAAAGAATACGGATTCGTTTTTCCGTCATCAGAAATATACGATGGTTTAGCAGCAACTTATGACTACGGTCAATTGGGCTCGGAGCTGAAAAACAATATCAAACAATATTGGTGGAAAGCGATGGTGCAAATGCACGAAAACATCGTTGGAATTGACGCTTCGATTTTTATGCACCCAACAACTTGGAAAGCTTCTGGGCACGTGGATGCATTTAATGACCCTTTGATAGATAACAAAGATTCTAAAAAACGCTACAGAGCTGATGTTTTGATCGAAGAACACATCGAGAAAATCCGTCAGAAAATCAATAAAGAAATTGATAAAGCAGCTAAAAAATTTGGCGAAGCTTTTGATGAAACACAATTCTGTGCAACCAATCCGAATGTATTGCGCAATCAAGCGAAAATCACGGAGATTGAAGACCGCATGCGCACAACACTTGAAAATAACGATTTAGAAGGTGTAAAACAATTGATCGAAGATTTGGAAATTGTTTGTCCTATAAGTGGTTCTAGAAATTGGACAGAAGTACGTCAATTTAACTTGATGTTTTCTACTGAATTAGGTTCTGTTGCAGGTGATGCAGCAACTATTTATTTACGACCTGAAACAGCACAAGGAATTTTTGTAAATTTCTTAAACGTTCAAAAAACTGGACGCATGAAAATCCCATTTGGGATCGCTCAAATTGGAAAAGCATTTAGAAATGAAATCGTAGCACGTCAGTTTATCTTCCGCATGCGCGAATTTGAACAAATGGAAATGCAGTTTTTCTGCAGACCAGGCGAAGAAATGAAATGGTACGAATACTGGAAAGATGCGCGTATTAAATGGCACAAAGCACTTGGCTTAGGTGATCAATATTACCGCGAACACGACCACATCAAATTAGCGCACTATGCAAATGCTGCGTGTGATATCGAATTCGATTTCCCGATGGGATTCAAAGAATTGGAAGGGATACACTCGCGAACAGATTTTGATTTGAAACAACACGAACAATTTTCGGGAAAAAAATTACAGTATTTTGATCCTGAATTGAATCAAAGTTATGTTCCTTATGTGGTTGAGACATCAGTTGGTTTGGACCGTATGTTCTTATCAATCATGAGTGCGGCTTTCAAAAAAGAGAAGTTAGAAGACGATTCAGAACGTGTTGTCTTGCAAATTCCTGCAGCATTGGCACCGTATAAAGTTGCGATTATGCCCTTGACGAAAAAAGATGGTTTACCAGATAAAGCGCGTGAAATTATCGCTTCGTTGAAATATGATTTCACGTGTCAATACGATGAAAAAGATTCGATTGGAAAGCGTTACCGTCGTCAAGATGCGATAGGTACTCCTTTTTCTGTTACCGTTGATCACCAAACGTTGGAAGACAACACTGTGACAATTAGAGACCGTGACACCATGCAACAAGAGCGAATTGCAATAGCTGATTTGTTTGATATAATCAATAAAAAAGTAAGCTGGAGAACGATTTTAGCATAAACAAAAAAGAGGTTGAATTTCAACCTCTTTTTTTTAATCTAATCCTGGGAACTTTAACAGTTTTCCATCGAAAGTCTTTGTTTCTTTTATGGCAACTGTTTTCGAAATTCCGTAAACACTTCCTTTAACTGTCCCTTCCAAATTCAGTGTAATTTCTTTTGCACCGGTTAATTTCATTATTTTAAATAGCGCACCTTTTGAAAGTGAAATATGTAAGGGTAAGGTATATACTTTCGTTGACTTTCGTTTTACTTTGAATTTATTACTCAATTCAACATCACCTATTTCTAAATCATTTGCACGAATGTGAAACGAGCTTTTTTTAACTTTCATGCCAAAGAAATTCGGATTTTCAATGGTGACATCAATGGTTGCATCAATATTGTCGCCTTCAGCTTTTATTATTTTGACGTTTTCAAAACCAGCAATTTCAGGGTCTTCAATCGAACAACTTCCAAGCGTGAAAAATCCGAAAATCAGTAAATAAATGAATTGTTTCATGATTTCATCGCTTGATTGAAGTAATGGTAAAAATAAGGAATGGTTTCGATGCCTTTGTAGTAATTGAATAATCCGTAATGCTCGTTTGGCGAGTGAATCGCATCAGAATCTAGTCCGAATCCCATCATTACCGTTTTTAATCCCAATACTTTTTCGAATAACGCAATAATTGGAATACTACCTCCACTTCTAACTGGAATTGGTGTTTTGCCAAACGTTTCTTCGTATGCTTTTGCTGCACTTTGATAGGCAATTGAGTCAATTGGTGTAACAACAGGCTCACCACCGTGATGTGGATTGACAACAACACGAACACTTTCAGGAGCAATTTTTTCAAAATGTTCTTTGAATAGTTGTGTAATAGTTTCTGGTTGTTGATTAGGAACGAGGCGCATCGATATTTTTGCGTAAGCTTTGGACGCGATAACCGTTTTTGCGCCTTCACCAGTATATCCACCCCAAATTCCATTCACATCAAGTGTTGGTCGGATAGAACCACGTTCTGGCGTTGTGTATCCTGCTTCTCCTTCAACTGCACCAATTGCTAATGCTTTTTTATAAGCTGCTTCATTGTAAGGAGCTTTTGCCATTTCAGCGCGTTCTTCCAATGATAAATCAACTACGTCCGCATAAAACCCTGGAATTGTTATGTGGTTGTTTTCATCGTGTAACGAAGCAATCATTTTTGCCAACACATTGATAGGATTTGCAACACAGCCTCCGTAGAGTCCAGAATGCAAATCCCTGTTTGGACCAGTAACTTCTACTTCCACATAGCTTAATCCTCTCAATCCTGTTGTGATAGAAGGGGTATCGTTACTCAACATTCCAGTATCTGAAACTAAAATAATATCAGCAGCCAAACGTGCTTTGTTTTCAGTGATAAAAACCCCTAAATTAACAGAACCAACTTCCTCTTCACCTTCAATCATGAACTTGACATTACACGGGAGTTCATCAGCAGCAATCATTGCTTCAACCGCTTTTACATGCATGAACATTTGACCTTTGTCGTCGCAAGCTCCACGAGCAAAAATAGCACCTTCCGGGTGGATTTCAGTTGTTTTAATCACAGGTTCAAATGGAGGAGAAGTCCACAAATCAATTGGATCAGCAGGTTGTACATCGTAATGACCATAGACCAAAACGGTTGGTAAAGCGGGGTCGATAATCTTTTCACCATAAACAATAGGGTGACCAGCTGTTTTACAAATTTCAACTGAAGTTAATCCTGCTTTCGTTAAGAAATCAGCGACCATTGCTGCACCCTTTATTACTTCAGTTGCAAATGCTGTATCTGCAGATACAGTTGGAATTTTTAGTAATTCAATGAGCTCGTTAACGTATTTTTCCTTATTTTTTTGTATAATTGTCCGTGTATTTTTCATTGTATGAGATATTTCAACAAAAATGCACAAAAATAAGTTCGGATTAACGAGGGTTTGAATGAAAAAATCAACAAATTTAATTTTGATAAAATTAAACACGTGATGCAACTTAAACCACTTTTCGATAGTCTCAATTACGAATAAAACTACATTATGAAAAAATTAGTTTCCTTATTAGTGATTTGTTTGGCAGTTTCTACTGTTTCAATAGCTCAAATTGCCATTACGAACTCATTAACTGCAGCTCAGTTGGTTAACAATTATTTAGTAGGAAATGGTGTAACTGTTTCGAACATAACTTCGTTTGGTAATCCTCAGCAAATTTCATTCTTTGCGGCAGGCACTTCTAACATTGGTTTAGTAAATGGCGTGTTTTTATCGTCTGGAAATACGGCTACTGTTGTCCCTCCAGGAAACCCTTCTACAAGTTATAATGGAGCTGGAGACGCAACTTTATTAGCTATTGCACAATCAGTTTCATCAAACCCATCTGCAGCAAGTATATCTTCAACAAAAGATGCAGCAGCAATCGAATTTGATTTTGTTCCTTCAGGAGATACTGTTCAATTCCGTTTTGTCTTTGCTTCTGAAGAGTACTTAACGTATGTAAACACCAGTTATAATGATGTTTTTGGCTTTTTATTATCAGGACCTAATCCAGCTGGAGGAAATTATGCCAACCAAAACATGGCAAAAGTTCCTGGAACAAATGTACCGATAACAATCTCTACTATCCACCCTGGTTTAAATCCGCAGTATTATATTGGAAACCCTGTTGGACATTCATTCAATGGTTTTACAGTTCCCATTTACATTAAATTTGCTGTAGTTTGTGGATCAACTTATCACTTCAAATTCGCCGTAGCAGATTGCCAAGATGGAATCTTAGACACGGGAGTTTTTCTTGAAAGTGGAAGTTTCTCATCAACTTCTGTGGATGTAAATGTTGCGCCAGATGTAGCTGGAGACACCTTGGTTTATGAAGGTTGTTCTGCAGCAAACATTAGTTTTATACGTCCTGCTAGTCAAGCAAATACAACACTATCTGTTAATTACACGTTATCAGGGTCTGCAATAATGGGTGCTGATTTTAATCCAATCCCTAATCCAGTTGTTTTTCCAATTGGTGTTGATACTGTTTCTTTTGCAATTACTCCAATAGCTGATGGAATTTCAGATAACAATGAATACGTAACAATTACTGCGTATACAATTTCCGCATGTGGCGACACTATTATTTCTTCGGGAACGCTTTACATATCTGATAACATTCCGATAAATATTTTGGAAACAGATCCACTTGTCCATTGTATCAACGATTCAGTTTTAGTATCAGCAACTGCATCGGGTGCTTTTGGTCCTTTTACGTACGCTTGGCAAGGAGGTCAAGTAGGCGATACTGCATATTTTCCAACAGTTCAAAATGCAACAACTGGTGTGACTAATTTCTTGGTTACTGCAACAAACTCATGTGGTTATTCTGCAACGGATACGGTAACAATTACCTTAAATCAAACACTTGCTGTCGACACCATGGGAACTGAGAATACGAATTATTGTGCAAATACTGGTATCGTTTGGGGATTAGCTGCTGGAACAACTGGGCAACCAATGTACAATTGGACAGGTCCAAATCCATCATCTGCATTTACCATAGATGCTTCTGTACTTCAAAACCTTCCTTCGGGATGGTATACTTTTACGATTACTGACAATGTATGTCAAGTATTCGATTCGGTTTTTGTCAACACAGATCCAGGTCCAGTAGCTGATTTTTCGTCGTCTTTATCTTCAGGTTGTTCACCACTTAGCGTTAACTTTTTTAATGAAAGCACCAATGCTGTTTCCTATACTTGGAATTTTGGCAATGGAAACGTGGTAACTGTAACCGATTTGAACACCTTAAATCAAATTTTCACCGATACTGCTATAATTACGTTAATTGCTAGTGATGGTGTATGTGCTGATACGATAACAGGTTTAGTTCTAATCGAAAATTGTGGTTGTACCGATCCGTTAGCAACTAATTACAATCCGTTAGCAACTTCATCGGATGGCTCTTGCGTTTATCCAACACCTATGATTGAAGCACCCAATGTAATTACTCCTGATGGTGATAATGTAAATGATGTGTTTGAATTAGATATCGTGAACGCAGCAAAAGTTGAATTAGTTATTACTAACCGATGGGGCAACGTAATGTTTAAAGGCACAGCGTTGAATCCTACTTGGGATGGTAAAGTAAATGGTGATGTCGTTTCCGATGGGGTGTATTTTTACAAATACACAGCTTACAGTATTCAAGGTGATGAAGTTGTTGGTCATGGTTTCTTCCACGTTGTAAACAAATAAAAGCAACAAAAAAGCATATAAAAAAAGAGAGACCTCAATTGAAGTCTCTCTTTTTTATTGATATTATTGAATTATAACAAACTTTTTCCGGTCATTTCGATTGGTGCAGCCAAACGCATGCGAGATAAAATCGTTGGTGCAACATCTGCCAATATTCCATTTGATAAATGAAGTTCTGTTTTTTCTGTTACCAAAACAATTGGAACTGGATTTAACGAATGCGCTGTATTTGGTGAACCGTCAGGATTGAAGGCAACGTCAGCATTCCCATGGTCTGCAATCACAATCAATTCAAGATTTTGTGCTTGAGCCGCAGCTACAATTTCACCCAAACAGCCATCTACTGTTTCAACTGCTTTAGTAATTGCCTCATAATTTCCAGTATGGCCAACCATGTCTGGATTAGCAAAATTCAAACAAAAGAAATCAGGACAGTTTTCTTCGATAGCAGCTACTATTTTGTTTTTTACTTCCAAGGCACTCATTTCGGGTTGTAAATCATAGGTCGCAACTTTTGGTGAATTGACAAGAATGCGCGATTCTCCTTCGAATTCTTTTTCACGTCCACCATTAAAAAAGAAGGTTACATGCGGGTATTTTTCTGTTTCAGCTATGCGGATTTGTGTACGTCCCATTTTAGCCAATACTTCTCCCAACGTATTTTTTAAGTTATCTTTTTCAAATAAGACCTGCACTTTTTTGAACCTGCTATCATAATTCGTCATGGTGTAATAATCCACTACTAACGGTCGCATGTTATGCTCTGGAAATGCTTGTTGTGTTAACGCTGCAGTTATTTCGCGCGGTCGGTCCGTTCGGAAGTTAAAACTGATAACTGTGTCACCGTTTTCTATTTTACCAGGTGCATTTGCAGCATCAAACACAAATGGCTCGATGAACTCATCTGTAATTCCTGCTTCGTAACTAGCAGTGAAGGCTTCTGTAATAGAAGATAAATCTTTACCTACGCCATTAACCATTGCATCGTATGCAACTTTGATCCGTTCCCATCTATTATCACGATCCATTGCATAATACCTTCCGGTAATTGTAGCAATGGTTCCAGTGGTTTGCTGTATGTGCTTTTCTAATCGTTCAAAATACGCCAAACCACTTTTTGGATCGCAATCACGACCATCTGTAAAGGCATGAATCCAAACATTTTTCAATTCGTAAGAATGTGCCATGGTTAATAAAGCTTCCAAATGTGCTTGTGAACTATGAACGCCACCTTCTGAAACAAGTCCCATCAAATGAACTTTTTTGCCAGTTTTTTTAGCGTTACTAAAGCAGTTTTTTAATTTTTCTAGCTCAAAAAATTCACCATCACGAATCGATTTATTGATCCGTGTTAATTCTTGATAAACAATTCTTCCAGCGCCAATATTTAGGTGACCAACTTCAGAATTACCCATTTGACCATCAGGTAAACCGACAGCTTCGCCACATGTAATTAATTGCGCATGTGGATAGTTTGCCAATAATCCATCCATAATCGGCGTGTTTGCATTGTAAATTGCATCCGATTTTGATTTGTCGCCAATTCCCCATCCATCAAGAATGATTAGCCCAACTTTTTGATTATTCATAAGGTATTGTTATTTCAAATAAAGCGCCAGAATCCAATTTATTTGTGATGAGTTTTAGGTTTCCGCCCAAGGCTTTTGTACATTCATACGCGATGAATAAACCCAGACCTGTACCTTTTTTTGTGCGTGTTTCTTCGTTTTCTAGGCGGACAAACTTTTTAAAGATCATTCCTTGCGCCTCAACAGGTATTCCAACACCAAAATCTTGAACAGTAATGCTTAACATGCCATTAGCACAACGGTAATTTAGTACAATTCCTTTTTCGGAAAACCCATATTTAGCCGCGTTTTCTGTCAAGTTTTTAAGAATTGTTACCAACAGAAAACGATCGCTTGTAATCGTTAATGATGAGGTGTTGTTTAATTGTATTCCTAAGTTTTCACGTTTCACGTGCAACGATATTATTTCAGTGAATACGTCTTGCAACTCAAAGGTTTGTTGGTGTATTTCTAAGTGACTTTGTTCGAGGCGAGCAGCAGTTAATAATTGTTCTACTAAATTCTCCAAACGATTTGATTCATCGATAGTTTTTTGGAGTAATTCTTTTCTTTTTTCTTCTGAAAGGGAATGTTTTAGTAGTGTTTGCGCATATAATTTACTCGCTGCAATTGGTGTTTTTAATTCGTGAGTGACGGACAACATGAAATTGTTTTGTTGCCGTGCGATGGCTACTTCTTTTTTAATCGTTGCTTTGATTTTCCAAAGGCCAACAAGTAAAAGTGTCAGGAAAACACTCCCTTCACCAATGATCATGATAACGCGTTTGCGAATCACTTCTTTGGAATATTGAGACGATTCTGTAAGTTCTATTAAATGATATCCCCACCAAACAAATTGGAGAAGTACATACGCACCCAATAAGTATACAAAGACAGTTGTGGGCTTTTTGCGCATGATTACAATGTATTAATAAGCTCGTTCGTTTTTCCCCTCAATGTAGTTAATAAATGCTTTATTGACAACTTTATTTCCACCAGGGGTAGGGTAATTACCTGAGAAATACCAATCTCCTGTATTTCCAGGACAAGCTTTGTGTAAATCTTCAACTGTTTGATAAACAATTTGTACCGTAGCATTGATGTTTTCTGGCGTTAATAATTGAGCAATTTTAGCAGAAATTTCTTCCGGAGTAAATGGTGCGTAAATTTCTTTTACAAAATTTACGATTTGTTCTTTTGGCGCATTTTCTTGTGCTTTTGATTTTTTATAAACGTCTTCAATGATTGCCGTTTTTCCTTGTTCTTTCAACAAAGCTATAGCCGCATCAAATGCTATAAAATCACCCATTTTAGCCATGTCAATCCCATAGCAATCAGGGTAGCGGATTTGTGGTGCAGAAGAAACAATGACAATGTGTTTTGGTCCTAAGCGATCCAAAATGCGCAAGACTGATTGTTTTAATGTTGTTCCACGAACGATACTATCATCAATGACAACTAAATTATCTTTTCCACGCACTACAGAGCCATAGGTAATATCGTACACTTGCGCAACCATATCATCACGTGCATCATCTTGTGTGATAAATGTACGTGCTTTCGCGTCCTTGATGATGATTTTTTCAATGCGTGCGCGTTGGTAAATGATTTCTTTTATTTTTTCTGGAGTTGCATGTGCTCCAAGTGCTACCAAAGCATCGTGTTTTCTGTCGTTCAAGTGATCTTCCAATCCTTTGATCATTCCGTAGAAGGAACTTTCTGCCGTATTTGGAATAAAGGAAAAAACAGTATTATCCAAATCGTAATCAATTGTTTTCAATACGTTTGGCACAACAAAACGACCTAAATTTTTACGTTCGTTGTATATGTCTTTGTCGTTTCCACGTGAAAAGTAAATGCGTTCAAACGAGCATTTATTCTCAATTTTTGGTGCATTGATTTCAACTTCTGAAACAGTTCCATTTTTCTTGATAATCAACGCATGACCAGGAGTCAATTCATGAACAGCCTCTGTTCTCAAATTAAATGCTGTTTGAATAACAGGTCTCTCCGAAGCAACGACACAAACTTCATCGTCTTCGTACCAATATGCAGGACGAATTCCACTTGGATCGCGCAACACAAAAGCATCTCCATGACCGAATAATCCAGCCATTGCATAGCCACCATCCCAATCTGCAGAAGCATTTTTCAGGATTTTTTCAATATCTAATTGGTCTGCAATTTTCTTGTAAGCTTCTTGATTCGAATAGCCAAGTGATTGGTAATGACCAAGTAATTCGTCGTTTTCTACATCGGAGTAATGACCTATTTTTTCCAAAACTGTTACCGTATCCGATTTCTCTTTGGGATGTTGACCAATTTCTAATAAAATGGAAAACAACTCGTCTACATTTGTCAAATTGAAGTTTCCTGCAACGACTAAATTACGTGTGATCCAATTGTTTTGGCGTAAAAACGGGTGACAGCTTTCGATACTATTGCGTCCAAAAGTCCCGTAACGCAAGTGACCTAAAAACAATTCACCTGTAAACCCAGCGTGTTTTTTTAAGTATTGAACGTCTTTTAATTTTGCTGGATCTTCTTCGCCAATAGCTTGAAAACGCTCGTTAATGTGTTCGAAAATGTCTTGAATGGGTTTAGGATCGATACTTCTGTAACGCGAAATATAACGCTCTCCTGGATCCATGTCTAATTTAATGTTGGCAACACCGGCACCGTCTTGACCACGGTTGTGTTGCTTCTCCATCAATAAATGCAATTTATTTATTCCGTAAAACGCTGTTCCGTATTTATCTACGTAATATTGAAGGGGTTGTTTTAAACGGATAAGTGCTATTCCGCACTCGTGTTTAATTGCATCGCTCATGGTATCCTAAATATACCGCAAAATTACAGAATCTAAATCGATTCAGTCGAAAAAAAGACGAGAAAAGTTTTCACCAAAAGCAACTTTTTAGCTATTTTTCTGTTTTATCGTTACAAAAAAGGTTAATTAAAATACAATACGTGCTAATTTTATAACTTTAATAAATATTTGTTTGAATTGAGAGGGTTTTATCACTTTTTATTATTGTTACTAGCTAGTGTTTCTTTTGGGCAACAACAAGCAGTTTGGTTGTATCCAAATCGCGGGCAATGGGAAGGTGATTTTTCGCATAAAATCCCTATTCAAAAAGGAACAGTTTACATTAATAAATCAAGTATTACGTATCAATTCCACGACATTGATTTACACCACAAATCAGCAAATTCCTATCCTGCTCATGCAATTGAACAAGTATTTGTGAATGCGCAGGCAAGTAATAACATAACGGAAACGCGGCCATCAACTTTTCAATCCAATTATTTTCTAGGAAACGATCAATCAAAGTGGCGTTCTGGACTTTTGGCCTATCAACAAGTTGAAAAGCAAGAAATTTACCCACATATTCATTTAAAGCTCGAAACTTCGCAGCAAACATTAAAATATTCGTGGGTTGTTTTACCTGGTGCCGATCCAAGTGCTATTAAATGGCGTTATGATGGTGCGAATGATGTTTCAATTACCAAAAAAGGAAATTTGAAAATCACGCATTCATTAGGTTTTTTCACGGAGTCAAAACCGATTGCTTGGGTAATTAAAAACGGTAAAAAAATTGCTGTTGCATGTGATTTTGAATTGAAAAACAATACCTGCTCGTTTCGTTTGAAAGCGAACAACTTCAGTAATGATACGTTAATTATCGACCCCTCGTTGACATTTTCAACATTTACAGGTTCTACAACAGATAACTGGGGCTTTACTGCAGCGCCTGATGAACAAGGAAATTTATATGCTGGCGGGATATCTTTTGGAATAGGCTACCCAGTTACAACTGGCGCCTATGACTTAACGTTCAATGGTGGTACAGGTTCCTTTCAATTTGATGTTGGGATTAGTAAATTTAGCCCCAATGGCACAAACCTTATTTATTCAACCTATCTAGGAGGTTCTGGAAACGAAACACCACACTCAATTGTCACAGACACAAATGGTGATTTATATGTGTTAGGAGCTACTAGTTCTAGCAATTTTCCATTAGCAGGTTCTCCCTTCGATGCAAGTTTTAACGGAGGTCCATCCATAACTGAAAACTCATTGAGTTTTGACGCGGGTGCCGATATTTACATAGCGCGCCTTAATCCTACGGGTACACAATTGCTTGCTGCAACTTATTTGGGAGGGTCTGGTACAGATGGTATCAATTCGGGAACGCTACATTATAATTATGGCGACCAGTTTCGAGGAGAAATTATCGTTGGGCAAAACTCAGTATTTATTTCGAGTGTCACGACTTCACTGAATTTTCCAACTCAAACACCAAGTCAAGCTTCAAATGGAGGCGGACAAGATGCTGTTGTGGTCAAATTAAACAAAGCTTTGAGTCAATTGGCTTGGTCCACCTATTATGGCGGTGCTGGTGATGAAACTGGTAACGGTATCCAATTGGCTGCCAATGGCAATGTATATGTTGCAGGAGGAACAACAGCTGGGAATTTAAATTTTGCGCAAACTGGTCACGATCAAACATACAATGGTGCACGTGATGGTTATTTGGTTCGCTTTTCAGGAACAACGGGCACACCAATTTCGGGGACTTACATCGGGACAACGGATTATGATCAAGCATATTTTGTTCAAATTGATAAAGACGATGATGTCTATGTTTACGGTCAAACAGCGGGTAATATTCCCATATCTACGGGCTGTTATGGTTCAGTGGGATCAGGTCAGTTTATTTCAAAATTCAATCCGACTTTAACCAATCGCATTTGGATAACTACTATTGGAGCAGGTTCTGGAAACATTGAATTGTCACCTACGGCATTTCTTGTGTCGAATTGCAAAGAAATTTACATTTCAGGATGGGGGGGAGCAATCAATCAATTTGCTCAAGCAACAAGTAGTACCAGTTTTGGTTTTCCCGTAACCTTAGATGCGTTTCAAGCAACGACTAATGGTAGTAATTTTTGGATAGCTGTATTGGGCGTTGATGCTGCTTTTTTGAAATATGGAACATTTTTCGGCGGTGTGAATTCTTCAGCTAATCACGTAGATGGTGGGACGAGTCGCTTTGATAAAAAAGGAAATATTTATCACGCTGTTTGTGGTGCGTGTGGGGGAAACAATTTTGGATTTACTACTACTCCGGGCGTTTGGTCCACTCAAAATCCAAGTCCCAACTGTAATTTAGCAGCATTCAAATTTGAATTGAGTACGATAGATGCAGTTGTTAATAATCCTGCACCATTGATATGTATTCCCGATCCCGTTGTATTTCAAAACAATAGTTCCAATGGGAATAGTTTTTTCTGGAATTTTGGTGATGGTTCAACATCTACACTTGTCAATCCTTCTCATGTTTATGCAGCTGCAGGGCAGTACACGGTATCTTTGTTGGTAACGGACACCAATAATTGTTATACAGCGGATTCCCTTACTTTCCTCGTCAATTTGGGTGATTTTCAAGGTGGCGTAGTTCAACCAAATATTTCTATTTGTGTGGGGCAACCTGCTCAATTAGAGGCTTTCGGTGGTGCAACTTATGAATGGAGTCCTGCTCAGTTTTTAACTGATGCAACCATAGCAAACCCAATCGCAACGGTCACTCAAAACACCAATTTTACGTGTATCATTAGCGATAGCTGTGGAGTTGATACTGTCAGCGTTCAAGTTCAACTACTTGGCGGGAACATTCAATTAACAGCAGATACCAGTATTTGTCTTGGAAATACTGTTCCATTAAACGTACAGGGAATAGTGAATGCAACTTGGTCACCGACTCAGTTTTTATCCAATCCCACTGCGCTCAATCCAATTGCATCTCCCACAACCACAACCACTTATATCGTTTCTGGGAACTCTCCATCAGGATGCTTGTTAACAGATACCGTCACCATCAATGTATTCAATAACCCTCCATTACCTGTAATGCCTGATACGATAAGATATTGTGAAGGTACGGAACAAACAGTGACTGTTAGTGGCGCACAATTGTATTCGTGGTCACCAAATATTGAAATCTCAACGGTTGTTGGCGCAACAGTTGTCATTTCTTCAACAGTTGAACGTTATTATTACTGCAACTTTACAAATTCTTGTGGGACTTTGCGCGATTCACTTTTTGTTGATTTGATTCAACCAACGATTACTGCTGGAAATGATACGACTGTTTGTCCTGGTGAGCCGGTCATTATGCATGCAGATGGGGGTGTTTCGTATGTCTGGAATCCCGCTGTGCAAGCGCTACTTAATAATGGATCGTTGGTGCAAGCCACACCTATGGTTCCAACAAATTATCAGGTAATTGGAATTGATCAATACGGTTGTCTTGATTCTGCAACAGTTTCCATCAACACATTCCCCCTTCCATTTGTACAAACTACACCAGATATTTTTGCATTTTATGGGGAACAAGTGCAACTAGGAGCAATCCCTTCTAATCCGGGTGAATTAGTTTGGACTCCACCGCTCTATTTGAGTTGTGATTCGTGTGCAAACCCAATTGCAAGCCCATATTTACAAACAACTTATACCGTTACATTAATAGATCTAAATGGATGTACGGCATCTGATAATGTGACCATTTATTTTGATCCGCTGATTTATGTGCCAAACACATTCACACCAAATGCGGATGAAAACAATCCATTCTTTTTACCAATTGGAACAAATATTGATGATTTCCGAATTGATATTTACGATCGTTGGGGAGAAATCATTTTCACAGCAGAAAGTTTAGGAATTGCTTGGGATGGAACGTACAAAGGTAAAAATTGTCAAGATGGCGTTTATGGCTGGAAAATCAGGTATTCTCCAATTACAACTGCTGAAGTGTTTGAATTAATGGGGCATGTAACTTTGTTGCGCTAATTACACTAATGTAATTTTCATGATACCATCACGGTCAATTTCAGTAAGCTGAACAGCTTGAATGGTGTTTACTAGTGTTGCATCAAAAGGAGTTTTTACTTTCACATAGTTTTCAGTAAATCCATACATGTAACCCATTTCTTCTTCAGCTTCAAATAAAACAGTTCGTGAACTACCAATTTGCTCTTCGTAAAACGCGCGTTTCTTTTTATCTGAAAGTATGTGCAATTGTTGGCTACGTTGTTTACGGACAGCTTGTGGAACAGCATCACCTAATTTAACAGCTGTTGTATTTGCGCGTTCTGAATACGTGAAGACATGTAAATAGGAGATAGGAAGGTCTTTTAAAAAGTCCATTGTTTCCATGAATTCTTCATCTGTTTCACCAGGAAATCCTACAATTACATCAACGCCAATACAACAATCAGAACGATGTGCTTTGATTGCATGAACGCGTTCTGCATACAATTCACGTTCGTATTTTCTGCGCATTGCTTTCAACAAACGATTACTTCCTGATTGCAATGGAATATGGAAATGTGGAACAAAGCGTTCTGCATGAAGTAGGGTAAAATCGATGATTTCATTGCTCAATAAATTGGGTTCAATCGACGAAATTCGGAAACGATCGATCCCACTAATTTTATCCAATTCTTTTACGAGTTCAAAGAAGTTTTCTTCCCCCCCTTGACCAAAGTCGCCAATATTCACACCAGTTATCACCACTTCTTTTACTGCTGAAGCGGCAATTTTTTTCGCTTCCACAAGTGTGTCTGCAATCGACGCATTTCTGCTTTTCCCACGCGCTAACGGAATGGTACAAAACGTACAGAAATAATCACAGCCATCTTGTACTTTCAAAAACGAACGTGTGCGGTCGCCCATCGAATGGGATGGAACAAAGTCGTGTGTGTGTTTGATATTGTCAAACTTTACATGCGCTTGTCCTTCAGTTACAGCTTTTTCTTCTAGGTGTTCAATGATATTGAATTTTTCATTGGCACCAAGCACCAAAGAAACACCAGGAATTGCTGCAATTTCTGTTGGTTTTAATTGTGCATAACAGCCAATTACAGCAATATATGTTTCAGGGTTTATTTTAAGTGCTTTTCGCACCAATTGTTGGCATTTTTTATCCGCATTTTCTGTAACAGAACACGTGTTGATGACTAAAATGTCGGGTGTGTCCTCGAAGTTAACTTTCGCAAAGCCAGCATTTTCAAATAATCGAGAAATAGTCGATGTTTCTGAAAAATTCAGTTTACATCCGAGTGTATAAAAAGCTACTTTTTTAAACTGTTGCATGTGCTTGTTAATTCGTGCTGCAAAGATACGTATTTTAACATAGAGAAAAAGCCCTGATTTTCTTTTGAATTGGTATATTTGTTTTCAATCACGACAAATGAAGTACACGCATCAAATAGCTTATGAAATAATCGATCATTGGAACGAATTGCCAATGATCGAACAAGACTTGATTGCAGCAGCCTACAAATGTGCTGAGTCAGCTTATGCTCCTTACAGCAATTTTCATGTTGGCGCAAGTGTTTTATTAAGTGATGGAACGATTCACACGGGAAGTAATCAAGAAAACATTGCGTATCCAAGTGGTATGTGCGCAGAACGTGTTGCCCTGTATGCCATTGGTGCTAATTTTTCCACTCAAACGATCAAAACGTTAGTGGTTGTTGCAAAGGGAGATTTGGTAAAACCAGATGCAATGATTTCTCCTTGTGGTTCGTGTCGGCAAGTGATGGCGCAAAGTGAAGCACGTCAACAAACACCCATTCGGATTTTATTGGTAGCTCAAAACAATACGGTTTCTATTTTTTACCGTGTTTCAGATTTATTGATTTTTCCCTTTGGGATGAACACGGATTAAGGTTTCATTATGGATCAACAACAAAAAGCAGCTTGGTTGTTAAGTCGTAAAAATCAAAAACACGACCGAAATGCAGAAGCTTTGTTTGAACGCATTATGCAGCAGGACAATACGGCTTTGAGCGCAGCAATTACTTTATTGGAAAGCACCTTGCCCATTGATCAAGTAGAAGCACGTGCACTTATCCGTTTGTGTTTACCACATGCGGGTAAAAGTATACGCATAGGAATTACAGGTGTGCCAGGTGTGGGAAAAAGTTCATTCATTGAAGAATTTGGTCAACATATTTTAGGAGAAGGAAAGCGCATTGCTATCTTGGCAATAGATCCATCTAGCGAACGCACAGGAGGGAGCATTTTGGGTGATAAAACACGGATGCAACATTTATCGGTAGCGCAAAATGTGTTCATTCGTCCTTCGGCAGCAGGCAGTACCTTAGGAGGTGTTGCGCGCAAAACACGTGAAACAATTATTTTATGTGAAGCAGCAGGATTCGATGTGTTATTAATTGAAACAGTTGGGGTAGGGCAATCCGAAACGATGGTTCATTCCATGGTTGATTTCTTTTTATTGCTCTTGTTGGCAGGTGCGGGTGATGAATTACAAGGCATCAAACGCGGAATTATGGAAATGGCTGATGCTTTAGCGGTAACAAAATCGGACGGAGATAATGTGCAACGCACTAAATTAGCTGTTGCTGAATTAAAAAATGCCATTCATTTATTTCCACCAACAGCAAGTAATTGGATACCACCAGTGTTGACGTGTAGTTCGTTGGAGAAAAAAGGGATTGATTCCATTTGGGAGGAAATCAATAAATACCAACGACACACAATTACAAATGGTTTTTTTCAGCAAAAACGCACCGAACAAGATCATTTCTGGTTGCACGAAACCTTGAAGGAATTATTGATCAATGGGTTGACAAGCAATCAAACTGTACAAGATGAGTTACCACAATTAGAAGCCTTGGTTCACGAAGGAAAACTATCTGCATTTGATGCTGCTGAAAAATTATACGCGTATTATCGCTCAACCATTCAATAATCACCTTACTTTTACCACATGCAAGAAATTGAATTCAAAATCAATGGCGACTATATTGAATTGTTAGCCTTATTAAAAGCAACAGGAATTGCTGAAACGGGTGGACACGCTAAATTTATCGTTGAAGACGAAGCAATCATCCGCAATGGAGAATTGGAGCTCAGAAAACGCGCGAAATTGATTCCCGGTGACATCATCGAAGTTGGTGATGAGGTCAAAATAGTTTTGTCGTAATTCCTACTTTAAAACAACTGTTGCATTTCTTTTTTCAGGAAAGCTGTTGCTATTTCAGTTGGCAATTCACCAATTTCTGCTGTAATTTCTAAAATTTTACCGGCTAAATCTGTTCCTGTTGCAGTTGCGTCAGTTTGACTACCTGCAAGGTTAATTATTTTAACGGTTTCCTCTTTTGCGTTTCGCACCAATTCCCAAGCTTGTGGAGAAACAAACAATTGTTGTGAGATGTTGTGGTCAAATTCTTCGCGAATAGCAGCTAACAATTCCGTTTGAAGCATTTTAGCGGGTTTTGCAGGATTGTGCAAGCGCATGACTAAGTTTCCCGGATGAATGCGGTCCATGAGCAACACAACGCGTTGAAACGCATCTACACGCATTGGAAGAAAATGTTTTTGACGGTCTTTTTTCAATTGACTTTGCAAATCGATGATTGCTTTTTCCGAATTCTTTTTCAAAAACAAGTACGTCAATAAAAACATTCCTGATGTTGGAATGAGAATGACAAGGATAAGGATAAAATCGTGCATGTGGTATTTTATATAAATTGTTCGTCAGCTTCCATTACATGTCCACATTCTGAGCATGTACGCATTTCTAATGAAGTATAAAATTCTTTGAAACGTGGCAAGAAGTCTTTTTCAATATTTTCCAAATCAAAACGGTAATGTTTTAGTTCGTGGTTACATTTTTCACAGAACCAAAAAAGGCCATCACGCAAATTGGTTTCTTTTCGAACCCTTTCAATAACGAGACCAACTGTGTTTTCTCCACGGATAGGAGAGTGGGGTACATTTGCTGGCAAAAGAAACATCTCACCTTCTTTGATGGTAATTTCCTTTGCTTTTCCTTCGTGTTGTATACGAACGGTTATGTCGCCTTCAATTTGATAAAACAGTTCTTCACTTTCGTTGTAATGATAATCTTTCCGTGCGTTAGGACCACCAACAATCATCACAATAAAGTCACCGGCTTCTTTGAATAGGTTTTTATTTCCTACTGGCGGTTTCAATAGATCTCTGTTCTCTTCGATCCATTGGTGCAAATTAAAAGGCATCAACATACAATCATATTTTGTTCAAATTTACGAATCAAAAAGAGATTTGCAACTCTTTCTTGCAGGGATTAAAAAAGTGGTTTTAAACAAAAAACCCTTCCACCGAAGTGAAAGGGTTTTTGTGTATGTTTATCGGTTGTTCTTATTGAACAACGATACGATATACTTTTTTAGCAGTCGCATTCGATAGTGTAATGAAGTAAACTCCAATTTCTACTTTCGATAAGTCGATGCTTGTTGTAGCAGCAGCTGTTACACCGTTGATTGCCTCAGCAACCACACGACCATTAGCGTCAGTTACTTCGTAAGAGAAGTTTCCAGCGTTAATTGAAGCAGCAACAAATACTACACCATTTGTAGGGTTCGGGTAAACCTCAACTCCAGCAAATGTTTCTTCAGTAATATCTAACCAGTTACAAGTACCTACGTTGATAACAACGTTAGCAGTATCATCTGGACAAACACCATTTCCTACGATGTAGTCATAGTTGTATGATCCAGGGAAGTTACCTGTTGTAACTTGTGAACTAGGAATTGTATTGTTTGAAGGATCATACCATTGTCCTCCGAAGTCTGCATTTACTGTCAAACCACTTAATAAATCAACTGGTTGGTTTTTACAAGCTGTGATAGTTCCATCTTGTCCTGCATTCGAAGGAGCAAAGATTTTAACTTGAGATACGATTGAATCGTATGCACAACCATCAACTACACGGTATTGGAAGTTGAAAGTTTGGTAAGCCAAACCATTTGAAGTAAATAATGAGTCGAAAATGATACTTGCATTAGATGATGCAATTGGAGCAGACCAAGAACCACCTAAATCATAACCATTGATTGTCGTATACAAGTCAATAGTATCACCGTAACAGATGTTAGATACAGGATTATTCAATCCAGCTTCTAAAATAATTTCAGTGATTTTGATTGCGTAGTTACCAGAAGTTCCAGTAAATCCATCATGCATGATGTAATAAGTGTTTCCTGGTGTTAAACCACAAATCGTATAATTTGGAGCTAAACTTGAACCACCTATTTCGTTATCATTTGCAGCTAACAAGTTGAAATTGTTATTGAAGTCAGAACACAATGCAACATCGTATACAGCAGATTGACCGTTGTATGCAGTTCCTGTACTGTTGATTCTAACAGAACCTGTACTTGGAGCAACAAATTTAAACCAAGTTGTTCCATTCAATGTTGAATTGATCCAACCATCTGTTGTTTGAGCACCAGTTGCTGGAGGAGCGATATTGATTTCATCCAACGATACTGTTGCACCTGCGTTGTTGAAAATGTAGTTAGTATTCAAACTTAACATTTCAGCACCACAAACGGTATCATTATCCAATGGCATAACTACTGTGATAGGACCTGCATAACCAGATGTGTCACCTGATAAACAGATTGCTTGTACATAGATTTGGTAAACACCACCAGCTAATAAGTTAGCATCAGCAACAATTAAATCTTCGTTAGCACTTCCTGTTGCATCAACAGTTCCAGCGTAAACATTGTTACCCATCATTACATGAGAAACATTAAAATCAACTGCAGGGAACAATGTTGTATCAACAGCTGTCCAATCCCAATCTACCAATA
>CALJKJ010000023.1 GCA_937973685.1 uncultured Flavobacteriales bacterium | reverse complement strand
ATTACAATTACCTGAAAACATGTATACCACAAGGTCAAATTATTGATGGATGGCAACGCATAGAGGATACGTTAAAAGTGGTTCAACATGGTAAATTAATGTTGCGGTTAAACGGTGGAATAAACGGAGCTTTCTTTGATGATATTCGTATTTACCCAACAGACGGAAGTGCGATTACTTATGTGTACGACCCACTAACATTGCGTTTAATGGCAGAGTTAGACGAACGCAACTATGCTAAACTTTACGAATACGATGAAGAAGGTAAGTTGATTCGTGTAAAAAAAGAAACTGAAAAAGGAATTATGACGATTCAAGAAAACAGAGAAAATTCTTCTAAAAATGACTAAGATAACCTACTTTTTAATAGCGTGTTTTTTTTCTGTTTCGATAGTTAGCGCGCAAAGTGATCAAAATCAACAACTAAAATGGTTGGATGAGATAGTGGCGATTACGAAGAAATACGAGCAATCAAATTCGTTGTTACGTTTTCAAAAAGAAATCTATTACCATAACGACGAGGTAAAACCTACAACAGCAACTATTGGTGAATTGCTTATTGATGGCGCAGATAATTTTCAAATGACTGAAAATCGTCAATTAATAATTCAGCGTGATGAAACCAATATTATTGTTGATTCAAATACAATGGAAATTATCATTTCTAAAGCTCAGCCAATAAAAAATCAATTAAATATTGATCAATTCATTGCGGTTTATAATGCGGGTGGCTTAGTGATTGAAAAGAAAAAAAACCAAGATTTTTATGACTATGTTATTGTATTCAATAACGATGAAAACATCATGAAAATGGTTTATCGGATCAATAAAAAAGACGAATTATTGTTTAACGAAGTTTACCTGTCAGCAGGTAATTATTTAATGGATAATTTAGAAGACGAATCATTGGAGGAACCACGTATTCGATTCGAAGTGCTGTCTTTTTCTTATGACTCAACACCTTTAAAAACAATAAATTTTGATAAGCTTTTCACCAATTTTGATTCGTTGACATTAGTTGCGAATTATCAAGCTTATTCAATTATCGATTTACGCTACAAAAAATAACTAATCAATACTACGATGAACAGACTAATTATTTTAATGCTTCTCGCATTTTCTGCAGTAAGTTTACGTTTACATGCAGGGATTTTACCTGTCACAAGAGGTAAAATAGCTACACCAGTTGCTGGATCTTCTCAAAATGCACAACCCGTCATTGTTGGTCAAGGTACGGCAAGCACCAGTGTTGCAATTCCAGCATTGATAAATCAAGGAATGCCGTATGTTGATGTTTTGAAGCAAGGTGTCATTACCTTTGGTGTAGATCACCATTATGATTCGTTGTTTCCAACACAAAAAATCACTGTTAGACTTTTGATTAAAAAGTATGCAAGTATTACGTCAGCTACTTTTTCAACGGAAACGGTTTATCTAACAATCTGGAATGCGCATCAAGATTCGTTGTCATTTCAAGATAAAGCTTCTTATTTTTTCGATAATGTTGAGAAATACAGCATCGCTATTGAGGAAATTAGTGTGGATAATGTAGTGAAAGAACGTTTGCCATCTAACTTGTATGTGTATGCAGATTTGTTTGTGAATCGTGTTTTTGATTTTTCTTCCAATACCAATATTATTCCTGTTTTGAACAACACAACATCCCAAACTTTAATCGATACAGATTGTGATCAAGTGATGGATAAGGTGAAAATTAGTTGGGATCCTATTCCAGGTGCGGAAGAATACCAATTGGAATGGACGTTTGTTAATAGTTATGGTGATCAAAGTAGCGTTGTTATTCCTGCAAATCAATTGAGTGTCAATTATAAATTAAATGCAACGCGTATCAGCACAACGAGTTTGAGTTATGAGATTGGATTAGCATTTGACCAAGGTTATTTGTGTTACCGATTGCGTGCTGTTGGGCGCAATATAAACGATCAGTCGAAGCGAATTTTTGGTTTTTGGTCGAGTGTTGTAGATGAAAAAGCTGTTCATCAAACGAATTATCTCGAAATAACACCTCAAATGGCTTTTGAAATCAAAAAGAACTGGCAATATTCAGTCACTTTTGCCGAAGAAGGAAAATCAAAAGAAGTCATTAGTTTCTTTGATGGTTCGTTGCGCAACCGTCAAATGGTGACACGTATTAATTCGGATAACAATGTGATTGTTGGTCAAACTATTTACGACCACCAAGGTAGAGGAACGGTACAAGTTTTACCAACTCCAGTGAATGCTCCTAATTGTGCTTTACCGACAACGAATTCATCGGCAAGTTTGAAGTATTATCCGAATTGGTCAAAAGAAAATGGAACGTTAGTAGATTTTGACCGCAGTTCATTTGATTTATCGGACGGGACGGATCCTTGTTTGTTATCCACAAATAGTATGGATAATAGCTCTGGTGCGGCTAAGTATTATTCCAATCAAAACCCAGCAACAACAGATGAACAAGGTTATGTTCCGAGTGCAAACGGTTTTCCATACTCACAAGTGGAATACACACCCGATAATACTGGTCGCATAAGAAGACAAGGTGGAGTTGGACCAGATTTCCAATTGGGAAGTGGTCACGAAACAAAATATTTTTATAGCCAACCTCTTCAAGAGCAATTGAACCGCATGTTTGGTTCAGAAGTAGGCGATTATTCGCATTATCAGAAGAACATGGTTGTGGATCCAAATGGACAGGTGAGTGTTTCGTATTTAGATCAAGAAGGACGCGTAATTGCTACTTCATTGGCAGGAGCTGCTCCGACTAATTTACTTCCTTTGCCATCGAATAGTGCAGCTGTTCCAATTACGTCCACGTTGATAAGTGAGAGTAAAAAATCGACCATAGACAACATGTCATTGGTACACAATCAAAAAATAACATTTTCATCTTCAACGGAGGTTAAAATTGCTTATGGTTATGAAATTCCAGCTTACAAAGATGTAACTTGTACGCCTTCGTTGTGTTTTGATTGTATCTATGATTTGTCCTTATCGTTTATTGATGAATGTGGTGATGACTTGTTAGCTGGTATTGCACCAAATAAAAAAATAACTGGTCGTTTTATTCAAACATCAACAGGTGAGACACAATTTCAAACCTTGTGTGCAAACGGAACGTATGTTTACCAACAGCCGTTATTAACGATTCCAATTGTTCCCGTAGGAGAATATCAATTGGTGAAAAAATTAACAATCAATCAACAAGCGTTTGATTATTATTTGGCAGCGTATTTAGACCCAACAACCAACAATTGCATTCCAAGTTTGGAAGAACAATTAGCGCTTCAACAAGCGGAATTTGATTCAACGTCATGTAATCCGCTAACGTGTGAGGCATGTGTAGCTGCTCTTGGAAGTTTGGATGAATTTTTAACTGCTGGTTCAGGAACTGTTGACGAGTACAATGAATTGGTAGCATCGTGTATGGAACCATGTGAGGATAAATCACCTTGTGAAGCGATGAAAGAAGTATTGCTTTCTGATTTAGTGCCAGGTGGACAATATGCAGAATTTGAAGATCAAAACGGGCAATTTACCGAGCATATTGACTTGAGTATTTTCAATGTATCCAATTCATTTCCGCAAAATCAAGCAAATTGGAAACATCCTAAATTAATTATTGGGAATAGTGTTTTTACAGAATATAGAAATGAAGATTTAGTGACACGCTCTCGCGTTGTATTAGTGAAGATAAATGCGACAACGTATTTACCTGCTGTAGATAATGTGAGTTTGGTTTTTACCGACCCAGTTTCAGGTATTTTTTATACCTATCCAGAAAATTTAACAAATGTTCAAGATTTCATCACGAACTACGACAATAATTTGTCTTGGGCCCATTCTTTATTGTCATATCATCCTGAATACGGGTATTTGAAAACTTGTTTGGATTGGGAGAAACCTATTGGTAACGAAACGATGACCAGTAATGAATTTGACAAGCAACTCATGTTGGTAGAAACATGGAATGATGCGGTTACGAAAGGATTTATTAAGTCAAATTACGCGTCTATCCAAAATGTGAATGACCGGTTAAACGATTGGTTCGATCCAATTAGTTCTGTCAATCCGGCAAAAGTGTACGATCCATTTTGGGCACACATGCCGTATGCTACGCAAGGAATCAATCAACCATTTGAGAATAAAATTTTAGCTTATCAAACAGTTGGTGGGGTATCGTACTCGATCATGCAGTTTGCAGCTATTATCAGTCGTTGTGGTGCTAGTTCAATTGGTTATCAACCGACAGCAACATGTACACGATTTGGTGATAATGTAGCAAGTAGTCAAAATACACAAGCAAATACAGCGATGCGCGATGCAGAATGGTTGGCTTTCCGCAGTCTTTATTTGTCAGTAAAGCAAGAATTACAGCAAAAGATAGCACAAAACAATGCGTTAACAAATCCTGCTTATGCTGGCTTTAATGGATGTATTGGCAATAGTTCATTTGATCCATCTGAATCGGTATTAAATTTTTCAAATTTTTCATCATCTCCTTATTTTAATAGTAATCAACCCTGTAATTTCAATACTGCAAGTTTGTATGCGAGCAAAGAAAAAAGGTTTGTAACACCAGAAGAGGCAAACAATGTTGGCGGCCAACAGCTTTCTGCGAATGAAGTTGCCTATCAAAATTATTTAGTAACCGGAAAATGTCCTGCAAACAATTCACTTGTAGGAATGTTAACTGAATTAGCGCAAGCTGATAAATTAGACAATCCAACGTATTCAGTAAGTACTTTACCGTCTTTTTCGGCACTGGAATTGGGCTTGCAAAACTTTCAATTAGCTGGTCCGCTTCCTGTTGTTTCAGGTTCAACAACTGTTACAAGCAATGATCTTGAATTGAATTGGCAAGACAATCAAGGAGGCAATTACGCGACTGTCTTTTTGGCTAAGCAACCGAACGAACCGGTAACGTTTGTTTGGGATGATATTGTATTATTGTCCAATTTACAAGTAACGGATGCATCAAATCCAGCGAATACGCAATTCACAATTTCAGCAAATGTGTTCATTAATGGAAACACTTCTGTTGTCAATTTATCGGGTTCTACGACCTTGCCAATTGGGTCGTGTCAATTTGAACAGGTATGTGAGAAAAATCAGTTTGGAACAGATTTATCGGTGTTGTTAAAACTAATTACAGCAACAAATGAATTGAATGCTGGTTCTTATCTCGTTCAAGGAAATGGAGCTTTGTCCCCAAATTTAGTTACTCCCGTGTTGGAAGCAAGTATACAAGCTCAGCCAAGTACGTCTATTGATTGGTCCTTTGATGGTCAATCCAATTTTTATTTAACAAATGGCAATTCGGGGAATCGTTTGGTTCTTCAAATTAACTCAATGTCACCTGCATCATTTGATATCAACGATTTAGCGTATGCGGCTAGCTTGGATCAACTAATTGTTGGACCGATGCATACAGGTTCGTTGGTGTTGAACGATGCTTCTGGTAGCTTTTTAGTGAAATTGAACGTGTCTGTATTCAAGGAAATAAATGGACAACGCACTCCGTTACCGCTCGGGAAATGTGATTTGCCGACACCGCTTATGTGTAAAACAGATGGGCATCAAAGTTTTCGTGATTTAGAAGCGCTATTAGCAGAAATGTTGCCAAATAACACGGCATCGACTATTCAATTATCGAATTACATTGGGTTAACAAACTTGTTACAAGGACAGCTTGCTTCTCCCAATTCAACTGTGCAAGCAACAATAACTGATGATGGTGAAAATGAATACTTGACTGCAAACGGTATTTGTGGTTTTCAATTAGCTATTAAAAAAGATGTCATTCCTCAAAGTTCGTTTGCAACAATTATTGCTGTTGGAGATTTAGAAGTAGTTGGTACACCATCTACATACGGAGATTACTATGATTTCCGCATTCAAGTTACCTATTCAATTGGTGGAAATGAGCAAGCAGGATATGTTTATGGAACGTCTTGTATTGCCTTGAAAGCATGTGAAATTTGTCCAGAATCTACTTCTATTTTTGATGAAACAACGGAAGAAATCAATGATAAAAAACAAGCGTTAATTGAAGAAGGAATGACGTATGAAGATCAATCTACACTCAATTACAAAGCATATAATGCTGCAATTGATACCTTAAACAGTAACAATAACTTGTTCAATACTCCTGAAGAAGTGAAAAGTGTTG
>CALJKJ010000022.1 GCA_937973685.1 uncultured Flavobacteriales bacterium | reverse complement strand
ACGGGTAGAAACGCAATCAATGTTGCGCCAAATACACAAATTGAATTCACAACTGTTCCAAAAGATTGTCCAACTTCTGATTGTAACATAACAATCACGAAAAAAACAGCAGACAAATTAGCTATTAATGGGGCGTTACAACCCATAACATTTGAATTTGAATTTCTAGCGTTTTCGCCTGGATCTGAAATAGTTGATTTCCCTGTTTATGTGAACGAATTCAATGAAATACAAATGGATACAGATGGACTAGGTGTAGCACCGTTTAAGTTGATGTTACATCTTATTGATGCAAATGGCTGTGAAGTCAATTACTTGCTGAAATATGATGGAGATGGAGCGTTGAATTTGAATGCGCCAGCTTTAACCATTACTAAATTAAATTAAGACATGAAGAATATTCAAAATTTAATACTATTAGCTTTTTTAATGGTGCGTTTTGTATCAAATGCGCAACAAACTGCTTCAAATACTTCCCTTTCAAATTTTAGTTATTTGTGCGAAGGAATGCAAACAACTTTCACGTACAATGCACAAAATACAACTGCATGTTCAAATGGAAAAGCAAGTTTGTTTTATGTGTTCAAGGCGAGAAACTCAGTTAACTACGCCAATTTATTTGCAGTTAGTGGAGCCGTACAACAAGTATCTCTGACGGGACCATTTGATAATATTTCGCAGTTAATTAATCAATCGTTACAAGGAACAGGGGCACTTATTTCTAATGGGAACAGTATCGGCTCATCTGTAAACCTCTCAGCTAATTTAATTCAACACAAGTATTATTTGATAAAAGTACAATTGACAAATTGTCAAGGAACGATTACTGCAAATGTTCCAAGTGATGTGTTAGCATATTGTAACGAGCGAGATGTAATTGATCCATGTGAAAACTGCTTAAGTGGTTTTGAACCTGAAATTGGGACTTATGTCATTTCTGCTTGGGTAAAAGAGAAAAATGCGTTACCAGCTCAAACAACCTATTCAAATGCTTCAATTGCAATAAACAATTACAATTACCTGAAAACATGTATACCACAAGGTCAAATTATTGATGGATGGCA
>CALJKJ010000021.1 GCA_937973685.1 uncultured Flavobacteriales bacterium | reverse complement strand
TCTCGATGGACCAAGAAGCGAGTTGGGTAGGTTTGGGTTGGAACTTGAACATGGGAGCAATCGTGCGTTCCATGCGCGGCTTACCGGATGACTTTAATGGGGATGAGGTTACAAAAACAGAGAAAATGAAACCCAATATCAATGTGGATTTAAGTGTCGATGCTGTTCCAGAAAAGTTTGCAATCAAATTAAAAAAAAATGGTAAAAAAGACACGCTAATTAGTGTTGGGTTAGGTACAAACTATTCAAATTACAATGGTTGGGGAGTCAAAATATCAGCTGGTCCTCAATTTGGATTTGGAAAAAATCTTGGTCTAAATGTCGGTTTCGATATTTCTAGTAGTTCTGAAAACGGACCTGGTTTTTCACCAAATTTAAGTTTATCAAAGAAATTTGAAAAATTAAACGGTACAAAGCTTAGTCTTCAAGTTGGTTCAGGATTTAATTCGCGCGATGGCTTACAATACTTGAGTTATGGTGTTACAGCAAAAGCAAAAAAAGATGGCTCCAAAAAATCGTATGCTGATGGGTTAAATTCAAGTTTCGATTTTGGATTAAATAGCTACTCACCAACGGCAGGTCCGAACATGATAAGTTCAACAATATCTGCTAGTTTTGCTTATACTGGGACCTTTATATTTTTTGATGGACAAATTAATATTTCGGCCAATTATTCACAGCAACAAATTAAAGATAAATTAACGTATGCAAGTGCATTTGGCTATTTGTATCACCAAAATGGGGTAGATAAGGAAGGAAACAAAACACCATTATTGGATTTTAACAGAGACAACGATGGAACTTTTACGAAAAACACACCATTTTTACCTTCAGCTTTCCAAACATATGATATTTTTTCGGTACAAGCACAAGGTGTTGGTGGTAGTTTTCGTCCTTACCGTAATGAGGTGTCTTATGTTTACGATCCCGAACAAGTTAGTACAAATGGTTCCTCATCATTTGGTTTTGAATTAGGTGGTGGAAATGCCGCAGATATAGGTGGAGATATTAGTGTAAATTCAACTAATTCAAGAAGCGGTGTTTGGAGTAACAACAATAGCATGCGTGATTATTTGGGACCACGTACTGCTGCTGATCGCTTACCTATAGTATCTTTTGTTGAGGCGAGTGAAAAAGCTGTGGATGTTGAAAATTTACAGGATTACAAATTCCTAAACAACACAAACTATAATTTTTCAATCAACGAACTAAACAACAAAAAAACAGAATTAAAAGCACTTGTTGGAGGTCAAGAAATCACATCTAACAAAAGAGCGCAACGACTGAGAACTAATAACGAATTTCAGTTTTTAACCATAGAAGAATACCAAAACGGTCTAGGTTTGTATGAATATCCAACTAATTTAACGTTAGAGGCAAAACCACATCATATTGGTGAAATTACACAGTTGGGAACTGACGGAAGACGTTATGTTTTTGGACTACCAGCTTACAATTATTACCAAGAAGATGCAACATTTTCTGTTGGCGCGAATATGGCAGGTAATAAGCCAGATTATTCGCTTAATTTTCAAACAGGTTGGTTTCAATCAACTAGTTTATCAGAATTAGCAAGTTTGGAGAATAAGTATGGTGTAGACGAGTATTACAGCTCTAAAATAACTCCTGCTTATGCACATTCATTCATGCTTTCTGCGGTGTTAAGTGATGATTATTCCGATGTAGATGACATAAAAGGACCAAGTAAAGGAGACTTTGGTAGTTATGTAGCTTTTGATTACGAAAAAGTAGATAATCATGAGTGGCGCACACCAATGGAAGAAAATACAGCTTACTTCAACGAAGGATTAAAAATCGACGGGCATGACGATAAAGCAAGTTTTGTTCATGGAAAAAAAGAATTGTGGTACGTCAAAAAAGTGGAAACGAAAAATTACATTGCTTTGTTTCATTTTTTTGTTCGAAAAGATGGTTACTCTTCTGCAGGAAGAAATGGAGGATTAGCTATTGATTCGACGCGCGCAATGAAGGGGTTGGCTAAAATTGTGTTGTACACCAAACCAGAGTACGAAAAAAATCAAGCAAATGCAACACCTATTCAAACTGTAAAATTCAATTACGATTATTCACGTTGTCCAACCTATCCTGGAAATATCAATACACAACAAGGTAGTACAACAGCTACAGAAACAGGGAAATTGACATTGTTATCGATAGAGGTGACCTATCAAAAATCAAAAAAGATGAAGTCACGCAAATATCGTTTTGACTACAATAGCATCAATCCTAAATATAATTTAAAAGCAGTTGATCGGTGGGGTGTTTACAAGCCAACAGGCAATTCATCAACAGATTACTCGCTTTCAGACCCCTTAACAAATGCAGATTTTCCATACACGCTTCAAACAGCGATCACAAACGATTATGCGAGTGCGTGGCATTTAACAGATATTCATTTGCCAACAGGTGGTAAAATTCATGTCGACTACGAATCGGATGATTATGGATACGTGCAACACAAACGCGCACATAAAATGATTCCAATTAGTGGAATAGCCTATTATGATGGTAATGGTAATCCGCACATCGATGTAAACGATGTATCTGAAAATGGAGCACCAAAGCATGTCTTGTTTTCAACAAGTGTTAATCACAACAACAACCGCAATAGACCAATACTTTTCAAGTTAGATGATAACAATGACGATGTGTCTGATTACGTTGCAATTGGTCAACAAATCTATTTCAGAGTATTGACAGATTTCAAACCGGATAAGCCTGATAACGATTATGGTAAATACGATTATGTTTCTGGTTATGGCGAGGTTTTAGAAGCTAAAAACGAATGGATCAATGGCAAGAAATACGGGTACATTCGATTCAAAGGGGAAAAACTAATGGATAATGGGAGCGATAATTATAGTATAATTGCTAAAGCTGCCATTCTTTTTGGACGAATGAACCTTTCACGTTTTATCTATGATATCAATGCACCTGGAACAGAAAATTCAGATGAAAATAGTATAAAAGATTTGGGCTTGGCTTTTGTAAATTCATTGGTTTCATTCAAAGACATTTTTTCAGGTCCTAACATGCCCATTTATCAAAAAGAAAAAGGGGTCAGTTTTGTAACTGAAAAATCATGGATTAGAACACTTGAGCCTCGTAGAAAGAAAAAGGGAGGTGGTGTTCGTGTGAAACGAATTTCAATTTATGACAATTGGAATTTGCAAACAAATAACCAAGAAGCAGGATATTATTACGGTCAAGAGTTTAAGTATGAACTGGAAGATGGTACTTCATCTGGCGTTGCATCTTATGAACCAATGCTTGGTGGAGATGAAAACCCATGGCACCAACCAGTAATGTATGTAAATGAAAAAAAATGGTCAATTGACGATAAGCTGTTTCAAGAAACACCAATGATGGAATCACAATTCCCATCCCCAAGTATTGGTTATTCACGTGTTGAAATCACTGATATCAAAAGACAAGGAGTGAAAAAAACCGCAACTGGAAAGGTGGTCAAAGAATTTTACACATCACGTGATTTCCCAACGTTCGTAGCAACTTCTGAAATTGACCCAATCTTTCAAAAATCAAAATTATCAGGTTCATTTTTTGAAAAATACGAGCACTTGACTGCTAGTCAAGGTTTCACAATCGAAAACAACGACATGAATGGGAAACCAAAATGGGAGGGAGTTTATGCTGAAGGTGTTAATGTTCCATTATCTGAAGTCAGTTATCATTATGCCCAGGATTCAATCGGTGTGGTTGATGGAAAGCCAATCTTCCGCTTACGGAATGATGCCTTGACAATCAATGAAGATGGTACAACGCAGATCAATAAAATAGGTGTTCGCTCAGATGTTGTTGCTGATTTTAGAGAAAGTGAAACAACATCAATTGCTAAAAAAGTAGACCTTAATTTTACTTCTGCTGTTGTCTGTGTGCCTCTTTTCATCGCATTAATGTTATTAAATGTTGATAAATCATCTATTCGCATGCGTTCTGCAACCTTAAATAAAACGGTGCAACGATTTGGGATTTTAGAACAAGTTGTAGCACGTCAAGATGGTTCAATAGTTG
>CALJKJ010000020.1 GCA_937973685.1 uncultured Flavobacteriales bacterium | reverse complement strand
AACAATTGTTATTGCGTAACTACATAAAGCACTTCAAGCTCCCTGCGCTGCAGCAGGCGGTTAGCTACAAGCATTTGCACAACCAAGTGGAACTGTGCGGCTTGGAGAAGCGCACGTGTGACACTGTTGTGCAAAGCGCAGTACTATTAGCCGTATGCAGGAACGCAGCCAAGAGAGAAAGAACCACCAACAATACGGTTAGTTGGAATCAAATCGGTAACAACTATTTCCCCTGAAACAGTGTTAACAGAATAAGAATTAAAAAACAAAGAACTCAAAAGTGCTTGATTGTTAAAGTCAAAACCTTTTAATGTATTGAGACCTGCAGGAGTTTGAATCCCTTCAGCAACAACGCGGTTACCACGACTATTGATTGCATCTAAATTTTTAATTTGGGACATGGTTTTTGTTAATCGCGCAACCACTCTGCTATCCGAAGCATTCATTGCGAGCGGTCGCACAGCATCACGCAACAGTTTCCCAGAACCAGCAGAGCTTCCAAATTCCTTCCCATTTTCACGCGTCCGTTCAAATGCTGGATCGGTTGCAATGCGTTTTGCATCAACGGACGTTTTCATCCGCGCCAAGTTCCCATCCTTGGTCTTGTAGAAATTGACGTTATCCAACGTCCCTTTCAATTTAATTAAGCCGGATTGTCTTGCCATAGCTTTTTAAAGTTTAAAGTGTTTTTTAGCCCATTAATAGGTCGGCCAATGCACCTGTTTAAGTAGTTCATCCAATTGAAAAAGTGTACACAGAAATACTTAGACAATGCAAACATCTTAGCTTTTTGTCTTGAAAACAATAGGGGAAATAAAATTTGTAGTTATTTATTGGGATAAGTAGTTAGACAATAGATTTATGGAAAAAAACAAAGCCGTTTTTCAACCGAATATCCCCCGAGTGTTAAGCCTATTTAGAGTATGAGATACAAGAAATTCATAACTATTTAATGTGATTTAGCATCTCCATCCCCTCGCTTCGGTTTCAATCTTCCATCCCCACGCTTCGGGATTCCAATCTTCAATCTTCAATCTTCAATCTTCCAATCTATTAAGATATTTAATCAATCCGGCAATCTGTTTACTCGTATTAATACATTTTTCGAGGATGAGGTTAAAGTCGTAGAGTTCAAGATAATTTAAATTGTAGGCAATTGTCAATTGCGTTCTCATTTCACCGCAAGAAGCTTTGGCAATAGTAAGAAAGTAGGTAAATTGTTTTTTTCCATTTCGTTCAAATCCTTCAGCAATATTTGATGGAACAGAGACTGCGGAGCGTCTAATTTGGTCTTTCAATCCATAATCTTTAGTAAAGCGTTCATTGTTGGTGATTTTGTAGATATCCGTGCAGAGAGACATACTTTGTTGCCAGACTTCAATGTCTTCAAATTGTTTGATAGTAGCCATAATAGTAGTTTTTATAGTTGAATATAATAAAAATCCCCCAACCTACAATCTTCAATCTTGTAATCTTGTAATCTTCCAATCTTCCAATCTTCGAATCTTCCAATCTTCCAATCTTCCAATCTTGTAATCTTGTAATCTTCGAATCTTCGAATCTTCCAATCTTCAATCTTCAATCTTCCAATCTTGTAATCTTCCAATCTTCCAATCTATAAAAACTGATAATTTTCTTTCGCTTCTTTTTTCTTGTCTTTATCTTTTTTCTTGTAATCAAAGAAATGTTTAAATTCTTTTTTCTTTTGAGGTATTTGGAATTGATATGTGATACCTAAAACAAAATTGTTACTTGTTGAATAGGCTTTATTGAGAGTTGGTTCGACTAAGTAGAAAACAGCAATGTTTTGAAAATCATTTAAGTCATAGCTTACTTGAACAATATTTCTGATTCTTGAAAAATAGAAGGGAGTATAACGTTGAATGTTCAAATAAGGTTCTGTTGATAACGACAAAAGCCAATCTTTTTTAAGAGGAAAACTAAATCGTATGCGATTGCGCCATTCACTGTAGGGATTGTCATAATTGAAATCAGAAGTAAAATGATCGCGTTTGCTTTGAATAGATGTTCTGTAATAAAATTGTACAAATTTAAAATCATGGCGATACGTTATTCCGCCATATAAAGTGTACTGATTGTCAGAATAATTGGTGGTGTATTGTGTGAGAATTTCAGCTGAGAAAGTTTTGTTTAGTTTGTATTCTCCAGAAAAAAACAAATTGCTTTTATCAAAATCAGTAGAATTATGATTGAGGCGCGATTGAAATTGAAAATTTAAATTGAGGCGCTTGTTGACTTTGTATTTTGCTTGTATCCAGTACCAAGTTGAAAAATCATTATCAGTTGTTTGTCCAAAACTTGACGAAGCGATAAGTATAAGTACGACTAATAAATGAGTTCTTAATCGAATTGTAGAAATCATGTTGAATGCATTCATATCGAGCAAATCTAATTTATTTTATCAATAAATCAATCAAATGTCACATAAATCTTCAATCTTCAATCTTGTAATCTTCAATCTTGTAATCTTCAATCTTGTAATCTTCAATCTTCAATCTTGTAATCTTCAATCTTCAATCTTGTAATCTTCCAATCTTCAAATCTTCCAATCTTCCAATCTTCCAATCTTCCAATCTTCCAATCTTAAATCTTCCAATCTTCCAATCTTCCAATCTTCGAATCTTGAAATCTTGTAATCTAATTTTATTATCGTAATATTGCAATATATAAATATAAAAAAATGGGGATTACTAAATCAGCGGTCTTTACAGACGAACAAAACATGCTTGCCAACTTATTCAAAGCGTTGGGTAATCCAGCTCGTCTGGCAATTATCACGTATTTAATCAAACAAGAATCGTGTGTTTGTGGAGATATCGTAGATGAAATCCCACTCGCTCAACCAACAATTTCCCAGCATTTAAAAGAATTAAAAGCAGTTGGTTTAATCCAAGGAACAGTTTCGGGTAAATCGATTTGTTATTGTATTAATCCAGCGGTTGTTCAGTTAGTCATCAATTTATTTGAAGGCTGGAACGAGCAGATTGCCAATAAATGTTGTTCATAAAAACTAAGAAGATGAAATTAAATGAAGTAAAAGAAGCATTGGAAACCTTGACAAATGTGCGTTTTCAATTACCAAATGGAACCTTAGTTCCCGAACATTTTCATGTAACCGAAGTAGGTGAGGTGGCTCGTCATTTCATCGATTGTGGTGGAACGGTGCGTTTGGAAAAGAAAGTGAACTTTCAGTTGTGGGTGGCAGAAGATAATGATCACCGCTTAGATGCATCAAAACTAAAAGCGATTATTTCTTTAGCAGAAAAGACCTTGGGTTTAGGCAATTGGGATGTCGAAGTAGAATACCAAAGCGATACAATAGGAAAATATGGTTTAACATTCACAGGGACGCATTTCCGATTAACACCAACCTTAACAGCTTGTTTAGCAGAAGATGCATGTGGAATACCAGCGTCCAAACAACCAATTAAATTAGCTAGTTTAGGCGCGCAAACGACCAATAATAGCTGTGAACCAGGTAGTGGATGTTGTAGTTAATACCGAGAAAATGTTTGAAGAAATCGCAGTGCTTTGCAGCAATTTATCGAAAAATTACGATAGTATTCCAGCTGAAAGGAAACAACTACTCGCACAATTAGCAGATTACATTGTGTTGAAAATGCGTCAAGAAGAACCGGTAAACTTGGTGTATGTGTGTACACACAATTCGCGAAGAAGCCACTTTGGACAAGTGTGGGCCGCAGTTGCTGCTGCTCATTATGGCTGTACCAATGTGCACACTTTTTCTGGAGGAACAGAAGCAACGGCGTTCAATAAAAATGCCATTGCTGCATTACAAAGTGTAGGATTTGAAATCACGCCAGATTCGAACGAGGAGAATGCTGTGTACAAGGTGATATTTGGGGACAAGCTTTTTACAAACTGCTTTTCAAAAGTTGTAGATCATGCATCAAACCCAAAAGCTAATTTTGCAGCTATCATGACCTGCTCGGATGCCGATGAAAATTGTCCCTTCATTCCTGGAGTGGAATTGCGCATTGGAACAACCTATGAAGATCCAAAAGTAGCCGACGGTACACCACAGCAAGCCGAAAAATACAAAGAACGTTCCCTACAAATTGCAACCGAATGTTTGTATCTCTTTTCACTGGTGCACCAACAACAAAAAGTTAATCAATAAAATAACACTTTAAAAACGTTACGTGATGTCGACAACAACTGAAATACCAGAAACAACGCGCAAAAAATTAGGTTTCCTAGACCGGTTTTTAACACTTTGGATTTTCCTAGCAATGGGAATCGGAATTAGTATTGGTTACTACATACCATCAGCAGACGAATTTATCAATTCATTTTCCAATGGGACAACGAATGTACCGCTAGCAATTGGTTTGATCTTAATGATGTATCCACCTTTAACAAAAGTGCAGTTTTCAAAGATTCCAATGGTTTTAGCAAAACCGAAATTAATGGCGGTTTCCTTTTTCATTACGTGGATTATCGGCCCGTTTTTAATGTTTTCATTGGCTGTGCTGTTCTTGAAAGATTACCCGGATTACATGACAGGTTTGATTATTATTGGTCTGGCACCTTGTATTGCAATGGTCATTGTTTGGAACGAATTAGCGAATGGAAATCGTGAATTAGTCGCAGGTTTAGTTGGGATCAATAGTTTGTTACAAGTGTTTTTCTTTAGCCTATATGCCTATTTTTATTTAGAAATAATGTTGCCTTTATTTGGAATAAATGCCTTGAAAATAGACATTACAATTCTTGAAATTGCCAAAACCGTCGGTATCTATCTTGGAATACCTTTTATTGCAGCTGTAACTAGTCGATATGTATTGATCAAAGCTAAAGGCGAAGCATGGTTCCTGAAAACATATATTCCATTCATTTCGCCAATCACACTCATTTCCTTGTTGTTTACAATCATTGTCATGTTCAGTTTAAAAGGAGCATTGATTGTGTCCATACCCATGGACGTACTTCGGGTTGCACTGCCTTTGGTCATCTTTTTTGCCATCATGTTTACGCTCATGTTTTTTGTCGCAAAAAGGGCGGGAGCAACCTATGCCGAAAACGCAGCGCTTTCATTTACTGCTTCGGGCAATAATTTTGAACTTGCAATCGCAGTTGCAATTGGTGTTTTTGGCATCAATTCTGGTCAAGCATTCGCAGGAGTTATTGGTCCGTTGGTTGAAGTTCCAGCGTTAATCTTAATGGTGCGATTAGCTTTCTGGCTAAAGAAAAAGGTCTACTAAAATCAATCAATGTAATTGGTGTAGCCCATTTTAATAAACAATTCTGATTTCGAGTTGATGTTTAATTTCTTGTAAATGTTTTTAATGTTCATCCGAACGGTATTGATAGAAATCTCGTGTTTGTCTGCAATCAATTTATAGGGCAAGCCATCCAAAATTCCAGCAACAATATCAGATTCTCTATTTGTAAAGTAAACACTCGCTTGTTGCCCCGATTGAAAGAAACCTATAATTGTTCGTGCAATTTTTGGAGATAAATAGGCACCTTCTCGATCAATTGCATTAAAAACATCGTTTAAATCTAAATCATGATTTATTCGATCAACAATACCAACAACCCCAATCTGTAGTGCTTTAAAAATAATGTTCGTTTTTAATTTTTCTGTGAATAAAATGATATTCACTTTCGGAAGTTTTTTCATTATTTTTTCAATAATAATTAATTCGTCAACCACAACATTACAAATTATAAAATCACAAAAAATGTTTTCTGTCAATATTGAAACAAGATTTTCAAAAGTTGCTGTGCACATATAATTTGAAAAGCTATTGATCTTCATTTCAAGTTGATTCGTTGTTTCGGTATTTTCATGAATGACAACTACTCGGTTCATAGGATAATTGTTTAAAGCCAATAATTATTCTGAAAAAGTTACATTTCCATCTACCAATAATTGCCAACGACCATTATTTTTCTTCAAATTGTATGTTGTGGATGCAACTATTCCTTCAAAATTGTCAACCGATATTTTAGCTAGAATAACTATTGAGGCTGCAAATACCTCTGCTTGATCATTCGCTTCATTAAAAATAACAGCACAAATGGTTTCCATCGGTTCTTTTGCTACTGATTTTAATTGTATGGGTTGCTCAAAAACGCGAATGCATTCTTTTTTTAGTGAACTCCATTGGTAGCCTGCTGTCCCATCACATTTATCAAACTTGATTTTGGTTCCAGTTACAGTAGTTGAATGCTTACATGAAAGCAACAATAATAGTGGCAAGCAAATTAATTGTAGTAGTATTTTTTTCATTTCTTTTTTTTACGAATGTAAAGATATTATTGAAAATGTAACTTTTTCACGATTTATTTTCATGAAAAAAATATACGTAAAAAAAATATTTTCATACGTATATATACGTAATGTAATTTTTATTTGTAAATTTGACACCAAGTTTGAATTGATTCGCAATTGTGAAAAAAGTTTAAAAATGACACTATACACATTTTAATGTATAATGCAATCTTTTTTTAATCCGTGTAATCGTCAGACTTTTGCAAAAAATAATTAAATAAAATTGATGAAATTGAGTCGATTAGAAAAATTGAAAACAGTATTTTTGATAGTTTTAGTGAACATAATGTTGTTCTCTTTTTCTTATGGTCAAGGTCAGATTTTTAACACATCTGGTTCAATCTTATCAGTAAATGGTGTCGTTTCTTTTCATGGAGATGTAACAATTTCAAACGGTAATGATTTTGTTTCTTACACGACTACTCGTGCCTTATTTAAAGGAAACATTGCTGTAACAAACGATTCAATTGAAAATATTGGAAGAACTACAATTACAAATGCTGCTCAAAAAACAATTTCAGGAACATTTACAACAAAACGCTTAGACGTAACAAGTGGGTCAGCTGTTTCTTTTGCAAGTGGTGTTAATATTGTACAAGTTATTGATTCACTTAATTTGGACGGTATTATTAAAACAGGTTTAAACAATTTAATTATTGGAGAATCTGTTACAAATACCGGTAAAATTTTCCGAAATAGTGGACATGTTAATGGTAACATTAGAAGATGGTTTGGAGCAACAACCAATTCAACGGAAGAATCAGCATTATTTCCTTTTGGAGGTGATGCTATTGCTGCTGGAACTTATTATTACGCTCCTTCAACCATCAAATTCACCACTGCACCAACAACAGGTGGAAATTTAACGTCAAAGCATATCATTTCTGCACCCAATAATGTGTTTGTCAACCTAACAGATGGTGCTGTTGCACTTCCTCAATTATCTGAAATGAATATTTGGCAACACGAAATCACCAATGGTTTATCGGGTGGTATATATACAATTGCTGCTCAAACAGATTCAATTCAAGGTGTGACAGATGTGACGCAATTACGCTTAGCAAAAAGAGCAAACGAATTGTCCGCTTGGACCATTCAAGGGACTCATATTCCAGGGTCTGGATCTGTTGATAATCCGCTAGTGCAGCGTTCAGGTTTGACTACTTTTTCTCAATTTGCAATAACTAGCCCTGTAGTAAATCCACTTCCTGTTGAATTAGTAAGCTTTACTGCTACTTGTGAAGATGAATATGTTGGGTTGAAATGGATTACGGAATCAGAAATTAATGCTGATTATTTTACAGTAGAAAGTAGTTTGGATGGTTTTGCTTGGCAACAAATCAATCAACAACAAGCAAACGGAACCACGTTCATTCAACACGCGTACACGTATAACGACTCAACGAGAAATGCTTCGCTTGTTTATTACAGGTTGAAACAATACGATTTGGATGGTAATGTATCACTTGAAAAAATCATTGCTTCCAATTGTATAGTTAACAATGACTTTAGTTTTGATTTGTATCCAAATCCAAACAATGGTCAATTTAATGTAGCAATTCATTCAACCATTCAAAAAGATGCCCAAATTGGCGTATACATGGCTGATGGGAAGTTGGTTGAAAATAAAAGTGTTGCTTTAACAAGTGGCTCAAATTTATTTCCATTATCTTTAACAGAGGTTGCAACTGGAATTTATTTCGTACACTTAATCATAGGAACTGAATCATATATTCATAAAGTTTCTGTCAATAAATAATAATGTAAAACACACAAGATGAAAAAAATAGTTTTTATTTTATCGTTACTAGCTTGTCAAGCAACTGTTTTTGCACAGTTGGGAGTGGGTACAAATTCACCCGATGCGTCTGCACAATTAGATGTAACAGCATCCAATAAAGGGTTTTTAGCTCCCCGCATTGCCTTGGCTAGTGCAACGGATGTTACCACAATTGCAACACCAGCTACTGGATTAATGATTTACAATACTGCAACCGCAGGTACTTCTCCCAATAATGTCACTCCCGGCTATTATTATTATGATGGTGTGAAATGGGTGAGATTTATTAATTCACAACCTTCAGCAACAATTAGTTTCAATACAAATGATCCCAATTCAGGTTCACCAACTTTTACACCAAATACGACCCAAAATTCTGGTTATATTTATGTAAGTTCTACGAATTCTAGTTTGTGGGTTTGGGATGGTTCTGCTTATGTTTCTTATGTAGCACCTTCATCAACTCCTTTTTATTTAACTGGTTCAACATCTGATGCTGGTGGTAATAAAACAGCTAATATTTGGAGAAGTGGAAATGTAGGTATCGGTACGAATAATCCCTCTACTTCTTTGGAGATTGCAACAACAGGTGTTGGGGCTTTAATTAGAAGAGCATCATCTTCTTTAGCATCATCAAATCTAATATTACAAAAATCAGCAAGTTCCGATCCAGCTGTAAACACAGCGCTTGCAAATGGTGATTATGTTGGACGTATTTTATTTAGCGCAGGAAATGGTACGAACTACCCTTTAAATGGTACTGACATTGTTGGATATGCAGTTGGAGCTCAAACAACTACAAATAATGGTGGTGGAATGTTTTTTAGAACAGTACCGCAAAATAGTGTTTCTCAATCAATTGAACGAATGCGCATTGAGCACAACGGGAATGTTGGTATCGGCACAACAGCTCCAACAACAAATTTAGATGTAGTCGGTGGTTTTCATTTAAGAAATACAACTGGTGCTGCAGGATCTAATTACGGAATTGAATTGAATACCAACTCGACTGCTCCACGAATTGATTGGGTTTTTAATGGTGCATATATTGGACAATTTGCTTCTGATGCTAATGATTTTCAATTGCGCAATTCTAAATTGTCAACAGGAGGTTTTCGGTTTTTTACAAATCCTGCAGGCTCACAAGTAGAAAGATTGACCATTTTAAATAATGGATATGTTGGAATTGGGGTTGCATCACCTGTCAGTACTTTAGCAAATACGAGCCTTCCAATTCAAGGTTCAAATTCTACAAATGCTTACAATGGTGGCTTATCATGGTCAACTTCAGGAACAGGTTTTGCAGCATCATTTTATTCACAGCCTTCAAATGGAAATGGATTGTTGGTGAAAATTGCAGGAAATAGTTCTTCAAATAATGCATTTGAGGTGTCTTCAAGTATAAGTCAAGAGTCTAATGTTAATAATCCAATTAATCCTTTATTCAATGTAAAAGGTAATGGTAATGTTGGGGTTGGTACTTTTACACCTGCTTCAAAATTAGAAGTGAATGGGTCTGCTACAAATACTTCAGCATTTTCAGCAGGTTCTGGGACAACCATCAACTTTGCTAATAGTAATTTAGCATACACTACAGCAAGTGCGGGAAGTTTTACCTTGAGTAATATAAAAGATGGAGGAACTTACACCTTAGCTGTTCAAGGAGCTACTTCTGGCACGGCATCATTTACTTGCTCAGGATTTACATTTATACCTGTAAACAACGGAATCACAGCTCCAAATAAACATACCTTATATACGTTTATTGTTATGGGTACAAATGTGTATGTATACATGGCAACAGGTTTTTAATATGAAAAAGTTAATTGTTTTTTTATTAGCGATACCAACGAGTATGCTATTTGGTCAAGTTGTTGGTACACCATATGTTATTCAATCTGAAATAAACAAATCTTATGTTTTAGATAATATTTCTGTATTACCAACAGTGGCTTATAGTGTGAGACGTATAAGTAAAACGTATCATGGATTTTGTATGCGTGTTCGAAGAAGTACAGATAATGCACAACTTGACATAGGATTTGATGTTAATGGAGATTTGGATACTACATATTTGAAAAATTTTATAGGAACAGCTACTGGCTTTGTTGCTATTTGGTATGATCAAACCAATTCCGGAAGACATTTGAATCAGCCAACAATTTCATATCAACCAAGAATTATAAATGCGGGTCAACTTATTAAAGAAAATGGTCGCCCTTTTGTTGCTTTTTTTGGTATACCTAACACGACAAATTACAACCATTTAGATGTTAGTGGAGGAGAATTGTCAACAAATGCGCAAGTAATAATAGTCAATAAATTTAGTGCAATTTCAGGTTCTGATGGTTTTTTGTTAGGTAGTTACAATTTCTTTCGTTGGCATTCTGACAATACCAACTTAAAATTATTTCATCCAACTTGGACAGCTGCATCTATCTTAAATGGAACACTTTATGTGAATTCGGTATTAACAAGTACTTCCGTTGCTAGTTTTCATACTAATTTAAAAGTAATTTCACTTGCTCCTCAAACACCAAACTCTGGAACAGAATGGAGTGTAATAGGTAGAGATAGAACAACTCACCACACAAGTAATGGAGGTGGTTATTCCGAATTGTATTCTTTTTCAACTGCTATTTCTGCAAGTGAAAGACAGTTTATCGAAAATTCAACCATTTCATATTTTGGTCTTTAAAAACATTAACTAAAGTGTCTTATTAATTATTGCAACTATTTTAAGATCAATTTTGAAACGAACTAATGCTATCATTAGTTCGTTTTTTTTGTGATAGCAACAATCAATCCGTAAGAAAATTATAGTGCTTAAGTTACATCGTTTCAATACAGTTCAATTGAAAATAAAATGGCGTAAGATCATTTAAATCTAGAACTTTTATGTGCGAATACGTATCAAACCAATTCAGTAACTGTTAACCTGAAAAAGTGATAACAAAACACCAATAACAAAAAAAGCCGCTCTAAATAAATAGAACGGCTTTTGAATTATGTAGTAACTCTTATTGTTGAGTAAATCTTCTTTTCTCTTTGATACGAGCTGCTTTACCTGTAAGTCCACGGAAGTAGAAAATACGAGCACGGCGAACTGCACCATGTTTGTTAACCACAATGTTATCGATGAATGGAGATGAAATAGGGAAGATACGCTCTACACCAACATTTCCTGACATTTTACGAACTGTAAAGGTTTCAGTACTACCAGAACCACGACGTTGCAAAACAACACCTTGAAATTGCTGAATACGCTCTTTATTTCCTTCTTTAATCTTATAGGATACAGTTACGGTATCTCCCGCACCAAATTTCGGGAATTCTTTTAGCTCTACTAACTCTTTTTGAAGTTCTCTGATAAAATCCATGACGCTTTTTTTCTTTCAAAATCCCATAATTGGGGGTGCAATATTACGAATAATATTTCAAAAACAAATCCTATTACATTAACTTTTTTCAATATTCCGCTTTTTTTTTCGTTTCGCCGCCTTTTTTAGTATTTTCGAAGGCGTTTTTCAAGCGCAGCAGTCGTACCTACTATTTGGATGACGAACTGTTTTTATGATTAACACAAGATGAATGACAATGACCGTTGATAAATTAATAATTGGCAGAAAAGACATCGTTTCATTTCCTGCTTTCGGATTAGCACATGTGCCTGTTAAAATAGATTCTGGAGCCTATTCAAGTTCCATGCATTGCTCGCTCATTCAATTCGTGTCTAATGTCGATACGCCTTATTTAGAAGTTATTTTTCTTGACCCAAATACTCCCGGATACACGGGAAAAGTTGAACGTTTTTATGAATTCAAACGAAAAATTGTTAAAAGTTCAAATGGCGTCGCTCAAGAACGGTTTTTTATAAAAGGAAGTATATCTTTGTTTCATCAAACGTTTGATACGCTTTTTTCATTAACAGAACGAACGGGGTTACGCATTCCAGTTTTATTAGGGAGAAGATTGTTAAACAAGCGTTTTTTGATCGATACTTCCAAAACAATGTGTTCGTTCAAAGCAGAACAAGACAAATAAAACCCAATACACACAGGTAATAAATGAAAATAGCTATTTTATCAAGAAATGAAGAGTTGTATTCTACTAGAAGACTAGTGGAGGCTGCAATTCAACGTGGTCACGACCCTCATGTGATTGATCACTTAAAATGTAACATCGAAATCGAACAAAAAGGACCAACTTTGTTTTATGGCTCTGAATACCTGGAAGGTTTTCGTGCCGTGATTCCTAGAATTGGGGCATCTGTTACGTTTTATGGTACTGCTGTAGTGCGTCAGTTTGAAATGATGGGCGTTTTTTCGGCAGTAGGTTCACGAGGAATAGTGCATTCACGCGATAAATTACGTTGTTTACAAGTGCTTTCGAAAGAAGGTATTGGTCTACCAAAAACTGTTTTCACCAATTATTCTAGAAATGTTGAACACGTTGTCGAATCGGCTGGTGGCGCACCTGTGGTTTTAAAATTATTGGAAGGAACGCAAGGTTTAGGCGTTGTTCTTGCTGAAAATCAAAATGCTGCGCAATCTGTATTGGAAGCATTCAATGGTCTGCGCGCACGCGTTATCGTTCAAGAGTTTATTCGCGAAGCAAATGGAGCAGATATTCGTGCATTCGTTGTGGATGGCGAAGTCGTAGGTGCGATGAAACGCCAAGGGAAAGAAGGCGAATTTCGCTCTAACTTGCACCGAGGTGGTTCCGCCATGCAGATTATATTAACAGAAGAAGAAAAAGAAACAGCGATTAAAGCTGCTGCTGCAGTTGGACTAGGCGTTGCAGGCGTTGATATGTTGCAATCAACCAGAGGTCCTTTGGTGTTAGAAGTGAATTCTTCTCCAGGTTTGGAAGGAATTGAACGCGCAACAGGCGTTGATGTAGCAGGCAAGATTATTGCATATATCGAAAAAAGTGTAGCTCAATAAATGGCAAAGCGATTTTTTATTTTAGGTAAAGAAGTTCAACCAGGTCAAAGTGTTGAACTAAGTATGAACGTTGCAAAATTACACACGCACACACCCATTCAAGTGCCTGTTTTTGTGGAACGCGCTGAAAAAGATGGTCCCGTTTTATTACTCATGGCTGGTATGCACGGCGATGAAATCAATGGAATGGAAATTATCCGAAGAGTAATTCGTAAAAAATGGAACAAACCAATTGCTGGAACAATTATTTGCTTACCTGTTTTTAATATTTTTGGTTATTTGTCCGTTACACGCGAATTACCGGATGGACGCGATTTGAACCGCTGCTTTCCTGGTTCCAAAAACGGATCGTTAGCGAGTCAATTTGCTTACCAATTCATGAAAGAAATTGCTCCTCACGTTGACGTAATGATCGATTTTCACACCGGTGCAGCGCAACGATCGAACAGTCCGCAAATTAGGTGTTTGATTTCTGATCCTGTCAGCATGGAATTGGCACAAGTATTCAATCCGCCATTCATTGTTCATTCCAATTACATTAGTAAATCGGTGCGGGAAGCAATGAATAAAATTCAGAAAAAGATTTTATTATTTGAAGGCGGAAAAGCGAATTCAATCGATGAAAACATTGTCGAAGAAGGATTAGCGGGTATTCAACGCGTCTTGAATCACTTGCACATGCGGGCTTTTAAAATGGAGTCTGTAGAACGCAAACCAATCATAATCGAATCTTCGAAATGGTTGCGATCGCCGCAATCGGGGGTTTTTCAAGCACAAATTAAAAATGGTCAGTTAGTGCACGAAGGAACAGTATTAGGAATTGTATCGGATCCTTATGGAGGAGTAGAACGCAAAATTAAGGCGCACATGGAAGGATTTGTAATCTGCGTGAACGAAGCTCCATTGGTCAATAAAGGAGATGCGTTGTTTCATATTGGAACTTCAAGTGAAATTTACAATCAAATCGATACGCATGCAAACTAAAAATATATACGGTTATTGCGCCATTGGCGTTTATAATGCCAAAACAGAACACAATTTGGGAACACTTTGGCGTTCTGCATACATTCTAGGTGCTGCTTATATTTTCACAGTTGGCAAGCGTTACAAAAAACAAACATCCGATGTACTGAAAACGTGGGCAAGAATTCCCTATTTTCATTACGATACCATGGAAGATCTGCTAGAAAACATTCCCTATGATTGTCACTTGATCGGTGTCGAATTGACGGAAGAAGCCGAATGGTTGCATGAAATCGAACATCCAAAACGCGCAATTTATTTATTGGGCTCTGAAGATCAAGGTTTGCCGCAAAAAGTATTGGATCGTTGCCAAGCAGTTGTTAAATTACCCGGAAATTCCTCGTTGAATGTAGCAGTAACCGGAAGTATTGTTTTACATGACCGCGCAACAAAAGTATCTACAAATTTTCCGCCAAACCACCAATTAGATAAGGGGAGAGGCTAATTTCTTATTTACAAGAAACGTTTTCCCAAGCGCCACCGTTTTGAATTACTTTGTTGGGAAAGCTTCCTTTTGCCCAATCAGCCGCTTGACCCGCGCGTCCGCCAGAAAGACAAACGAATGTAATTGTGTCGTATTGTGCTAATTGAGCTTGTTGTGTTTCCAACACATCCAAAGGGATATTTGTTGAGCAGTTTGCGTGTCCATCATTATTCCATTCATCAATAGAACGAACATCAACAACAATTGATTTTCCTGATGTTGGAATAGATTGAAGAGCATCTGATGATTGCGTACAACTAGCAATAAGTGCAGAAACGCCTAATAATATGATTTTTTTCATGTTAATTACATTTTTTATTTCCTGTAAAGGGACAAAAATTCCAAATACCACTAATGAGTGAATATGCTCCAACTACCAATAAAAGTATTCCTTCTGTGCCATGAATTATTTCAGTGATAAACAAGATCAAAATAATGAATGGAACACTGATTTTTAAAAATCGAATCATTTTTACGAAAGTTGGAACAAATCAAAAGTAATTGATTGAAAATTAGTCCTCAGTAACTAATGTTACGAAGCAAAAAAAGGATGTTTACAAACCTTTGATTACGAAATCGGTACGTCGATTGATTGCTTTGTTTTCAGGCGTGTCGTTATCAACTTTTGGTTGTGTTTCTCCAAATCCTTTGGCATCCAATCGTTCTGCAGCAACTCCAAGTTGTATCAAATAATTTTCAACTCCTTTAGCACGTCTATCTGATAAATCAAGGTTGAGTGCATCGTTACCATCGCTATCGGTATGCCCTTGAATAGCAATTTTGATGGTCGGATTCGCTTTTAGGTAACGCGCAAATTCACGTAGAATAAATCTTGATTTTTCAGATAATTCAGCTGAATTGTAATCGTATAAAATATCGTTGATAGTGTACGCTTCACCTACTTTTAACTCTTTTACGATAAGTTCGTTATTGTTTCTTTTTTCGGGTGCTTTTAATTCCTCTTGCGTGATGAGTTTGGATTGGAAAGCTGCGCCTTCTTTTTTAACTGAAACAATAATGTCTTGCGGTTTTTCTTGTTTTACAATCACGGCATATTTACCGTCGTTTCCATTCACTTTTACTTGTTCTACTTTATCGGAATTAGCATAAGCAACTTCAATCGTTGCATTCTCGATAGGGCTACCATTAGCATCAGTTAAATCACCTTTGATGATGGTTACTGGTTTTGGACGCGCTTCTTCGTATAAATCAAAGCTGAAAATATTCCAATTTCCTTCTGTTTGAGAAGAAAAATAAGCTGTTTTTCCATCCATGGAAACAAACAATCCAATTTCGTCATTCACACTGTTTATTGGAAAGCCTATATTTTTCGGTTCCGTCCATTTTTCGCCATCTTGCCTCATGTAAAAAATGTCCAAACCACCAACACCTTTGCGTTTATCGGTTGAACTGGAAACAAAATAGAGAGTTTCTGAATCTTGGTGTAAAAAAGGACTTTTATCTTTTCCGTCTGTATTGATCGGTGCGAATGGAGTAGGTGCGCCCCACGAACCGTCGGGATTGCGTTTTACGATAAACACGTCGTTGTCTTTTGTTGTTGGACGATTGGCGGTATAAAAAAGTGTTTGGCCATCAGCAGAAAGTGAAGGTTGACCCTCCCAACCATTCGGCGTATTAATTTTTGATCCAAGATTAACCAATTCTGACCATTGATAATCGTTTCCTTCCGAACCAATTTTATTAAATGTGGTGGAATACAAATCACAATTCAAGTAAGGTTGCGTCCCAACAGTTGTTTTTTGACAAGCACAAATGATCATTTCTTTGTTATCGACAGACATTGTTGCTGCACCGTAACTTTCAAATTTACCTGTATTGAAGGGAGCTTTGAACGGTGTTCCTGACGAGAACAAACTCGTTTCATCTGAGCGTTTTGAAAACGTGTACACTTCTTTTGGCTTTGTCGTTGCTTGAAAACCATCTAATTCGTTTTTCTCTCCTTTTCTGGTGTAAAACAATAGTAAGTTATCGGGTGAAAGCATGGGGAAATACTCATCAGCTTGAGCAGTGGAAACGTTTTTAACAACAACAGGTTCAAACGGAACTTCTTGCGCTGTAAAATCTATTGCTTCGCTTTCCATTTTCAATAATTGATTGACTTCTGCTTTTTGTTTGGAAAAATCAGCACCGTAATGTTCTGGTTCGGTATGTTTGAAAGCAATGAATTTCTCAAACCATTCTTTCGCAGTCTCTTTGTGCTCTTGGGTGTAATTGATTACTCCTAACGTATAATACATGTCAGAATGATAATCGGGACACAATTCGGATGCTTTTTCAAGTAATTCTTCAGCTTTAGCGAAATTTCGGTCTCCCACAGCAGGATTGGGATTGCTTTCATAAGCTTTCACACCCTTTTCATAGGAATACATTCCAAATTCAAAGTAAACTGCTGCTAATTCAGGTGCTAATTCAATTGCTTTTGCAAAATTTTCAGCGGCAACTTTTGGGTCCGTACTGTTTTTTGCTGTAGTCAGTACTTTCAACACTTTTTTTTCTGGTGGAAGACAAGCTGGATCTATCTCTTGTTGCGCAAAGCTCGCGACGATTTTTAAAACGAATAAAAATAGGACGTAGTATTTTACCATGAAATGTTTTTTACAATAACTTGATTATATCGATTAATATACAAAAAAGTTACGTTGATTGAAGGTATTTAATCTTTTTTACGCGCAATCATGACACCGTCTCGAATGGGTAACAAGATGTTTTCAACACGTTCGTCGTTCTGAATCAGGTCGTTAAATGTTTGCAAGAGTTGCGTATCCTTGTCGATTTTACCGCCCTCTTGAACAACTTTACCCGACCACAATACATTGTCTGAAAAAATGTAGCCACCTGGTTTAACTTTGTCAAAAATTAAGTGGTAGTAGTTGATGTAGTTTTGCTTGTCTGCATCGATAAACACTAGGTCGAATTGTTCGGTTATCGTTGGTATTAGTTGCATCGCATCTCCAATTCTGTAATCAATTTGAGCATCAAAATCACTTTGTGCAAAATAATCGCGCACAAAATCTTCTAATTGTGCATTGACATCAATGGTAATTAATTTCCCATTTGCTGTTAATCCTTCCGCTAAACACAAAGCAGAATAACCCGTATATGTTCCAATTTCCAAAATACGTTCTGGGCGAATCATTTTCGATAGCATACTTAGCATTCTACCTTGAAAATGACCACTTAACATGCGCGGCTGCAAAACTTTCACGTGTGTATCGCGGTTTAATTTTGCTAATAATGCGGTTTCGTTTGATGTATGATCGCAACAATATGCGTCTAATTTTTCATCGATAAACTCCATGATTTATGCTTTTAGGTAATCCCAATTTTTTATCGCTTCAAATGCTTGTTGACCTGCTATTGTTTCGGGATGCCAAAGTGTTGTTAATGGATCAATCGTCGGTAATTCCTGAATTGCAAGATCTTTTCGAATGTAAATTTGATTCATTCCAAGGTCATTTGCGCCGATTAAACGGTAACCTTTTTCCGTTGCTAATTTATTCATAGCAATGACACTAGCACCGTGATAAATGGGGTGTTTTCCGGGATACATGTAGTTTTCGTCGTAGGCAACTAAACGATTTTCGTTTCCAAATTCCGTATTTGTTTCGATGATAACTACAGCTGGTTGAACAGCAGTTATTGCATCCCAAACCCAATAATCGTTTCCATCGATATCAATCGATAAGAGACTTATTTCACCGGACAAGCCATTTGCTAAGATTAATTCGTTGATGTTTTCGCGTTTGATGATTGCTTGAACAAAAGTAGGCTTGGGATGATAAGGTGTAGGTGTTGTTGCATAAAATCGGCGACCTCTTTTAATCAACGTTGCATCGCCTTCAAAAAACAATCCACTCCATCCAAAATGAACGGCTAGATTACTACAATTGCTATTGATACCATCGTTTGCTCCAATTTCGATGAATGTCTTATTCCCTTCGCCGATAATGGAAAAAATAAACAGCAACAAGCCATCTTCTTCAAATTGAGAAAACACTTTGAAGCCTGTATCTTTCAGAGCTGGTAATTGATTGTTTGCACGCATTATTTGGTACTGCAACATCATATTGCGTTGCTGAATACCAACACTGGGGTGTAATTTTGCAGCGTGAAGCTGTTTACTAAAGTAATGTTTGATTCTGTTTTTCAACCAGTTCATTTTCAGTTCTTAAGATGAAAAGAATCTAATAATTGCTCGCTAATGGATTCATAAGCAGGGAGTGCATCTTTCTCAGCGGTAAATGTTAGGATATGTGAATTATTCCCTTTTACCCAAATATACTGAGTAACAACTAATGTGTACGAAGTCACTTTGAATTGGTATCGCAAACGTTGGTAAGCGCCACTTTTACCATTTTTTTGTTCGGATTCAACGGTTGTTCCTTTTGCAATAACTGGTTGAATTTGTTTCAATGAAAGGTCGATAAATTGTTTTAGATCCATCGGACTACCTGATAAATCTTGTGTCAAATAGTTGATGTTTTCACGGAAATCATCAGTTTTTGTATCCAATGGAGCAAGGATGTTAAACAACACGCCAGCTTGAGGTTTTTCGTTGAGTTTCCAGTTTTTCGGGAACGAAATTTCAAAATTAGCTGTACCGTATTTTTTCCAATCAGCTGGTAATTCGTTTCTGTCTTTTTTGGAAGAGCAAGCGCTTAAAACGACTAAAAAGCCAACTAAAATCCCAATTATTTTCATCATCATTAATTTATAGCAACGAAGATAATTAAAATAATGAGTTTATTTTTTCTTAGCCGGTGAATGACAAATAATTTGGTACGCTTGCGGATCTTTTGCTTTCACGCTGTTTGTTGTCATTGTTGCTGCTATTTTTGGACTGAGATATGGGATGCCTAAATTTGCACCACGCAACATAACCAACGCACCAACTGCTGTCATGATATAAGGAAAAGCGCGCGACATGTTTGCACGAAATGGACCGGAAATTTGTTGCGAGAAAAAACCAACTAATAACATTCCTGGTAATGTTCCTAATCCGAAACTTGCCATAACAGCTGCGCTTCCAACAGCATTTTCAGCCAGTAAAGCGGTACTGATGGCAATAAATATCATGCCACAAGGCAATAATCCGTTTAGGTTGCCAAGAATAAATAATTTAAACGGACTATTGGAAGCGAGTAACTTGCCCATGTTTCCAACTATCCATTTTTGTAAAAAACCAGCTTGAAATTCTATTTTTCGCAACAATTGTTTGCGCCATGCAACAACAATCATCAACACTCCAACAACAATGCTTAATCCTTGTAAAAACTGATATAGTTGCAACGAAAAGCCAATCGAACCAAGTACCAATCCAATAAGTGCATAGGTTGTAATTCGCCCAAGATTATTCGAAAGCAAGCCAATTAACTGTGTTCCTTTCGTGCGTCTATTCAAAGGCAAAGCCATGGCAATCGGTCCACACATGCCAATGCAGTGAAAAGAACTTGCTACACCTAAAATAAACGCACTAATTAATAACATGAATTATTTCAATTTCAATGAATGATTTTTTTCGTACATCTTTCCATTTCGTTTACCAGTGATGGTGCAATTAAACACACCTTTGGGTAAACTTTTTGTTGGAATATAAACTTTATCTGATGCTTGTACATCAAAGACAGCGTCTTGTTGTTTGTTGTTTGGACGTTGTAATTGAATTTTAGCGGCACCTGTTTGCAAGTCTTTTGGAAAAATCACAAAAAGTGAATCGGTAGTCACATTGAAGGTGATTTTCTCAGTTGCGTCCATGTAGTTTTGTTGTGCATTGTACTGCTCGTTAAAAGCGAGTTCTTTGTTGTAATAATCGTCAATTTCTAGATCAACATCTTGGCGCATCAACGTAATTACCAATGTGAGGATGAACCCCATAAACAATGCCATTGCGATAATAATTCCTTTTCCCCAGTTCATAATTAATAATTTGGTCCTAATATTTTTATACCTACACGGTCAATTTCTTTTCCATTTCCAACAACAATAATATCAACTTTTTTCATGCCGTTTTTGATATTGTTGTAAGGTGTTTTGATGACAAATCGATCGGTCAAGTGTTTTTGACCTTTTAAAATAAATTGATCGTTTGCGAGTTCTACTTTCACCTTTGGATCGGAGCAAGTTAATTCAACATCGTACGTGTTTTTCGTTTTGTTTGTCAAATCAATTTCAAAGATATTACTAATTTGATCTTCGTCCGTAATTTGGAACGTTGAACCTCGTTGGCGCAAGATAATAGTTGAGAAATCATCTCGAATAATCAATAAGGTCAATAAAACACCAATCAATCCAATTAACAAAACAGTATAAGCTTTTACTCGTTTTGTCCATTCAAACCCGGTTCTGTTTTTAATTCCGTTTTCAGAAACAAAACGAATCAAACCTTTATCTTGTCCAACACCTTCCATAATTGTATCGCACGAATCAATACAAGCGGTACAATTGATACATTCTAACTGCGTTCCGTTGCGGATATCTATTCCAGTGGGGCAGACGTGCATACATTGACCACAATCGATACAATCGCCTTTGCTTTCTGCTTTACGATCTTCTCCTTTTTTGAATTTCGCACGTCCTTCACCACGTACGTGATCATAAGCGACAACCATCGAATTTGCATCCAATAAAACGCCTTGTAAACGTCCGTATGGACAAATTGTAGTACAAACTTGTTCGCGCAAATACCAGTAGACGAAGAAGAAAAGCGACGTGAAAATGATAATAGCTATGAAACCTCCCAAATGCGTATTTAAAGGGTCAGTTTGAATTTTCCACAATTCTTCTGTTCCAATGATGTAGGCTAAAAAGGTATTCGCAACCAAAAAAGAAACCACCCAGAATACAATAAACTTGATGCTTCGCTTGATAATTTTCTCCCTATTCCAAGCTTGTTTTGCTAATTTTTTCTGAGCAGTCCAATCGCCTTCGATGAGGTATTCGATCTGGCGAAAAACAAATTCCATAAACACCGTTTGCGGGCAGATCCAGCCACAAAATAGCCGTCCATAAATGATCGTAAATAAAATGACAAAGACGATACCGATGATTATCATTATTGCAAATAAGTAGAAATCTTGTGGCCAAAAAGTTGCTCCGAAAATAACGAACTTACGTTCAATGACGTTAAATAATAACAATTGTTCGCCATTCACTTTGAGATGAGGCATCGCGAACAAAAGCGCTAAAAATAAGTAACTGACAATTTTACGTTTGTTTGTGTACGAACCTTTCGGTTTTTTCGGAAAGATCCAAACGCGTTTTCCTTGTTCGTTTACGGTTGATATGTGGTCTCTAAACTCGTCCATTTTTATTCGGTTAAAAAAAGAAGTTCGTTTAACATTTGCTAAACGAACTTCCATTTGAATTATTTGTATTCTTTCCCTTGCGGTTCTCTACCTGGTTTGTATTTCATACTCAATACATAGGACACAACTTGTTGCATCTCAATTGGATTTAGTTTGGAAGTGTGTTCAGGCATTCCATTTGGTCGTCCATTTTTCACGGATAAGAAAACGTCTTTGACATCATTGCCATACAACCAGAATTTATCTGTCAAGTTAGGACCGATATCTCCTTGACCTTCTTTGTGACAAACAGTACAATTTGTAGTAAACAACGTTTTACCTGTAGCCAATGCAGCGGGATCTTCCAATTTTGTTACATTGTTTTCATCCACATTCATGGCTTGTGATTTTAAATACGTATCGACATCTTTTTGTGCTTGCACCATTTCTTTTTCGTACGCTTTGATTTGAAGGTCACCAGTTTTTAAGAAATGATAATGGAACATGTATGCAACTGCAAAAACGATTGTCATATAAAATCCCCATACCCACCAAGGTGGCAAGTTGTTATCCAATTCTTGAATTCCATCGTATTCGTGATCCATTAAGATGCTTGCTTCGTCTTCAATTGCAACAGTATCAGTCAATACTTTCGTGATTTTTTTGACGCGAACTTTCTTTTCAACCACAGGTTTTGGGAAAGCCATGTAGAAGAACGAGTTAAACAAGTTTTTCAAATAAATCACTACAAAAAGTAAGATAATGTCAATGACTACCAAGGCATACAAGTCGCTGTTCTCAACAATTAACCACAAACTTTTTTCAGTTGATTCACCGCCGTGAACAAAATCAATTGCAAACGATTGAAGCGGTGTAAACAACGCAAATCCTACAACCAAAATAGTTGCAACTTTTTTGATGGTTTCCGTAACTGATGAAGTTTCTTTTTCTTGTAATTTCGTTTTGAAAATTTCTGATTTGATCAACGTACGAATAGATGTTGTCAATAAAATAATTGCTAACAGAAGGACAACAAGAACAATTAACAACCCATAAAACAAGTTTAAGTTTTTCTCGTAATTTGGTTTTAACAATACCTCTGTCTCAACACCCGTAGAGTCAGCAGGAGCTGCAGCTGTTTCTGCTGGTTTCACGTAATTGTCAATATAATCCAAAATTTGATCTACTTCCGCATTAGTTGCTTGTTGAGGTGGCATTTCAGAAGGGGAGAAGTTTTGAATTTCATTCGCCATTTTACTTGCTCCTGAAGCAATTAATCCTTTGGAATTCTGTACCCATTTGTACAACAATTCTCCTTCACCTGCATCGTTCCACTTTTGTTTGACACCTTTCAACAAAGGTCCTGTTGAATTTTTGTCAACAGCGTGACAGGTATTACATTTTGCTTTGAAAAGTGCTTCGCCTTGGCTAAAACCAGAACGAATAAATCCCAAGCTTACTATTAGAATCGAAAGAATATGTCTCGTTTTCATAGGTTTTCTTTTTGATTATTAATATCTTCTGTACTGAATGGTAATTGACCCAATTCTTCGATAGTTGATTTTTTCATTTTTGTAATGCGAATGAGCACAAAGATGAAAAACAGCACAAAGATTAAGAGGGAGAACATGCCGTAAAACTCAACGCCTTGTTCGGATGCTAAATGATGTTTGATATATCGTAACATGGCTTATTTTGTTGAAGGTTTAACTTTTACATCCATTCCAAGACGTTGCAAGTATGCAATCATTGCAATGATTTCTTTGGATTCAATTTCTTTCACTTTCGCTTCTTTCGAAGTGCCTTTCAACGCGATTGGCAACATCGAATTTACAATATCAACAGCGATAATATGTGCTTGTTTCTTTAAATCCCCTACAGCTTTGTGTTCGTAACCAGCAGCATAAGGAACGCCCATTTTACGCATGGCATTGATTTTTTTCGCAGTCAACGCAATGTCTAAATCATCTGTACGTAACCATGTGTAAGCAGGCATAATCGAACCTTTTGAAATTTCTTTCGGACGATCCATGTGTTCGTAATGCCACATGTT
>CALJKJ010000019.1 GCA_937973685.1 uncultured Flavobacteriales bacterium | reverse complement strand
TCAATGCAATAGTTGATTTCCGACCAAATATAGTTAGCCGATATGTAAAAAACACACCTTACAATTTGGACATCAATACTATTTTCACCATGAATAAAGTATTGGATTTAGGAGTATCTTATCAAATTGCATCAGGTATTGGAATGATTATGGGTTATGAATTCAAACATAAATTCTATGTAGGGTATTCTTATTCATATCCAATTAATAGTTTGAATCGTGTGACCAAACAATCGCATGAAATTGCGTTGCGTTACCGTTTTGCAGAAAAATCAACACGCACACAAAGTCCACGATTTTTCTTATAATTACTAAAGACACCTCGATGATTCGAAATATCATTACGCTATTTTTCTTGTTGACTGCTTACTGTTCAATGTTTGCACAGACAACTCAAATAACTCCAGCTTGTTTTAATACCAATCAAGATGATTTTGGTATGCGTAAAATAGGTGACAAATGGTATGTCGTTTCGGCAGCATTGGAAGGGAAAGATGGGTATACTGTTATTGATCCCCTCTTAAATAAACCTTTTTCGGATTTATACGAGGTATTGGGAAATTGCACACTAAAAGAAGCGTTATTACCTAGTCAAGAATTTCACATGCCAGTTACTTTGAGCTCAATGTATCATGATGGACCTTTAAGTGGGAATGATAATGTGTTGTTTTTTACAAATTCTGATGGCAACAAAGCTTCAGATAAACTAGGTATCTATTTACTTTTTCGTAAAGATAGTGTTTGGAGTAATGCTGTAGCTTTTCCTTATAATTCAAAATTATTCAATACATCACATCCATTTTATGTTCCAGAAACAAAAACGATGTTTTACGCAACTGATGAAAAAGGAAATTTAGATCTTTACTCAGTATCATTTGATGGCACTAATTTTGGAATTCCAACTGCTTTGACAGTTGCAAATACTGATTCGGCTGAATGTTTTCCATTTTACTGGAATAATAAAATTTATTTTACATCTAACAGAACAGGTTCTGTAGGTGGATACGATTTATTTGTAGTAGAAAATGAACAAGTAACAGCACTTGGTGAACCATTCAATACAAGTAATGATGATCTTGCACTTGTTTTTGATACAGATTCTACGGGTTATTTTTCTTCCAATCGTAATTCACAAGGACAACAAGATGACGTCTATTCGTTTTTGATCAAGCAACCAAAATTAGTGGTTGATACAACAACTGAAACAATAGCAGAAGTAAAAGAAAACAAAGAGCATTTGAAAACGGAGTTTACAGAACTTCTAGCATTGCGAGATGAAGCATTGAAAGCAGGTGTTTCAAAAGATGTATTGGCATTAGTGAATAGAGCAATCCAAGCATACGAACAAGGGTTCCCCGAAAGTATCGATAAATTGAGTTTGGAGCAATTGGTTGCTGCGAACAAAGAGTTCGATGGGACTAGAGCTTTAATAGCACAACAGATCGCACAAAAAACTAATTCAACTACAGTAAATACTGCTACAAAAGACGAAGATTTAATAGCACAAGCAAATGAACTATTCAAAAATTCAAAAATTGAAAACGTTCAATTCGCTTACAATTCAACCGAAATTCAAGGTGAGTACATTTCGTTATTGAAAGGGGCTTCTGAATTGATGAAAGCCAATAAAAATTGGAATTTAACGCTGTCTGGACATACAGATAATATGGGTTCTGCAGCGTTTAACTTAGATTTATCAAAACGACGTGCAGCAGCTGTGAAAGCCTTTTTAGTACAAAATGGTGTGCCAGCATCTCGAATTTTTGTGGAATATTATGGTTTATCAAAACCAATTGTTCCAAACGATACAGAACAAAACAGATTGAAAAATAGGCGAGTTGAATTTAAAATCACTTCTCAACTATAAATTCTTTTTTGTTTGCAATAAAATCACTACCTTTTAGGTAGCAAAACACACACTATGCGATTAGTCTTCTTACCACGAAGCATATCATTGAATGCAAATAAGTTACTTTTCTTAAAAGGACTTTTGTGTGTACTCTTTTTGTCTTTATTTAGCACTAATTCAACTGCTTTAACGGTTAATTTTACTACTAATCCTGCAGCTATTAACGGTGTTATCACTATCTGTAAAAATCAAACAGTAACCTATACGAATTCATCTACAGGTACAACACCTACTTCTGTTTACAATTGGACTTTTCAAGGAGGGACACCTGGAACAGCGAATACAGTCGGTCCGCATACAGTGACATACGCAACAGCAGGAAACTATACAACTACTCTTGCAATCGGTGCACAGACCAAAACAGTTACAGTAGTCGTTTTAAATTCCATTGGATATAATGCAAGTTTGATTATTGATCCTGCATATACTAGTTTCGGGTATTCGAGTACTGTGAATGCAAGCAATCAAACAGTTTTTCGGTATTGTGGAACAACTCCAAATTATTCATCAAATGTACTTTTTGGTTTTGAATTACCCGTTTATCCTACAACTGTTGCCATCACCGTTAATTGGGGAGATGGAAATACATCGACTTACACAGGAGGAACACTCAACATTGACCATTCGTATAATGGTAGTATTCAAAATACGTACACGTTAACGATTACTGTATCAGAAAACAACAATTGTCCATCAACTAAAACTTATCAAGTTTATTTAGGAGCTCCTCCGACTATTCAAATTTCTGGAAACAATACTTCATCTTGTATTCCCTATGATTACCTATTTAATCTAACAACAAATAATGTTCCTGGCACAACGTGTCAAGTCATTTTTAATGACAATTCGCCAACACTCAATTTAGCTGTTCCATTTAACCCACTTATTCAGCATACTTTTGTGTCAACAAGTTGCGGTACAACTTCCGTAATTTCAGGAGCAAATGGTTCGCAAATTTCATATCCTAATGCATATGCAGCATCAATTATCGCTGAAAATGGATGTGGAACAACATTCTCTACAATTGGGCCGATTTATGTTAGTAAATCTGTAGATGCTAATTTTACACTAAGCCCTAATGATACGTTGTGTTTGAATCAAGACATGACGATTACAAATACATCCGATCCTGGATCTGCAGTAAGTGCAAGTTCCTGTTCAGCAAACAATAAATTTTATTGGACAATAACTCCAAATACAGGTTATACACTTTTAAGTGGTAATTTGGGTTCGGGTTCAGGTCAATTTTGGCCAACTTGGTCGAATGGTTCCAATATACTTCAAGTAGATTGGTTAGTTCCAGGAACATATCAAGTTAAATTGCGCATTGCAAATACATGTGGTATCGATTCAATTGTAAAAACTGTTGTCGTTAAACCAATTCCAATTGTTCCCAATCAAAATGCCAATATATGTTCGGGGGGAACTTTTACCATTTCACCTTATGATGCCCCACCAACAACGATTATTCCACCAGGCACAACATATACCTGGACTGTTCAAAATAACACACAAGTTTTTGGCGAACAATCTGGAGCGGGGTCAGTTATTTCAGGGACCTTATTAAATACTTCTGGAAATACCCAGCAGGTTTTTTATACAGTCACACCGATTACTGATGGTTGTCCTGGACCTACTTTTACGGTAACAATTGCAGTAATACCTGGTGTACTAATTCCTGACCAAAATCAAACAATTTGTAATAACACTTCTTTTACTGTAAGTCCAGTAAACGCACCACCACTTACCATTGTTCCTTTTGGAACAAGTTATGTATGGACAGCAATTGATAACCCTTTGGTAACGGGTGAAGCAAGTGGAGCAGGATTTGTTTTAACCCAGACATTAAACTCAAGTGTTTTGTCACCTACTCAAACTGTTGTTTATCAGGTTGTTGCTACTGCAGCTTCCCAATGTCCAACGGATACATTTTGGGTAAATGTTACGCTGAATACTATTGGAACTGCTACTATTGGAACGGATCAAATTGTTTGTGCCAATGGAGATCCTGCTGTCATTTCGTTTCTTACACCTATTACTGCTGCAGGATCATTAAGTTATCAATGGCAAATTTCAACAGATAATGTTACATGGAGTAGTATTACAGGTGCAATAGGAGCTTCTTACAACCCACCTCCGGGATTAATGACGTCAAGTTATTATCGTGTTTTGATAATTTCTTCATTAAATGGGAACGTATGTGCTTCTACTTCTAATGCAATTCTAGTGACAGTAAACACAGTCACATCACCAATTATTTCAGCCAATCAAACGATTTGTAGTGGAGGCGATCCACAACAATTGTTGATGTCTTCACCTGCTGTCGCATCAGGAACAATTAGTTATCAGTGGCAATATTCCACTAATAATACTACTTGGATATCTATTGCGGGTGCAACAAGTGTTTCTTATGATCCGCCTAGTGGTCAAACAGTAACAACATATTATCGTTTGCAAGCAACAAGCGATTTAAATGGAAGCTCGTGTTCAAACACGTCCCAAGTTATTACGATTACAGTAAACAATATTAATCCAAGTACTATTGCAGCCAATCAAACAATTTGTTTTAATGGTAATCCTGCACCTTTTACTGTTACAACTCCTGCACTTGCTTCTGGAACAATTTCTTATTCTTGGGAATCATCAACAGATAATACTGTTTGGACAGTAATAAGTGGAGCTACAAGTGCAACATATGACCCGCCTACAGGATTAACTACGACAACCTATTATCGTGTAGTTGTGACCAGTACTTTAAACGGAACAACTTGTTCAGCGGTTTCAAACGTTGCGTTAGTGACCATCAATCAATTGAATGCACCTGTCATCGCTGCTGATCAAACAATCTGTAGTGGAGGTGATCCAAATGAAATTGTTTATACCACACCACCAGCTGGATCAGGAACGTATACTTATCAATGGCAATCATCGTTGAATAACGTTGCTTGGACACCAATTACAGGAGCTACATCGGCAACATATAATCCTCCAATTGGGCTGTTAACTTCAACTTATTTTAAAGTTGTTGTTTCTAGTGTGTTAAACACGAATAGTTGTCCAGTTCCTTCCAACTCCATTTTTGTTTTAGTTAACCAAATTACACCTGGGGTGATAGCTTCAAATCAAACAGTTTGTTTTGGAGGTGATGCAAATTTACTTACAGCAACTACTGCCACAACTGCTTCAGGGGCGCTTTCCTACCAATGGCAAGCCTCATTAGATAATGTTGTTTGGAACGATATCACAGGGGCAACATCAGCTACATACGATCCAACTTCTCCGCTTACAAGTACTATTTATTACAGAAGAGTTGCTATTAGCACTTTAAATGGTATTTCTTGTTCAGCAAATAGTAACGCACTGACAATTACAGTTGTTCCTGATCCAACGATAACAGTAAATCCACTAGCAAGTCAAACGATTTGTGTTGGTGGAAGCATCCCAGTTGCCTTAACGGCAAGTTACACGGGCGGAACAGGAACAGTTAGCTACCAATGGGTAGAGACAAGTGCACCGAGCACCACTTTGGGAAGTGGTACAACGTTCACACCAACAACGTTCACTACTCCAGGAACGTACACGTATCAGGTGAATATTAGTTTAACAGGAGTTGGTTGTGATGCGACGAGTTCACAAACGGCAGTGATAACTGTTGTGGCCGATCCAACGATCAACACCCAACCAGTAGGCGCAACGTATTGTCAGAATGCCTCACCAGTTACGGCACTAAGTGTTGTAGCTGTAGGTGGAACGGGAACGTTTAGTTACCAATGGTATAGCAACACAGCCAACAGCACAAGTGGTGGAACAACATTAGTTGGAGCGACAGCAGCAAGTTACACACCAAGTGTAGCAACAGTTGGTACGACCTATTATTATTGCATCATCAGTCAAACGGGCGCGAACTGTCAGGTGACAAGTAGTCCAGCTGCGGTTGTTATTACACCAGCACCAAACTTTACGACCCAACCAACAGCGAGTCAAACGGTGTGTATAGGAGGTACACCAAGTTCGCTGAGTGTTGCGTATGCAAACGGAACGGGAACACCAAGTTACCAATGGTACAGCAATACGGTAAACAATACCACAACAGGAACAGCAGTTGCAGGCGCAACAACAGCAAGTTTTACCCCACCAACGCCAACAGCAGCAGGGACAACATATTATTATTGTGTGATTCAACTTGCGGGAGGAGGCTGTTCACAGATTACCTCTGCAGTTGGACAAGTGATAGTCAATCCTGATCCAACGATAACAGTAAATCCACTAGCAAGTCAAACGATTTGTGTTGGT
>CALJKJ010000018.1 GCA_937973685.1 uncultured Flavobacteriales bacterium | reverse complement strand
TCGTAAACGTTCGGTTGCAAATTTCTTATTCATCAATACATCTAAATCGCTTTGATTTAATATATCGCGTTCCGGACTATGATACGAACACCTGAAATTATTGAATGGATTGGAAGGAATCCAATCTAAACCAACCGCCATATTGACGATTTTCTTTAAGTTTTTAATGTACTTGTGCGCTGTGTTGTTTTGGACTTTTTCGACTGTCAACAAGAAATGCTCAAACTCGGTCACAAATGCCAGGCGCAACTCAGGCAGTGCCTTGTCATTTGTTTTGTAACGCTTTTCGATGAACTTTTTCACTTTGTTCATCGTTATCTCGTGACGCTTTACGGTTGCCTGTACTACCTTACCAACTTTGACAAGGTCTTGCATTTTGAGGTTGTGGTACTCGTAGGCCTGGAGAATGGTTTTGTGTTTGGGGGCTGCATCAATCCCTGTGAAACTTGCTTTTAGGATTTTAGCAGAAACCGGTTCGTTTGAGCCTACTGCTTTGATAAACAAATGATTGATTTTGCTTTTCACATTATCAATATAACTATTTAAGAAAAGTGCATTTTTTGCAGTTGGTTTCACACGAAATTTAACACCATCCCAATCTTTTAAATCGATGAAATGTGTTGTAGCTATTTCAGCACGAGCACTGTCAACATAGATTTTAATGTACAACTGATAAAGCTTGTTTTTCTGTCTTTGCTTGTTCAAATAAAAAAACACATGAAATTTTGTATTCGCTATCATAATTATTGTTTAAAAATTGCTGTTTCATTTGTTCTTTACATCAAATTGAAACAGTTCTAAAACACAATGATACCAAGGGGTACGATGTTTTCAGCTAGCAAGATAGTTTAAAAATTCTGCTAGCTGTATAGCTAGCTGATTATTTGTATTTAATTGAATTTATTTGAGTTTACGATTAGAGAAGAAACCTCTTATAAGTGCGTAAATCCTTAAATTTGGGGGTGTTTAATAAAAAAAGCCCCCTTAAAAGGAGGCTTTTTGTGATCCCGCTGGGATTCGAACCCAGGGCCCATACATTAAAAGTGTATTGCTCTACCAGCTGAGCTACGGAATCTTACCTGCTCCAACAGTTTAACTGTCATTGCGGGTGCAAAGATAGGCATCTTTTACTTTTATCCAACTATTTTTTTCAAATAATTTTAAAAAAAATAACGACCCTGCGGTAAGCAACTGATTTAAAGGAAATACGCATCTTGAAAAGTTGTGTAAAAGTCAGTCACGACCTGACTTAATCCGGTGCTTTTTACGCTTATTTTTGTTTTATGCTTCGTCAAATTGCTATGATTCATAAAAAACGCTTCCGTTTGCTCCATAAATTATTACTTGTTTGGGCAATTGCGCTGCTTACTTTTTTTGTTTTTCCTCAGCAAACAACCCAATTTTTAACTGGTTGGTTTGAACCTGAAAAAAACTATCAGCCTGCTGCATCCGTTAGCTGTATTCCCCCAGTTGATTATTCAGCTGTTCTCAATGATAAAGTTGCTCATCATTGGCAAATGTCTTTCAATAATGGAATTCATACAAGGCTGAAGACCACAAAAGGAATCCAATGGCTCTTCGATCACCATAAAATAGTTCGTATCGACTCGAGTGCTTATTTCACTGTAGCGCAATTAACGCACTCCTACCCCTTTGCTGTATCCGCAGTTAAACAATTTCTCACCGAACTTGGTCAACGATTTCAGCAGCGACTAGCAAATACTTCTTTGGCCAATGCCAAGTTTGAACTCACTTCGTTATTACGCACAGAACACTCCCTGAAACGCTTGCGGCGCATTAATCGAAATGCTACAAAAAACAGTACGCACCTGCACGGTACGACCATCGATATTGCATACGATACCTTTCACGACTCAGATAATCAATCGTTTTCTGAAGAAGTGGTTAATTACCTGAAAGAACAATTAGCTGCAACTTTGATCGATATGCGCAATGAAAAGAAATGCTGGGTGCTATATGAACGATTTCAACCGTGTTTTCATGTGGTGGTAAGGTGATTTTTTTTTTAGATTGGAAGATTGCAAGATTAAAAGATTACAAGATTACAAGATTTTAAGATTACAAGATTTTAAGATTACAAGATTTTAAGATTAGAAGATTGGAAGATTTAAGATTACAAGATTGGAAGATTGGAAGATTTAAGATTACAAGATTGGAATCCCGAATCGTCGGGATGAAGATTACAAGATTGGAATAAAAAAAAATCCACAACTGGTGTGGATTTTTTTTATAATAAGCTTTGTGGTGTTCGATTAAACGAATTGTCTCATTTTGGTCCAACTACCGCCGTTTTCAACTTGTGTATAGCCCATTGATCGCAATTGACTTTTAGCACTCGCACTGCGCATGCCAGAAGCGCAAACAGTGATGATGGGCTTGTCTTTCGCGATGCTCTTGACACCCGAAGTGATTTGTTGCAAGGGTATGTTTTTTGAACCTTTGATATGACCCGAAGAAAATTCTCCTGGCGAACGAACATCTATGATAATTGCTCCGTTTGCTAGCATTTGTTTGAAATCTGGACCTGCTCCAAACAGTTTTTTGAATAATGACATCGTGAATTATTTCGAAAGTTGGTAATTAACATCTAACCAAGATCCACCATTTTCACAGTCAATTCCTTGCGCTTGTAAGAAATATGCCGCTTGACCACTTCTATTACCACTCACACAACACAATACTATCGGTTGTTTCATTGCTTTGATTTCCTCCACTTTTCCTTGAATCTCGTCCAAAGGAATATTGATTGAACCTGCTACATTTCCTCCTGCAAATTCCCCTCTTGTTCTTACGTCGATTACTGTAAATTCCATAATGTCTATTTTAATAACACAAAACTACTTCCTTCTATTGAAACCAAACGTTACTTTGGTTACCTTGCTTGAAAATTATTATTTTTTCTCCATAGCTTGCTCAAACCACTGCCATAATTTATCAGCAGGAACAGGCGCAACAACTGTTACTTGTTCTTCTTTTGTTGGATGTGGAAAGGACAATTTACGTGCATGCAAACAAATAGACCCGTCTGGATTGGAGCGTTTGGCACCGTATTTTAAATCGCCTTTAATGATACAACCAATTGCAGCAAGTTGTGCTCGTATTTGATGGTGCCTCCCCGTCTCTAACGACACTTCTAATAAGGTGTATTGATCGGATTGAATAAGTTCGGTATAAGTCAACCGTGCTTCTTTGGTCGTTTTCTTAGGCGCATCGTGCACATAGGTCTTGTTCTGCTTTTCATTGCGGTCAAGGTGATGAATCAAGTATGCGCTTTTTTGCTTGGGAGCTTTTTCAACGATTGCCCAATAAATTTTTTCAGGATGTTTTTCGGCAAATAATTTGTTCATGCGCTCCAACCCTTTACTCGTTCGAGCAAAAGCAATGATGCCACTCACAGGACGATCCAAGCGATGAATCAATCCGCAGAAAACATTGCCCGGTTTTTCAAATTTCACACGGATATAATTGCGGACTTTCTCTACCAATGGTAAATCACCCGACTTATCGCCTTGCACATTATCCCCTGCTCGTTTGTTGACAATCACCAAATGATTGTCTTCAAAAAGTACCGTAGCAGGATCTATTGATTCATCCTCAATATTGCTCATGCTGATTGGGGAAATCGCCGCTTTTTACATCCGTAATATATTGTTGGAAAGCAGTGTGCATTTGTTCGTATAAATTGGCGTATTTGCGCAAGAAACGTGGACTAAATTCGTTGTTTATTCCTAACATGTCGTGGACAACTAAAACTTGTCCATCTACTCCGTTTCCAGCACCGATTCCGATGATAGGAATGGCAACTGATTTGGCAACTTGTTCGGCTAATTTTGCTGGGATTTTCTCCAAAACAATAGCAAAACATCCTGCTGCTTCCAATGCTTTTGCATCTTCGATCAAACGTTGCGCTTCGGCTTCTTCTTTTGCGCGTACGACGTACGTTCCAAACTTGTAAATGGATTGAGGTGTCAAACCAAGGTGACCCATTACTGGAATACCAGCAGTCAAAATGCGTTTGATCGATTCGATGATTTCTCCGCCACCTTCTAATTTCACGGCATGGCCACCCGATTCTTTCATGATGCGAATTGCATTCGACAAGGCTTCTTTGGAATTACCTTGGTACGATCCAAAGGGCATGTCCACAACAACCAATGCGCGCTCGACAGCTCTGACAACCGATGAAGCATGGTAAATCATTTGATCAAGTGTAATCGGCAACGTCGTTTCATGTCCCGCCATGACATTGGATGCAGAATCACCGACTAATATAATTTCAATTCCAGCAGTATCAATGATGCGTGCCATGGAATAGTCGTATCCTGTTAACATCGAGATTTTTTCACCCGAATTTTTCATTTCTTGTAAAACGTGCGTTGTGATGCGTTTTACATTTTTGTGAACTGACATTTTTTTCTCGTTTAAATGGCACAAATTACTTTGCACAAAGACAAAAGTACAATTTTAGAAAGAATGAAGGTATTGAAATTGAAAATGACCCTTAATCGAACCAAATATCGTTGATCAATTGAAATCCCGCAGTTTGATTAACACGTTCGATGATGACTTGTTTGCCGTGTTGTAATTCGTCCCGCATAACCGATGAATTGAGCGAGATACGGAGTACCTTGTCTTTGATTTTTAGGCTTGTCGTGCGCAAGGCAACTGCTTTCCCCATCATTTCCTCCCACTTATCGAGCACATCCAATTCGGTGAATTTTTTATCCCATTGATAAGCGCGTAATAGTTTATCGAACACTTCCTTCATAGGAGCAGCGTTCCCCGTTCGTTTTTTTTCGTTCCAATCTGATTCCATACTACTCGTTATCAAATAAAATTATATTCGGTTGCACGCCAATAGCTTGAAAAATTCCCGATACTCGGATTTCATCTGTATCGGTGACCAACACTTGACCAAAGGTGTTTTTTGACACCAAGGACATTAACTGGGCAACTCTAAAGTTATCTAATTTATCAAAGATATCGTCTAATAATAAAATAGGCGACACATTCAAACGGGCTTTCAACCAATCAAATTGTGCCAAACGCATGGCAATTAAAAAACTTTTTTGCTGTCCTTGCGAACCGAATTTTTTAATCGGCTGACCGTTAATTTGAAAATTCAAATCGTCTTTGTGGATTCCAACGGTTGTGTAATGCGCTCGGGAACATTTTGGAAATGCCTCTAATAATAACGTTTCGAAGGGTAATTCATTCAATCTTGATTCGTACACCATGGAAACCATTTCTTCTTGATTGGAAATCCACTGGTAATATTTTTGAAACAAAGGAATAAACGCTTCAATGAATTGTGTACGCTTTTCATAAATTGCGGAACCGTAACGAATCAACTGCGCATCCCATATTTCGAATGGTTCGCGTTGAAAAAAACCGTTTTCGAATTGTTGTTTGAGCAAGGCATTGCGTTGATCGATGACTTTGTTGTAGCGCTGTAAATCTTCTAAATAACTTTTATCAAATTGAGCTATGATTCCATCCATCCATTTGCGGCGTACATCTGATCCATCTGCTATTAAATCGGCATCATACGGTGAAATCATCACCACTGGAAATTGACCAATGTGATCGGCTAAGCGTTCGTATTCTTTTTTGTTGTTTTTAAATATCTTCTTAGCACCAACTTTCACCCCGCAATAGAGTGCGAAATTTCTTTCGTTTTTTACCCAATCACCTTGAATGACAAAAAACGGTTGATCAAAGCGCACATTTTGTTTGTCGATTGGATTGAGGTACGAGCGGCACATACTCAAGTAGTGCACGGCATCTAATACATTCGTTTTACCTGCTCCATTTTTTCCAACAATGCAATTAACCCCTTCCACAAGTTGAAAAGCGGCATCGACATGATTTCTAAAATTAACGAGCGATAACGATTGTAAATACATGTTACAAAAGTAAAAAAGCAATTGCAGTCACGACCTGTTTTTTATGAAAACTTGCCAACAACTCACCTTTGATTTACAGAAAACACGAAGATTTTTCTATTTTTGCAAAAACTATTTTCGATATGCGTGTTTATCTTGATAATGCTGCCACTACCCCGTTAGCTCCTGAAGTAGCTGAAGCAATGATTCCTGTTTTACAGTCTGAATTTGGAAACCCATCTTCTACTCATTTTTACGGGAGACAAACAAAAGCGCTTATCGAAACTGCACGACGCTCTATCGCAAGTTGGTTGAAATGTTCTCCTGCTGAAATTATTTTTACTTCTGGTGGAACGGAAGCTGATAACATGGCATTGTATACAGCCGTTCATCAATTGGGTGTGAAACGCATCATTTCCACAGTAATCGAGCATCATGCAGTTGGACATACTATCGAACATTTAGAAAAAAATGACGGAATTGAAGCTGTTTGGTTATCAGTCGATCAGCAAGGTCACATCGATTTAACTGAATTGGAGAACTATTTGTCGGATGGCACACCTACGCTTGTTTCATTGATGCATGCAAATAATGAAATTGGCACCTTGATTCCAATCAAAGAAATCAGTGAGTTGTGTAAAAAACACCAAGCTTATTTTCATTCGGACACCGTGCAAACAATGGCGCATTACGCATTTGATTTGAGTGATTTGGACATTGATTTCATCACGTGTGCTGCTCACAAATTTCACGGACCAAAAGGTGTTGGCTTTTTGTATGTTAACAAACGTATCAAACCGTCTTCGTTGATTCAAGGAGGTGCACAAGAACGTGGATTGCGTGGAGGAACAGAAAATGTTCACGGAATTGTTGGACTTGCTACCGCATTAACCCTTGCGAACGAACACATTGAAGAACACCAAGCACACGTTCAGGGATTAAAAACCTATATGATTGAACGTTTGCAAGCAATTTTCCCTGATGTTGCTTTTCATGGTGATATCACTCCTGCAGGAAGTTTGTACACCGTATTGAATGTCTGCTTACCGAAAACAGCAAAAAGCGGTATGTTGCTTTTCACGCTTGACTTGAAAGGCATCGCTTGCTCGGGTGGATCTGCCTGTTCTTCTGGTTCTGTAAAAGGTTCCCACGTATTGGAAGGAATCAAGGCAGATAGTTCTCGTCCCAATGCACGTTTTTCGTTTTCACGCTACACAACAAAAGCAGAAATCGACTATGCATTGGAGCAACTCCAAGTAATTTACGAAAAAGCTATTGTATAAAATAGTGTCTTTTTGGCATTCGTTTATTACTTTTAGAACAAAATAGACGACATGCGTTACTTGCTTATTGCATTTTTAAGTTTCTCTTTTTTTTCTGTAAAAAGTCAAACATATTTTCCTCCTTTGACTGGAAATTCTTGGGACACCTTGGCTCCAGAACAATTAGGATGGTGTCGTGATTCGATTCAACCACTTTATTCGTGGCTTGAAAACACCAACTCCAAAGCATTCATTTTATTGAAAGATGGAAAAATCGTTTTGGAAAAGTATTTCGGAACATTTACCGCAGATAGTTTTTATGTTTGGAATTCGGCAGGCAAAACCTTAACAGCTTATGCCGTTGGGATTGCGCAAGCAGAAGGTTTTTTATCCATCAACGATGCAACATCAACACATATTGGTTCTGGCTGGAGCAGTTTGACGCCACTGCAAGAAAACGCCATTACTATCCGTCACCAACTAACCATGACAACTGGCTTGGATGACAATGTTTCGGATGTTTATTGTACAGATCCTAGTTGTTTGACGTATCTCGCAGCACCAGGAACACGATGGGCCTATCACAATGCGCCTTATACCTTATTGGACACGGTTATCAGTTCGGCAACAGGAATGTCCTTGAATAGTTGGATGTACAGTCGCATCGGTTCAAAAATAGGCATGACTGGATTGTTTTATCCGATTGGATACAATAATGTCTATGTATCAAAACCTCGTAGTATGGCGCGTTTCGGTTTATTATTGTCGCAAAATGGACAGTGGAACGGTACAACTGTCTTGGCAGATACAGCATATTTGCATGCCATGACGCATCCCTCGCAGAATTTAAATTTGGCATACGGATATTTAACGTGGTTGAATGGTCAAGCTTCGTATAAATTACCTCAGTCCCAATGGACGTTTTTGGGTTCACTTTGTCCCAATGCTCCTACTGATATGTTCTCCGCACAAGGCAAAAACGCCCAAATTATCAATGTCGTTCCTTCACAAGGCATCGTATTGATTCGTATGGGAGCAGATATGGGAAGCAGTTATGTAGGAACACAATACAACGACACCATTTGGCAGTTTATCAATCGTTTTGATTGTGATTTAGGCATTGAAAACGCAAACATTGAATCAGTTGGCGTTTTTCCAAATCCAACTAACGGAACGTTTATCCTAACTGATCTAGCAGTTGGCGATGAAATCACACTCGTTAATTCACTTGGTAAAGTCATTACACACTTTGTAGCTGTTAAAGCTGGTGATACTCCTCTGACAGTGAATTGTGAAAAGGGAATTTATTTTGTGCAACGAAAACGCAATGAGCGCGTTCTAACCACAACACTCAATATTCAATAAACGGACGATTGGAACATTCAAAACGACATATTTTAGTCATGAGTTCGTGGTATCCATCACGAATTGATCCACATGTTGGTAATTTTGTTCAACGCTTTGCAACGTTATTGGCCAACGACTATCAAGTCAGTGTCATCCATACAGTTGCAGATAAAAACTGCTCAACAATTAACGTTTCTGATACAACCATTGCGGGTGTTCGAACGGTTCTTATTTATTATCCCAAAAAGCAATTAAAAATTGGACGTTGGTTGCAACGGCGAAAAGCATTGGCAACAGGTTTGCGCCTTATCGAGGATGTGGATTTGGTTTTCGGACACGTTTTATTGCCTCAGGGTTTGCAGTTTATCGGAGCTAAAAACTACTACAATTGTCCCTTGGTTGTACTGGAACACGGATCGTATTTTAGAAAAGAGAAACGAAAATCTTTTACTAAAATTCAACGCACAATTCTCAAACGAACAAGCAGAAATATCCAGCAATTACTTGCTGTATCGCCTCGTTTACGCGAAGACATAACGGCTGTTTTTCCGACAACTCAAATCGACATCGTGCCCAATTTTATTGATACCAACTTGTTTCACCCTAAGGTTAAGCACACAGCATCGTTCTCTAAGTTCCTTCATGTGTCAACATTGGACGAGCAAACAAAAAATCCAGGCGTTTTATTTGAAGGTTTTTATAACGCGTTGCAAATCAATCCTACTTTGCAATTGACCGTACTATCCGATCAAGCTACTGTATTGTGGGAAAATTGGGTAAAAACACGAGGAATAGCCGCACATGTTCGGTTCCTTGGTCCTTGTACTTGGGAAGAAATCGCCAATGAAATGCAGCAGCACGACGCATTGATTGCGACATCGCGTTACGAGTCCTTTGGAATTGTGTTTGCGGAGGCTTGGTCCAGTGGATTACCAGTATTCACTACTTCTGTAGGCATTGCAACTGATTTGCCGGATTTCTTGGGACGTAATATCCCGCAAAACGATCCTGCAGCTTTGAGTCAGTTACTCCTTTCATTTGCAGCCAAAGAATGTGTGTTTGATTCTGAAGAAATCAGCGCTTATGCGCAGCAATACGATGCAAAAAAAGTTTTGGATCAATTACATACTATTTTCAATACGCAGTTTTCCATTCATGACTAGATCAGCTATTTTCAACGCGATAACAAGCCATATTTCGGATAAAATTCAATTATTGCAACAGGATATTAGTGATTTGTTGAGCGATTTAGTTGGCGACACCAAAAGTTCGGCTGGTGATAAATTTGAGACTTCTCGTGAAATGAGTCAACAAGAAATCAGCAAACTCACTCAGCAGGTAAACGAACAAAAAAAATGGCTCAATTTAGCTGCTAATTATTCCAACCACGAAACTTCGGATAAAATTGTTGCAGGAAGTATCGTTACGTTATCTACAGGTCAATTTTTAATTGGATTACCTTTGGGTAAAATTCCAACGCTCAATGGAATTCATTGCATTGGGAATACAGCTCCTTTGTCACAAATGCTTTTGAACAAAAAAGTTGGAGATGTAATCACATTTCAACACCAAGTAATTACGATAGAAAAAGTTAGTTAGTTAGTTAGTTGGTTTTGCTTTTTTATTCTTTTTCTTTTTACCAGGCATGGCATCGTCTTCTTTTCCTGAACTCGCAGTACCTCCTAACGTTTTGATTTCGCGACCTTCTTGATCGTACACGTGTTCTTCCATTAGCACATCTTTTTCGTAGTATGCACGTCTTTTTAATTTACCATCTGGAAATCGTTGTTCGAACCAACCTTCTTTGAGGCCTTTTTTATAATTTTCAATTTCTTGAATGGATTGATCGTAGTAAAAGGTTTTGAATTCCCCACTTTTGACTTCCATGTTCCAATTTTCTGTACGCAGTAAGGTTCCATCGTCGTAGTAATAACTGAAAACGCCGTGTTTTTTACCTTCTTTGTAATATATTTCTTGAATGACCTTCCCTTCTTTGTTGTATTCGATGAAAGGCCCGTTCATTAAGCCATTGGTGTAATGCACTTCTTTTGCACGAATTCCTCGACTAAACGTTATTTTAGGTCCGTTTAAGACACCCATTTTATACGTTTCCAATTTGAGTGTGTCTAACTTTGTTTTGCGTGATACATAGTTGATTTGAACGCCATTCAACTCCCCCATTACGTAATTTTTCTCCCAAAGTGGAAAACCTGTTGAATCTTCAAAATATGTCCAATGTCCATTTGGTTTTCCTTGTATGTGTGATCGAATTACTTCGGTACAACCTGAAATATATGTGGTTGTATCCATACCATCTGTAAAACCATTGACAAAACGAACCCTACGTTGTAAAATGCCGTTGTTGTGACACGTTTCGCACGTTCCTGTAAAGGGTTTGTGCGAACCTGTTGAAAGTACCACATCACTGGATGGATCGGCCAATTCTAACTTTTCGTTGCAATCCACTACCCCAGCTAATTTACCACATTCCCATTCTGTAAATCGTTGTCCTTTTCGCGCTAAGGATTTTTTGTAACACGTGTCCCTTTTTATTTGAGGAATACCAGTTTGACCGAATAATACGAAACAAGAAAAAAAGAAAAGTATGGGTAGTAGATTTTTCATGATTTATTGTGGTAGTTTGAGTGTTAATTTATTTAAACCTTCTTTCATTCTTGTTGGGATTGGAATAGACGTTTTCACAATGCTATCATAACAAACCAAGACAGAAGTTCCAGTTGTACGCAATTCACCCAATACTTTTACTTCATAAGCTAACGTAAAACTTTTGTCACCGACATGTTTTAAAAACACTTCGATTGTTACTGGATCATTTAAAAAAACTGGTTTTAAATATTCCAATTCGTTTTTACGCAATAGTACACCATTTTTTTTCCAGTCCCAATCAATTCCAACCAATTGTCTGAAATAGTGAATACGAGCTTCTTCAAAATAATTCAAATAAATAGCATTATTGACATGTTGCATCATGTCACAATCGGAGAAGCGCACTTGTAGTTTATACGGATCAATCATTGTTGTTGTTTTTATCTAAGATACTGTATTGTGAGTTGTTTGAAATAAATTCCGGAACGATTTTTTTTAATAATCCGACTAAAGTCATTGCATCTGCTTTTATTAATTCGCTTTGTAACTCTTGAATCGTTATCAGTGTTTGTTCGTTATTGGTACGTTCTAAGGCTTTTAAAATTTTGGGGTGATGAGTAGGAATTGTATCTTCAGCTTTGTTGAGTAATTCTTCGTACAATTTTTCACCCGGTCTTAAGCCTGTGTATTGTATTTCAATATCTTTTCCTAATTCGAGACCAGACAAGCGGATCATGTTTTTTGCAAGGTCGACTATTTTGACCGATTTCCCCATGTCAAAAACAAAAATTTCACCGCCATTACCAATCACCCCAGCTTCCAATACCAATTGACAAGCCTCCGGAATGGTCATAAAAAAACGGGTGATTCGTTCATCGGTTACAGTTACCGGACCACCTTCTTCAATTTGTCTTCTAAACAATGGAATTACCGATCCGTTTGAACCAAGTACATTGCCAAATCTTGTTGTTATGAACTGGGTGATTTGTTGCGTATTTGCTGCTTGTGCAATCATTTCTGCTACGCGTTTTGTAGCGCCCATGACATTGGTTGGATTAACCGCTTTGTCGGTCGAAATCATGACAAATTTTTCCACTTTGAACGCGACAGCTAAGTCAACCAAATTTTTTGTGCCAAATACATTGGTTTGGATTGCTTCGGAAGGATTTTCTTCCATAAGTGGAACGTGTTTGTAAGCAGCCGCGTGAAATACCCATGCAGGGGTATACGTTACAAAAACAGCGTGCATCCGTTCACGATTTCTGATATCTCCAATGATTATTTCGATGTGTTGCTTTGGAAATAACTTTTTTATTGTGATTTCCAAGTCATACATGGGTGATTCTGCTTGATCCAACAAAATCAATGTTGCTGGTGAAAATTGGAGTAATTGATGTACTAAACCCGCACCAATTGATCCCGCTGCTCCTGTAACTAGAATAACTTGGTTCGCAAGCGCAGCTTGTAATTTGTCCAAATTAAGGACAATAGGTTTTCTACCTAATAAATCGTCAATTTTGACTTGTGCAATTTGTTTCGCTGAAAATTCGCCATTGATCCATGCGGTTGGACTTGGAACCTTTTTCATTTGAATTCCAGCATCCAAACAATAATTGACAACACGTTGCTGATTTTCTTCGTCCGGTTGTTGAATGGTGAAAATAACTTGATCGACAGAATTCGTTGCAATAAGAGCTGTTAATTGCTGGGCATCATACACTGGAATCCCCTCCATTCTGGTACCGATTTTCTTTTTATCGTCATCAATAAAACCAACAATGTTTACTGGAATCCGTGTGTCTTTTTCAATCGTTCGTTTCACAATTAATCCATACACTCCAGCACCATAAATCAAGATGTTCGGGTGATCTCCTTTCGTTTTGGTGGATTCTACGTACAATAACTTGATTACAACACGAACAGCCATTGAGATGAAAACACAAAAAACGAATTCGATTATCAATACACTGAGTGGAAATAAGTAAAAGCCATCAACAGCATAATAGCGAACAAAACCAGCAACTAAAAAGAGCAAAGATGATAGTGCAATAGCATTAAAAAGTCGTCTAAAATCAGCGGTAGAGGAATGACGTACGATGCCTTTGTGAATACCAAAAAGGTAAAAAACTAGAAATCGAATCAGGAAAAAGACCCAAATAAATTTGAAAAGAATTCCTAACTCCGTTTTCCAAAGGGCTTTGTCAGCCATTATGTCGAAACGAATAAGGTATGCCAAGGTCAATGAACATAGTGAAATGATCACATCAATTGCGCTTATGACCCAACGCGGCATGTTATTTTTTGGAAACAATAAATTACCCATTCGTTACAAAGTTAATCGAATCTGTTAGTTGAACAAACCACCATTTAATGAAATTGTTTGACCAGTAATGTAATCCGCCTCTTTGGAGATTAGCCAATCGATCGTAGCTAAAATGGTAGCTACAGACCCCAGTTGTTGTTGCGGAATTGCTTGAATAATTTGCGCTTGCATTTCGGGAGCAACTTCATCTATCATACCGACATTAAAATAGCCCAAGGCCAAACAATTGACGGTGATTCCATTGGTTGCTGTTTCTTTTGAAACTGTTTTAGTCAAACCAATTAATCCAGCTTTCGAAGCTGCATAAGCAGCTGTTCCAACAACACCAGTTTGGGCTACAACAGAAGAAATCGAAATAATTCGTCCGGATTTTTGTTCCCGCATTTTAGGAAGAAAACCTTTGATTAACTTGAACGGAGCAGTTAAGTTAACAGCAACTACTTCGTTGAAATCGGCATCACTCAATTTCCACGACATGCCATTTTTTGATATGCCTGCATTATTTATAAGTACATCAATCCGACCGAAATTGGCTAGAATAGCGGCAATAAGTGTGTCAATTTGTTGTGGGTCGCGTAAATCTGCTTTGAACCAAGCATGTTCACACGCCACATCGAACGGTTCTTGTTGAAATGTATGCAAAGCTAGTCGTACATTTTGTTGTTCAAAATGCTTCACCATTTCGCTCCCTAGTCCTCCAGTAGCGCCTGTAATAACGATTACTTTCCTTTCCATTTATCATTTATTTTTTTCAGTAATTTCCACCAAAATGGAGCTTCATTCCAAGTTATGTGCGCGTACGGCATTGATTTCGCACCAAAATAGCTATTGAATCGTGCGACGTTGTCCACATTCGAGCCACCAAAATCAAACAGCTTTTCGGATGCGTGCGCATACAATATTGCATCGTACATCAATCGGTACATCCCTCCTTTTTTCATGGCTTCTTGTTGCACCGTTCCTTTTAGGTAAACTACTTTATCAGCTGTTTCAATCAGCCACAAGCCGCCTTTCCATTCGTCATTTTCAAAAAGATCGATTTGAACCAAACCCTTGTCTTTGAATTCAGTCAGCAAGTTACTCAATTTCGGCAAAGTAAAGGCGTTTAACGTCTTAACTCGTTGCGCTAATTCTTTTGTGATTAAGGGCATCAATCCTGGCGCTCTTGTATGTGTTGATGTTGTAAAAACTTGTGCTTTTTTTAACGTTCTATTTGCTAAATTATTTAATTTCAATGCATTAACAGCAACGTATTGGTGATTTAATTGTTCGTAACCAGTTATAACTTGATTGAAATTAAAATCAGCAACGTTGAACTGTTTTTTTAATGCCGCAATTAATTCATTCGGATTTATTGGCGAACCAATCCATTCGATATAGCGATTAAAAAAAGGAGTGTACAGAATTTTTTGTCCAGCCTTTACCGTGAACGGGCAAGCGATTCCAGCAGTTTTATCTGCGTTGTACAAAACAGCCCAATTATCAGCTGTTGCATCTAAATATCCTGCATACGAAAAAATGCTTCCTTTGTGTGCTTTCACAAAAGCTGTCCAAGATATTTTTTCTTCTGGTGTAAGGAATGTTAACTGCATACAACTTGATTTACCGTTAAAAACTCCGTTACATTTTTTGTTTTGACAATGAATTGCTCGATTTTTTTCAATGCAAAGTGTGTCAATCCTTTTGGATGTGCAATTACGACAAACGGGCTCTTTTTTCTTTGATAAAAACGAAATTGGCGCTGTAATTTTGACGCATAATACCCATCACAACTCACATGGTTCCAAGTGAAATTAGTTAACACCGCTTTTTTTCTTCCTGGTTGGGCTAAAAAATTACCATCTCCAAGCATTTTATGCTGCTTCGGTAATAAACGTCCAAGTATGTACAAACGCCAATAAAAAAGTGGCGAATAATGCCACGAAGAAATCGGTAATTCGGTGAAATAACCAGCTTTGTTTGCCACACAAACATCCGAATCAAAACGATACGGTTGCGAATAGCGTTTCACTGTTGTGAAATCAAAGGCATAATGAGGTGATTCAAATTTCCCACCAGGAAATACGCTTGAATCGATCGTAATTCCCAATTTCTTAAACGTTTCATTCACATGAGAAAACGGTTGAATACACCATCCGCCAGCTCGGAAGCTTGTTATTTTTTGGGTGACCAATTGCTGTAGAAAATGATGGTATTTTTCAATAATCGCTGAAGCATCAGCTTGTGAAAAGTCGCTCAACTTGTAACAACCATCCACATTGATTGACCATTTCCCGTTTGCATACGTTGCATTTTCCCAATGCGGGTGAATGTGCAATTGTACCGCACAACCAAGGGATTCCATGCGTTGAATTTGTTGCGTGATTGCTTGGTATTCGCTTACTAATTCAGGGAACTGCAGTTGTAACTCGTCCATTTTCACTAGCATACCAACATCGATGAAAAATGTCATCGGCACAGCATGTTTTTCTGAAATAGCTAATAATTTTTCAGTTGGATCGAGCATACAAGCCTTCACCGTTCCTGTTTCGGAACCGAAAAACAACTCGTAATCAAATGTGAGATAAACTGCCATTATTACCGCTAAGATAAGAAGAAAATCGAGCACAATTTCTTGAGAAAATAGGAATTGTTCATTTGATTTTAGAAATGTACTTGATTTGTCCTTAAAAAGTTTTGTATATTCGGCATTACGATGAAAGAAATTGAGCGGAAATTCACAGTAAAACCAAGTGTTTTAGAAGTGTTGTCATTTTTAGCACCAAAAAAAATCCAACAAGGATATTTGATGGACGAAGCGGGTAAAACTGTGCGTGTGCGCACTAAAGGTGAAAAAGGTTATTTGACAATTAAAGGAAAAACAACAGGAATTACTCGTGCAGAATTTGAGTACGAAATACCTGTAGATGATGCGTTGGAATTATTGACCAATTTTTGTGCTAAAACCTTATCTAAGGAGCGCTACACCTTGACCTTCAAAGAAAAGATTTGGGAGATTGATGTGTTTCACGGAGCATTGGAAGGCTTAATTGTGGCTGAAATCGAATTGGAAGATGAAGCTGAAATTTTTGAAAAACCTGAATGGATTTTGGATGAAGTCAGTTATGATCCACGCTATTACAATTCGCAACTCGTTAACGGACTTAAGCCATAAAAAAAAGCGACCCTATTTGGATCGCTTCTTTTTTATGTAGCTGGCGCAATTATTTTTCACATTCCGCTAACATGAATGCGCTTAAAAACTCGCCCCAATAAGGTGTTTCAATTGATTTATTGGTTAATAACGCAAATTTATCGTTCGCTTTGATAAAGTAAGGCTTCGCATTTTTCGCTCCACCACCAAACATTTTAGGCGTGTAATAAACCGACATTGCTTTTAATAAGTATATATGTGGGTTGTTTTCGTTGATCGTTTTTGCTTTTGCAAGGTTTTCATCGAAGATTTTACCATATTCTTTCCATCTGTTTTGTGGGTCGATTGCCATGCGAGCATTTGCTATCAAGGCTTTCATGATGTGAATTTCATCCATTAATTTACAACCCGCTTCGATTTGCGGCATTAATCCTTCCGCTGCATCGACATACAATTCTCTGATTTCAGTATTTGTCTCCGAATAGGATAATTGGATAGAAACATATGCGTTGTAATACGCAGGAATCCAGTTGTCCCCATTTGCAGCTTGCACCGCTTGAATGATTGCTAATTTCGACTTCCAACTTTCGATTGACTTAGTCGAATCAATTCCGTGACAAACAGGTGTCAAGCGGTTGATAATTTCTTGTTGGTCTTGAGCATATCCGGCAGTAGCGCCGAACATCAATAACATAACTAGTACTTTTTTCATAACTTATAATTCATCTTTGTTAAACTCCTTCAACGACATGTTGAATCCAAAAAACACATTAAAATAGAACGGTGGTAAAATTGGATATTGTTGCATCCCGTCCATGCTGTAACGATACCCTAAGATATTCTTTCTGTTTGTAATATTATCAATACTCAAGTAAAAAACTGTAAACATTTTTTTAATCGTTGTCAAATAACTAACTGTCAACGCTAAATTTTGGTATGCAGGCGCGCGATCTGCTAAAAAACTCGTTGCATTTGGATTGTAGTAAGGGCGACCGCTCGCATACGAATACGTTGCTGAGAAATTGGTTTGAGCCTTCATCCAGAAATACTTCATGACAATGTTTAAATTGTGATTTGAGACATAATCCGGAGTTACCTTTTCTGAGTAATTCTGATACAAACGTTTGGTATCAATGTAGGAATACGACACCCAATAATCGAAATTTTGGATGGATTTTTTATCCCGCCAGAAAAAGTCGATCCCTTGTGCATAGCCAGATCCCGAATTATCAACTTGTCCTAAATTGAAGCGGAATTGATTGGGTGTATAAGCAACACCGTTTTCTTTCACTAATTGATCGTAAGATTTATAATAACCTTCAATACGGAAAACGCGGTCTTTGGCCATCAATTGATAATTCGCCATCAAGTGAATTGCTTGTTGAAAGTTAGGACGGTAGCCTTGCAGTAAATAGTTACTAGCAGCAATTTGGTAAAAAAGACCTGATGCCAAAGAAATTTGACCAGTTTTTGATGTTTTAATTGCAGCTGCTAAGCGTGGAGAAACATTTCCCTTTCCTAGTATTTTTGAATATTCTGCGCGGATTCCAGGTTTGAAGGCAAGTCTACGAACAGGAATAATATCTGCTTCTGCGTATACAGCACTTAACAATTCAGAAAATTGCCCCAATAAGGTGTCGAATTTTTGATTGTAGGTGTAATGTTGTATTTCCGTTCCAAAAACAGCACGTAACTTAACCGAAGGTGCATAAATAAATTCCGTTCTACCTTGAACACGTCTGTCTTCGCGAATGACTTGTAATGAATCCCATGAAATAGCATCTGCGTTGCTACTAGACGAAAACCCAACAAAATACAACCAATTTTTATTGATCACATCTTTGTACGTTGTATTGACGTAATTGAAATCGTTTTTGATCCCAAAATTGAGTGAATTTGACGGATCAGAAGGATTGATTAATTTCAAACCTGATTTATTGAATGTTTGATTGAAAGTTGTTTTAAAAATTCCTCTCGTTGGTGTTTTTGCAACATATCTTCCAGACATTCCAAAACCTTGCGGAGCTGCAGTAAAATCAACATTGGGTTGAGAAATCAACAAAAACGGTGATAAATTCAAGTAATTTGCCGTAAATTCAACAGCACTGTTTTCAAACAATTTAGAACCTCCAACAGATAATCCTGCAAAATTACCCCCAATATTGATATTGCTTTGGTCTGGTAAATCGTTCGTTTGCAAATCAAGCACCGAAGACAATGCTTGACCGAAGCGTGCAGAATAACCTCCAGTACTGAAAGACGTTCCTTTGAATTGAAAAGGGTTAAAACGTGTGCGTTGACCGACACCTGGAACAGAACTTCCGAAGGCGTTTTGCGCAACCAAGCCATCAACTAAAACTGTTGATTCGTTGACATCACCTCCACGCACCATCAATCCAGTTTGGTCTCCTCCGTTGCGTTGCACACCAGGTAATGTTTGCAATGCGCCTGCGATATCTCCTTGTCCACCTGCTGTTGTTACAATATCGAGTGGATTAAGAATGGCAACAGTACGATCATTGTTTGCATTGATACTACCTGCTGAAATGACAATTTCCTCGATTTCTTTTACTGCGCTCATTTTAAAAGTTTGCGTCAGCGCTTCACCAATAATATCGATTGGCAAATACTGTTCTTGAAAACCTTGTTTTTTGCAACCTAATTCGTGTTTCCCTTTCAACGTGGTTGTAAACGAATAATTTCCGTTGGCATCTGTTTGGTAAAAATTAACGGTTCCTTTGATGAAGACCGTAGCTGCTGCAATAGCTTTACCGTTTTGATTGGTTACCGTTCCTGAGATTTTAGTTTGAGCAACTACAAGTTGTAAGCTGAACAAGAACGAAAGAAGTAATACTATTTTCATATATTATTTAATTGCTGTTTATTTTTCTGCTAATAAATCTGTTTTTTGTGTATCAAAAACGCTTCCACCTATTCGAATAGCGAACCATTCGTTGAATAAATCGATTGTTGGTTTCGGAAAAAGATTTTCGTCATCAACTACTGCCAAGCATTCGTTTTTGAATATTTTTTTAAAATGTGCTTCCACTAGTGGCTCGTATTCAAAAAAATCTTCTTCGATTAAATACAAGGAACCTTCCAAATCATCTGTTTCATCGAAATCAAAATCTGGATCATTTTGTTTTGCCCAATCGCAAAAAGCTTGTTTGGGTTCAACTAAAATATACCCTCTGTTTACTGTTTTCATAATTTATAATTTGGTGAAATGACCGTTTTTAACTTTTTTCCAATTTGTCTTTCCCTTTCTTGGCATAGTAACAAGATACATCCAGTTTTGTTTCAACGTATCTTTATCGAAAGCTCCAACTATTCCATTTTCATCTATTTTTTTAGCAGATTCAACCAAGACTAGTGCTTTTTCACCTACTAAGAACAAGGCATTTCTATTTTTAATTTTTACTTTTCCACCAACTTTATAGGAGGTACAATTTGTTCCAAAACAATCCAACCAGTTGAAAAACGCATTCTTTGTACGCAAGCTGTCCGAAAATTGAAATTGCATGAAGGTCAGGCTATCATTTTTCGTTGTTAGTATCCATTTTTCTGATTTGTTTGCACCAAAACGATCGGGAAACAACAACGTATCGAGTGCTTTCCAAGTTGCATCTGGAAACAAGGAATCGGAGAGTTGCAAAAACACACTTTTGATTGGTTTTTCATCCAAATCAATTGCAAGCGTATCTTTTTTAACATCCTTGTTTTTAGCAGATGACGGTGAAATATCACTTAGCGTAACTGTTTCGTCTGATTCACTCTGACAAGCAAACAAAGAAAATAAGCAAAGGAAAGCAATGAGGCGTATCATAAGCGAATTTCAGGTAAAATTTCAGGTAAAATTTCAGCTAAATAATGTACTTGATCGGAAGAGATATCGCGGTGAAAAACAAAGCGTACCATTCCCGGTCCAAAAGCACTAACCAATATGTTTTTTTCTTTTAATTGAGCAATGAACACATCACGTAGTGCATGATTATCTAATTCAATGACAATAATATTTGTTTGAACTGGAAATCGATTTTTAATCCAACTTACCTTTTCCAAAACTTGGTCAATTAATTTGGCATGAGCATGATCTGTTTTCAGCTGTTCTACATTGTTTTTCAATGCATACAATCCTGCTGCGGCAAGAAAACCAGCTTGGCGCATGCCTCCACCCATTACTTTTCGAACGCGTCTTGCTTTTTCAATAAATTCGGCAGTTCCAAGTAACAACGAACCAATTGGCGCACCCAACCCTTTGGATAAACAAATAGAAATGGAATCAAATTGTGCGCCGTATGTTTGCGTGTCTACCCCATTTTCGACCAAGGCATTGAACAAACGAGCGCCGTCTAAATGTAAGGGTATGTTGTGTTTATTGGCAATTGATTTGATCTTTTTGATTGCTTCAAAGTCGTAAATTGCTCCTCCTCCTCTGTTTGCAGTATCTTCTAGTGCAATCAATTGGGTAATTGGAAAATGAATATCTACAGGTTGAATGGCGTTTTCCACTTGTTCAGCGGTCAACCGACCGAAGTTACCTTCGATTAATTGAACGGATGCACCCGAATTTTTGGCAATTCCGCCACCTTCGTATTTGTAGATGTGTGCTTCTTTGTGGCAGATAACTTCGCCTCCAGGTTGCACGTGAACATTGATTGCAATTTGGTTTGTTTGTGTACCAGAGCTACAAAACAATGCCGCTTCTTTACCGAAAAGTTGCGCAGCATACGTTTGAAGTTCGTTTACTGTCGGATCTTCTCTGTATACATCATCCCCCACTTTAGCCGCCATCATTGCATGCAACATCCCTTCATCGGGTTTTGTTACCGTATCTGAACGTAAATCAATTGGATGGACAAGCATAGCAATTTTCGATTAGTTTAAACCAAAAAACCATCCCACCGAAAACGGAGAGATGGTTTATATTCTTAATCAGAACTATTCTTAAACGATTAACGTTTGTGGAATGGTTCGTCAGATACTGTTAATTTACTACGACCTTTACGGCGACGTGCAGCTAAAACTTTACGTCCGTTTTTAGTTGCCATTCGGCTACGGAAACCGTGTTTGTTTCTTCTTTTTCTTACCGACGGTTGAAACGTTCTTTTCATGATCTATTTTCTTTAATCGTATTTTTCAAACTTAATCAAATCTGCCTCTGACAACTGAAAGTATGTCTGACAGGGGTGCAAAGATAGGTACTTTTTCGAATTATTCAAGAGTTACACGAAAATAATCAAAAAAAAATGTAGAAGTAGCCTTTTCAACACTTACTTTTGCGGTACAAAACTAGGAAATATGTTGCGACCAAAAAAAGAAAAGAAAGAAAAAGTTCAGTTAACACGCGACAGTTACCGTAAGGCAGGGAAAATATTCTCGTATTTGAAGCCTTACCGTTTACAATATGCTATTGGTTGGATATTTTTGGTCTTGTCTACATCTATCGGTTTGGTTTTCCCTGTTTTATTGGGTCAATTATTAGGTGCAGGAAATGGCGCCAAAACGAGTATGGCCGAAGTTGTACGCTCCATTGACCTTTCTAACATCAATACAGTTGCCACTGCTTTGTTTATTTTGTTTGGCGCTCAAGCTGTTTTCTCCTATTTCAGAGTTGTTTTATTTACGAATGTAACAGAAAGTACATTGCGCGATTTGCGTGCAAATGTTTTTCAACGCTTATTGAATTTACCAATGGATTTCTTCAACAGAAATACAGTTGGTGAATTAACCAGTCGTTTGTCCTCCGATATTACACAAATTCAAGAAACGTTACGCACGACTGTTGCTGAATTTTTCAGACAAATCGTGATGATTGTTGGTGGTATCAGCATCTTACTTTTTATTTCGTGGAAACTAGCACTTATCATGCTTGGAACTGTTCCGGTAATCGCAATTGTTGCGGTTATTTTTGGACGTTTCATTCGTCGTTTGTCCAAAGAAGCACAAGATAAAACAGCAAGTGCCAATGCAATTGCAGAGGAGGCACTAACGGGAATTGGTAATATCAAAGCTTTTACGAATGAAGTGTTCAGCATGCTTCGTTTCACGAATGCTATTAACGAAATCAAACGCTTGAACATTAAAAGTGGTTTGTGGCGCGGTGTATTTGTTTCGTTTGTTGTTTTTTGTATGTTTGGCGCCATCGTTTTTATCATTTGGCAAGGATTGTTATTGACCGAAGGACCTCATCCTGGATTAGCAAAAGGCGATTTGTACTCCTTTTTAATGGTTACCTTATTAATGGCTGCGAGTATTGGTTCCCTACCCGATTTTTATGCTGGGATTCAGAAGTCGATTGGAGCAACTGAGAAATTAATGAATTTATTGTCGGAAATTTCAGAGAAAGAACTTTTTACAGGAACTGCAAAACCAACAATAACAGGTGCAATCACATTTGAAAACGTTCATTTTTCCTATCCTCAACGACCAGATATCAGTGTTTTAAATGGCATTTCATTTTCGATTGGATCAAATCAAACCTTGGCTTTGGTTGGTGCATCAGGAGGTGGGAAAACAACTATTGCATCGCTTGTCTTGAATTATTACCCCGAATTTACTGGTGATATTTTATTTGACAACACTTCCAGCAAAGCTATCGAATTGAATTATTTGCGCGAACACATAGCAATCGTTCCACAAGATGTTATTCTTTTTGCGGGAACTATTTATGAAAACATTGCATTTGGAAAACCATCCGCAAGTAAAGAGGAAGTCGAAGCTGCTGCTGTTCAGGCAAATGCATTTGAATTCATTCAACGTTTTCCTGATGGATTTGAAACGCAAGTTGGTGACCGAGGTATTCAATTGTCTGGTGGTCAAAAACAACGCATTGCGATTGCACGCGCTATTTTGAAAAATCCAACGATCTTAATATTAGACGAAGCGACATCCGCATTGGATTCTGAATCAGAGAAATTGGTACAAGATGCATTGGATCAGTTGATGAAAGGCCGTACTTCGATAGTAATCGCACACCGATTGAGTACTATTCGAAACGCTGATAAAATCATTGTTCTTCAAAATGGATTGGTAGCTGAATCTGGTAATCACACCGAATTATTAGCAGCAAATGGTTTGTATGCTGATTTATTAAAACTCCAAAACAGTTTGGGATAACGTAAAAATCACACATTTAACGTAAGCTTAATCACTTGTGATTTTTTTAAGAAAAAAACAGGTTGTATCTTTGTCCCGAAGTTGCATTGTTCTCCTTGAAGTACTCGTTACCGAAACCAATGCAATTGTTAGTTGTTGAAGCAAAAAAAATGAATGCTGCTTACGTTAAATTGTTAGGTTTATTACTGCTGTCTTTCGCAACTTCTGCGCAGCAATTATACATCAACGAAATCTCTCAGGGTACCTCTGGCGCAAAAGAATACGTTGAATTTCTCGTTGTTGGAAATGCAACCTGCCAAACACCCGTTCCTACAATTGATTTAAGAGGAGTTGTTATTGATGATAACAATGGTCTTTTTGCAACAGGATCTGGAACTGGAATTGCTGCTGGAGCTGTCCGATTTGCAAACAATGTATTTTGGAGCGCTATTCCACAAGGAACACTCATCGTCGTTTATAATAATTCGGATATCAATCCGTTGCTCCCTCCCAACGATGCTAGCATGACGGACAACAATTGTCGCCTTGTTTTACCAGCAAATTCACCTTTATTAGAGGGACAATCAATCAGTCCAACAACAAGCGTCACAACATATCCTGCAACAGCAAGTTGGGTTGCTGGAAGTGGTTCTTGGTCACAACTTGGAATGGCCAATGGTGGTGATTCTTTTCAAATTAGAAGTTCGAATACAGCTACAACTGCAAGTCATGCTGTTAGTTGGGGTAATAACACGTTAAATAATCAAATTTACTTCAGCACAATTGGTGGTGGTGTTTTTTCAATGATGAATACGACATCAAACCTTCCAACACTTCAAGGAAATTGGACAGTTGGTAGTGTAGAAACACCTGGCGCAGCAAATAACACCGCAAATGCAGCTTGGATAAGTAGTATGAATCCACAATGCGGCACCACACCAACAAGTATCCAATTGACATTGACACCAACTCCAGTATCTTGTCTGGGTGGTGCAACAGGAGCTATTAGCTCTTCCATTACTGGAGGAACTGCACCTTATACGTATTTGTGGAATAACAATGCAACATCAAGTGGTTTAACGAATATTGTTGCTGGCACATACACATTAACCGTTACCGATGCAACAGGTTGTACAGCAACAGCTCAAACAACTGTAACATCAAATTCAGGAGTAACAGTCACTACTACAGCAACAAATGCTAGTTGTGCAAGCAACTGTAATGGAGCAGTCAGTACAATTGTTACGGGAGGAACTGCTCCGTACACCTATTTGTGGTCGACAAGTGCTAGTTCACCAGGTTTGCAAAACTTGTGTGCTGGAACGTACATAATTGCTGTAAGTGATGTAAATGGTTGTGTTGATACGGCTCATGCGCAAGTGTATGCAAACACAATAGCCAATCCAACAGTTACAGCAGCTGGACCATTCACATCCTTGAGTTCATCAGCACAGCTTAGTGCTAGTCCAATTGGAGGAACTTGGTCGTCTGATTGTGGAAATTGCCTAAATTCAAGTGGTGTTTTTTCGCCTAGCACTGCTGGTCCTGGGACTTATCAAATTTGTTATCAAGTTGGAACTGCTCCGTGTACCGCGACAAGTTGCATAACCATAACAGTTACAAATGGTTGTTCTCCAATTGACACTGTTATTCAAACGAGTGTTTGTCCTGATTCATCGTTTGTAGTGAATGGTCAACCCTTTTCAAATCCAGGTACATATGCTGTAACGCTTGTTAATGGAAATGGATGTGATAGTACTGTTCATTTAACCTTGCAAAATTTTCCTGTCATTCCAATTAATATCAGTACAACAATTTGTCCCGGTGATACGTTGAATTACTGGGGATATTCGTTTACTCAAGCAATTCAATTTTCACAAGACACCGTTACCGCTGCTGGTTGTCCTGTCACCAATACGTTAACAATTTCCGAACAAAGTTGTGACACCGTTGAATTTTCATTATTTGCACCTAATGCCTTTACTGCCAATGAGGACAACACAAACGATGTCTTTGAAATTTTACTTACTGGCGCGCAAGCTGATGAAGGATTTATCTTAAATCGTTGGGGAGAAATTATTAAAACATTCAGTATACCCGACTTAACGTGGGATGGGATAACCAACCACGGATTAAAAGCGTCTGACGGTGTTTATACTTGGATATTATTTTACACTCCTACAAACGGTAATAGACAATCCGCTCAAGGATTTGTCACTTTACTCAGATAAGTATACTTACCATTTTTTTGTTTTAGACGCTACAATAAACTACTTATTTTTTGATTGAACTAATGTCATAATCTATTGACGCTCATTCATTTTAGTAAATTTGATTACACACTTTTTACTAGAAACGATGAAGTCAATCACCTTCAAACTTGCCCTGCTATTGTTCCTTTTTACAGGGAATTTCAGCCATGCTTCGCACATAATTGGTGGAGAAGTTTATTACGATTATCTAGGAAATAATCAGTATAAAATTACTATTGAAATTTACCGTGATTGCAACAGCAACATGGGGTATGATAGTCCGTTGAAATACACTGTTTTCAATGGAAACGGTACGCTTTTTTCAGAATTCACCATTCCACAATTTATCATCACTACAACGCCAGTCGTATATAGCAATCCATGTAATCCTGGAGCAGGAGAAACATGTATTGAACGTGCATTGTATAAAGACACAGTTTTGTTACCTCAAAATAGTGATGGTTATACGATTGCTTATCAACGGTGTTGTTGGGCTGGGAACATAGACAACTTGTTTGACCCAACCAATAATGGCATTACCTTGTCAGCATTTATTCCAGGTTCATTAACAAGCGCTGTTCCAAATAATGCTGCACGTTTTGACAACAATCCACCTAAAATATTATGCACTAATCAGGTGACGGAATTTGATCATCATGCAACAGATTCAGATAATGACCAACTGATTTATTCGCTTGTAAATCCTCTTCTTGGTGGCAGCACATCCAATGTTGAACCAAATCCAGAAACAGCTCCACCCTTCACACCTGTTACTTGGATGCCAACATTTAGCGCGTCTATTCCATTGGGTGCTGCTTCTTCCACTTCCATCGATTCAATCACTGGAGTAATCTCGTTTTCACCTTATATGATTGGGAATTACTTGGTAGGTGTTCAAGTTGATGAACTTAGAAATGGGCAAATGATTGCCAGTAAAATACAAACCTATTGTTACAAAGTTATTGGCTGTCAAGCACAGGCTGCTCTTACAATTTCTGTTATTGGAAACGATACCATTACTGAAAATTGTGACTCGACAATCATCACTTTGCAACGCCCAACTGCAAGCTTTGAACAAGTAATTACCTTTGCAATTAGTGGCTCAGCAACTGTAACTGACTTTGAACCAATTGCTTCACAAATTACATTACCAGTAGGTGTTTTTTCTCACACGTTGAATATAAAAGGCGTTTATGATGGACTAGTTGAAGGTCATGAGCAATTAGTCGTTTCGTGTTTTGTTTTCAATCCTTGCCAATTCACCACAGACTCGTTAGGTGCAACAGTAACACTTGTTGATTATACACCTTTAACGCTTACAACTCCTGCAACTATTTCATTGTGTGGCGAAAATCCAAACGGACAAGAAATTACTTGCAACGTTCAAAACGGACAAGCGCCTTATTTCTTTGATTGGCAATTTTCCAATGGAATGCATGATTCCGTCATCACTATCGACGCAGGTCAACTGGTCAATTTTCCTGATGGATTTCAAGTTACTGTTACGGATCAATGCCAACAAACAGTGGTTTCTGATCTAATTGTGTTCGAAGAAAAATGTCCGTTAATCATTCCAAATGTTTTGACCGTCAATAACGATGGACGAAACGATGTTTTTGTCCTTCAAAATGCTGGAGGTTACCATCAAATCTCATTGCAAATCACCAACAGATGGGGAAATGTCATTTACGAAAATGCTGATTACCAAAATAATTGGAACGGATTGGATATTTCGGATAAACCGCTTACGGAAGGAACGTACTTTTATTTGATCAAAGCAACAACTGGAAATGAAACAACGACTTTTTCTGGGTTCTTAACCGTGTTGTTACCTTAGTGTTATTTCATGCGAATACCAACAACATTCGGAAGTGGCCAAAACGTACAGTTCGCATCGGTTTCATAGGTTGATGAAACATAACTACCGACGTTGTGTAATTGCATGTGGTGTAAGTTGACAAACAAACTCGTTTCTGGTCCACCTTCCAAGTAAATCGCAGTGTTGATTGGAAAAGGTAATTTCAACATCATACGAATAAACTCATTGTGCGTGTAGGGAGAACGACTAAACAACAAGTAAAACGAACCCGCATCATCTTGTGCAGCGACCAGCATACTGCATGATTGCTGTTTCTTTTTCCAAAATATTGGTTGACCGGCACAATCAATCATGCGCAAACCTTGTATGTATGATTCGTAATCCTGTTTGAAACGAGTAAATGGTGTACACGTCAAGTCGAAAATTGCCAACGGTGCGCTGGTATTATTTGTGGGATGAAGTGCTAACATTGCATTGAACGACGGATGAAGCGCCGGTTGATTGATATGTGACCGCGCTTTCAAATATCCCCTACTGATCAAGGGTTTTGATAAATCATACATCCCCGCATTGAAAACAACTTGAAGCGCAAAACTGTCCGACCATTCCAAAGCGGTTCGCGGTTTGCGATCGATATTTGTGGCGGAAAACAATTCAAAATCGACTTTTTTTGGATCTATTTTAACGATTGTTAATCGTGAATCGCCAACTTTTGATTCATACGGCGCAGCTGTTTCACACCAATTTAAACCCGGCGCTAACGTTACCCATTCAACAAGTACTTTTGAGGAATCGCGTTGTTGCTGACCAAAACTGTATGTGGTAAAGCAACAAACAAGGACAAACAAACTTCCTATTTGGTAGCACTTACTCATTTCGTTTCGCTCCAATCAAATTTCGTTTTTTCGAACGGGAAAATATCAAATAATTCGCCGGAATAATAGAATTGATATGCAATTGCACCAAACGAATATGGCTTTTCGTAAATCGTAATCGTTGAACCACCTACTTGCGGATTTTTCTTTGGTTGCGATTGTGGGTAACCTACATTGAACAAGGTTGCTAAAATCTCAGGTCGGTTATCGATAGGGAAACCCGCACGTTGCCATTGCATTTTCACTTGTTTCAAGAAAATAGCGGCATACATATACGAATAAAAGTGATTGTGGTAATCGGTCAGACGGTTGATGCGTTCGCCAGCTACACCAGTTGAATCACCTCCTTTGAAATCCAATAAATGTTCGTATTTTTTACCAAGGTAATACACACTCGCAGGATTTTTCAGATGTCCCTCAATTTGTTTTGCGGTGTGTTCTTTGATACCAGTTACACCAAAAGAGAATTGGGATTCGACAGAAAGGATTTTCAACGGTCCAATCCATTTTTTGTACGATTCACGGTTTGAATTGAACAAGCGAATTTGTTCGCCCACCAAACAAGAAACGATCAAACGCGATTCAACACCAGTCAATTTCGCTACTGAATCGATTAATTTGACGTCTTTTGCCACAGCGATTTTAAAGTCTTTCCATTCGGAGATATTCATCCATTCGAAGACACTCAATCCACTGACTTTTTGAGGCGTTTTTTTCTTGCTTTTCAATTCCGCAATCGCTTCTTGGTATTTTTCGTCGGATTTTAATTGAATATCGACTGCATCAATCATTTTGAGTACTTCTGTTTCGTTTGCTCCTTTTTTGAGTACATTTAAAATGAATTGTGCATTTTTTGGATAAAATTCATTCAACACAATTAAGCGATCAAGCGCTTGGTATTGTTGTTTCACCATTTGTACGCTATCGACCTTGAAACCTTGGTTGTATTTTCCAGACATTTCTTGGAAGTAGCGGTTATTTGCATCAACGGAACCTTTGTCATCTGTCCAACGAAACTTAATCGCCAAATAGGATACTGTTAAAAAAAAGCCAATGGCTGCAAAGGCAAACGTTAGGGTGAAAAATGGTATTTTAAACCATTTACTTGTAAAAAATTTCTTCACTTGTATAAAATATAGTACTACAAAAATAATAGGAAATGCTATAAATCAACGTGCTCTTATCAAAGAAACGATTGAAAAGCGAACAAATGCGCCAAGAGATTCTATTAAAAGCAGTATTTTAGTGGCATGGAAAACAATTACATCTTTTACAAATTGCGCAAGACGTTCAAATGGGACGAAGAAAAAATCGGAAACATGTACAAATCTGTTGAATATCCGGTTTCTCCCTTAGACATTTTCGCATGGATGAAACAAGAGCAGTACGAGGGATTCAAAGAAATGCCAGACCAACCGCTTGCTGCGTTATTAAATGCATTTATCATTGAATTAAGAGGAAAAAAAGACAATGAAATTCCAGTTCACGAAGAAAAATTAAACAACAATCAAATTTTCCGCAAATTGCGCATTGCATTGAGTTTGAAAGACGACGATATCATAGAAATCATGAAATTAGCCGATATGCGCATTGGGAAGGCGGAATTGGGATCATTTTTCAGAGACCCACGCCACAACAATTATCGCCCGTGCAAGGATCAATTTCTTCGGAATTTCATTCGGGGCTTGTACATCAAACATGGATAAACAAAAAACGGGTTGCTCATTGAACAACCCGTTTTTTTTGAAAGAACTTATTCTTATGCCTGAGCTGTTGCTTCACCAGCTGGTTTCTCTGGACGAGGTAACAACACTTTGCGCGATAATTTCCATTTTTTCGTTTTTGGATCTTTTCCAACAACTTTGAATTTCAATACATCACCTTCTTTACAAACGTCTTCCATTTTCGCAACTTTCTCCCAAGAGAATTCTGAAATGTGGATCAATCCATCTGTACCAGGTAAAATCTCAACGAAACAACCGAAATCTTTTACAGCTTTCACTTTTCCTTCGTATTCCATTCCCTCATCAACTGTTGGTGGGAAAGCAATCATTCGAATACGTGCGTTAGCAGCGTTCATGTCGTCTGCATTGTTTGACATGATTTGAACTCTACCCTCACCTGTTTCCAATTCTTCGATAGTAATCGTTGTATTGGTATCTTTTTGGATTCCTTGAATGATTTTACCTCCAGGTCCGATAATCGCGCCAATCATATCGTTCGGCACATTGAATGCTTCGATACGTGGAGTTTGCGGTTTGAAATCTGGATTTGGAACTGCAATCGTTTCAATGATTTTATTCAAAATGTGTAAACGACCACCACGTGCTTGCTCCAATGCTTGGATCAAAACTTCGTATGGTAAACCATCTACTTTGATGTCCATTTGACAAGCTGTAATACCTTTTGAAGTTCCTGTAACTTTGAAGTCCATGTCACCTAAGTGATCTTCGTCTCCTAAGATATCAGACAAGACAGCAAATTTACCGTCATCAGCAACAAGCCCCATTGCGATACCAGAAACTGGTGCTTTGATTTGAACACCACCGTCCATTAATGCTAATGTTCCAGCACAAACAGTTGCCATTGAAGACGAACCATTTGATTCAAGGATATCAGAAACCAAACGAATGGTATATGCATTATCCTCAGGTAAAACTGGTTTCAATGCGCGTAACGCTAAATTTCCGTGACCAATTTCTCTACGCGAAGTTCCTCTTAAAGGTTTTGCTTCACCAGTTGAGAATGGCGGGAAGTTGTAGTGTAACAAGAATTTTTCAGTTCCGTGGAATGTTACTCCGTCGATCAACTGCTCGTCCATTTTACCACCTAACGTAAGTGTTGTCAATGATTGTGTTTCACCACGTGTGAAAACAGCTGAACCGTGAACGATTGGTAAGTAATCTACTTCTGCCCAGATTGGACGAATTTCATCAAACTTACGACCATCCAAACGAAGTCCTTCGTGTAACATGACCCAACGAACCGCTTTTTTCTTTACTTCTGAGAAGTATGTTGAGATAAAACCGCTCACTTCCGCTAATTCCTCTTCCGAGAAAGCAGCTTTCACTTCTGATTTTATCGCTTCGAATAATTCGGTACGTTTTGCTTTATTTGCTAAGCCCATTCGTGCTACGTCTTTGCATTTTTCCATTGCTAATTCGTACACTTTTGCTTTTACATCTTCGTTGTGTGTTTCGTGTGAGTAAACTCGTTTTGGATTTGCACTAGGAATTTCAGCTGCTAAATCTAATTGGAATTGACATTGCTCAATAATAGCAGCGTGTGCTAATTTGATTGCTTCAACCATTTCCAATTCAGAAATTTCTTTGAATTCTCCTTCGATCATGTTCACGTCTTTCATTGTACCTGCAACCATCATATCGATGTCAGCTACTTTGATTTCATCCATTGACGGATTTACAATCCATTGACCATCTACACGACCAATACGTACTTCAGACATTGGTCCGTTGAACGGGATGTTTGAAACTGCGATAGCCGCTGAAGCTGCTAAACCACATAATGCATCTGGGTTGTTGACACCATCGTATGCTAACAATTGAATCATCAACTGTACTTCCGCATGATAATCATCTGGGAAAAGTGGACGCAACGCACGGTCAACAAGACGCATGACTAAAATTTCATTTTCAGAAGGACGCGCTTCTCTACGGAAGAAACCTCCAGGAAAACGACCTGCAGCTGAGTATTTTTCACGATAATCAACTGTTAATGGAAGGAAGTCAACTCCTTCTTTTGCTTCTGGTGCTGCTACGACAGTCGCTAACAACACCGTGTTGCCCATTTGTAACACTACTGAACCATCAGCTTGTTTCGCTAATTTTCCGGTCTCGATGGAAATTTCTTTCCCTCCAGTAACGATGGACTTTTTGATACCTATTTTCATATTTGTATTATTTCAAATTTTTGATGTCACTCTTGTGTCATCGGTTTAAACAAAAAGGGGGACACCGGATTAATCCGACAAGCCCCCCTTTTTAATAATGTATTGTATCGTTTGTGCGCTTGCGCGCAACGAATTAACGACGTAAACCTAATTCTTTGATTAAAGCACGGTATTTCTCAATATCGTTACGCTTTAAATAATCTAAGAAACTACGACGTTTACCAACTAATAATTGTAATGAACGTTGTGTTCCGTAGTCTTTACGGTTCTTTTTCAAATGCTCTGTTAAGTGAGCGATACGAAATGTGAACAATGCAATTTGTCCCTCTGTTGAACCTGTGTTTGTTTCTGCACCTCCGTGTTTAGCGAAGATTTCTTTCTTTTTTGTTGAATCTAAATACATGCCAATATTGCTTGAATGATCATTATGTAGTCTGGGTAAACTTTTTACAAAGACGGTGCAAAGATAGTAATTCTTTGTTATAAATAAAATATTATTGAAAGAAACGCTGAATTATAACAATCCATCGCGTTCGTAGGCACCGTTTTTATAGATACGCACCTTTAAAAGGACTCCGTCAGAATCGTATAAAAACACTTTTCCATCCATCAATTGGCCTTTTTTAAATTCACCATCCATCCAAATATCCCCTGCTTGTGTGTACAATTTATTACGCCCATTCGGCAAGAATTTTAATCCAGATGCAACTTTGGGTTTCACAACTTGGGGAGCTAATAATTGATTTTTTACTGGAACGGAAATTGGTTCCTGTTTGTTTTGAACGTTTTTGGGGTTTTTCGTTGATAGGTTGGTTGTGTTTTTTTGCAACAAATCGTTTTCCTGTGCTATTTTAACTGTTAGAAAACGCAAGTATAGCTGTTCAAAAAGGTTATTGTTAAGTGTGAAATTAATGATCTTCAAATCAGGAGCATTTGCCTCAAGAGATTTTACTAAAAAAAAGGTTAATCCTAAATGTTTACTCGTTTTAAAATTAGTTGTGTTTGCAGTTAACAACTCTCCATTTCGTTTGAAATTCAACGATGTTTCCTCTTTGTTTACTGCATGTTTTGTTGTGATTGACTTTAATGTAAGTCCATTTTCATAATAATCTATGGTTAGGACTTCGTCTGTTTTTCCAACAGCTGAAAAAGCTAATAGTAAACAAGTAATTAAAATCAATTTTATTGGTTGCATGCTGTATTTTAAGTCTTACAAAGATATGGTTAAATGAAAGCTTAGAGTAGCAAGAATGATTAGTTCTTTCAACAAAATGAATATTGATAACTTTTCTATGAATAAAAAAAATCCGAACACGTATGCATTCGGATTTTCATTTCAATAGCTAATAGTATTTGATCAATTGCGGAAAAACTTCAAAGACATGCCTAATTGGTGTTTTAATTCAGTTCTATTAACAATATAATCCAAGAAACCGTGTTCTAAGACAAATTCAGATGTTTGGAATCCATCAGGCAAGTCGCGTCCAATCGTTTCTTTCACGACACGTGGCCCTGCAAAACCAATTAAAGCTTCTGGTTCAGCAATGTTCAAATCACCCAACATCGCAAAAGATGCTGTGACACCTCCTGTAGTTGGGTCAGTTAAAAACGAAATATATGGTAATTGATGTTCTGCTAATTGACCCAGTTTTCCAGAAACTTTTGCCATTTGCATCAGCGAGAAACCAGCTTCCATCATACGCGCACCACCCGATTTAGATATAATCATGAACGGCGCTTTCAATTCAATTGCTTTATCAATTGCTCGTGCAATTTTTTCACCCATTACTGAACCCATTGATCCACCAACAAACGAAAAGTCCATTGCAGCAACAACAAAAGGAAAACCATCTAAGTCGCCATAAACAGTACGGATTGCATCAGTCAATCCCGTAGCTTTTTGTGAAGCTTTGATTCGATCAGTATATTTCTTCGTGTCCGTAAATTCTAAAGGGTCACCCGAAGTAACGTTCGCATTGATTTCAGTATATTTTCCATCGTCGAATAAAATTTGGAAATACTCTTCAGAGCCAATACGTTCGTGGTGCGAACATCGATCACACACATACGCGTTTTTCGCTAAATCATCTGCTGTGAAAAGCGTTTTACAACGCGAACATTTGTTCCACAAACCTTCAGGTGTTTCTTTTTTATCTTTTGTAGAAGTAGTGATTCCTTCTTTATTTCTTTTAAACCAACTCATTTTCTCTTATTTTAATGTTCCGACATTGTTTAAATCATGAAACGATTGCTCCAAGCGTTTTACAAATGTAATTTCACCTTCACGTAAATATTTACGTGGGTCGTAATATTTTTTATTTGGTAATTCTTCTCCTTCTGGATTACCAATTTGTGTTTTTAAATAGTCAACATTTTTGATTACATAATCACGAATTCCTTCAGTGAATGCAAATTGCAAATCGGTATCCAAGTTCATTTTGATAACTCCGTAATCTATAGCTTCTCGAATTTCAGCAAGGGTTGAACCAGATCCACCGTGGAAAACGAAATCGACTGGATTTTCTCCTGTTTTGAATTTCTCTTGCACGTATTTTTGGGAATTCAATAAAATTTTAGGCGTTAATTGTACGTTTCCAGGTTTGTATACACCATGCACATTACCAAAAGCTGCTGCAATAGTAAAACGAGGACTAACCTTCATTAATTCTTCGTACGCAAAAGCAACCTCTTCTGGCTGAGTATATAATTTGGATGAATCAACATGTGAATTATCCACTCCGTCTTCTTCTCCACCTGTAATACCTAATTCGATTTCTAACGTCATACCAATTTTGCTCATGCGCGCTAGGTATTGCTTACATATCTCCAAGTTTTCAATCAATGGCTCTTCTGATAAATCGATCATGTGCGAAGAATACAAAGGTTTACCCGTTTCTTTAAAATGTGCTTCACCCGCATCTAATAATCCATCAATCCAAGGAAGCAATTTTTTAGCACAGTGATCGGTGTGTAAAATAACAGTTACACCGTAAGCTTCCGCTAAGGCATGTACATGTTTTGCACCAGAAATACCTCCTAAAATAGCAGCTTTTTCACCTTCATTTGATAAGGTTTTGCCAGCATAAAAAAGACAACCTCCGTTGGAGAATTGAATAATCACAGGGGATTGCAACTTTGCAGCAGTTTCCATTACCGCATTAACCGTACTTGTACTTGTTACGTTTATTGCTGGAAGTGCAAATTTGTTAGCTTTCGCATAGGCAAAAATCGCTTGAACTTCGTCGCCAGCTGCAACACCTGATTTTATTGAATGTGCCATTGTTTTATTTGTGTTTCGGCCTCAAAGATAATGAAAAGTTGCAATGGAGTAAAATGGTTGACTGGGTAACTTATAAAAATGCATTTAATTAAAAGGGGAAACCAATACCAAAGTGTGGTTGGATTACAAAAAAGTTAGTTTGTACTTTGTTTTTCCAATCATTTCCATAATAATTTTGAGCTGCTGCATAAAACGCTTCTTTGCTTTCGAAAATCCAACGGGAGCCAATAGGCAATCCTGGTGTGTAAATGGGTAAACCGAAATCAAAACGAGCAATGAAATATTCAAAATCCAAGCGCAACCCATATCCAACGGATACGCCAATCTCTTTGTACCAATTTTTAGAAATTTGACTTCCCGGTCGGTTGGGGTCGTAATTCATCGTCCAGATATTTCCAGCATCTACAAAGAGAGCATGATTGAATAATTTCCCACCTCCAAAGCGAAATTCGAGAGAAGAACTCAAACGAATATCAGCAATTTGCGTTAACACATTATTGGAATCGAGCAGAATTGAATACGAACCTGGTCCGAGAGAACGTGCAACCCATCCCCTGTTGTCATTTGAACCACCACCAAAGAATGAGTAATCGAAAGGCAATGAAGTCTTCGAGTTTTTTCCTGGCAAACCAACTCCTGCCAATAATTTAAACGCCAAGGTATTTCTTTTAGAAAATTTATTTGTGACAATTAATTTGGTGTCTATTAGCGAAAATTGAGAAAAAGTAACCGTCCCAATTTTTTTATTCACTGAATCTTTTTGCGGACCAAAACTTGTTAGAAAATTGAGGAGATTGCCTGCAGTATTGATGGAACCATTGAATGTTACGCGGATGTTTTTTGGTACATAACGATGTTCTCCCAATAAATTATCGTAATCAAATTGAAAACGAAAATCTTCCCAAATCAATTGATTGCTGTACGCATTGCGTAAGAACAAATCATTTAATGCGATAATTTTATTTTGAAAAGCATCTGATTTGTTTATGGAAACCACTTTCACGACTGACATTCCAGGTAATCCCAAAGAAACAGACTGTGTATTTCCATTGCCCAAAGCAAATTTATAGCCGTAATTGAACTGAAATACTTTCCGATTAAAATCGGTTCTTCGTTGAAAATTAAATGCGCCTGAAATAATTGTTCGTGGACGTTGGCGTTTTTTTAAGGCATTTATTCCGAAGGGAAACAAGCCAGGTATGTCATATTTTATTGATGGACCAACCTCAAACGTATTGAATGTTTGTTTGTTATTATCACCAATTACAGCCGTTGAATCTTGTCCAAAAACGGTTGGAGACGTTTCAAAACCTCCAGAAAACGTAAATACCAAGTTGGTACCTGTTTTCGAAATGTTTTTATTTGAATAATTCAAGGAAGTGCTGACACCTAAATAGCCATTGAAATTATTCGCTCTTGGTTCGAAACTAAACGTTTTTTTCAGAGCTGGAACTAAGTAATAATGAACATTTACTTTTCCACTCCCTAATTCTGTTTCTTGTATTTCTGTTATGATCGATTGAAACAAACCAAGTTGTACCAATCTGTTATAAGTTCGATCTAAGTTAAACTCCTTGTAATTCGACTGATTTTCCAAATAATTTTGTGCTTCCAACAATTCGGGACGAACAAATAGCTCTCCGTTATAGGTAAATGTAGCTACACGTTGCAAGTCAAAAGCAATCGAATCTTTGAAATTTCCAAAAACATCTTTCTCAATTTTACTTTTCAGGTATTCCTTTTGACCAACTACAGCTCGTTCGTTTTCTGGAACCTCGACTTTTCGTTTGATTTGTTTGAATTCCAATGAATCAAGGGTTACCAACATTTTATTTTCCCGAAGATTTCGGCCTAAATAATCGACTTGTTGTTTGAAGTTACCCGAATATAACGTTGTGTCACATATATGAAAATAAACTCCAACCACTTGTGTTTTAAGATGAGGAATAGAGACAACACTGTCATTATTGACTTTGCTTTGAACAATACGATCAGCTATCTGAATACGCATGCGCATGCGCATGTTTCGCTTGTTGGTATCTATGTCAAATGATACACTTCCTTCATCAAAACCATAAAAAGATGCATCTCTGAAATGTTTTGCAATTTCTAAGCGGTACAAACTTAAGTTATCTGCATCAAATGGAATTAGTAATTGTTTTTTTCTATCCCAATGGTTTTCCAATTGCATATTGATACCTTGTTTGTCACTCACCTTTCGAACAAAAGATTTAAATGTCGCTTCAATAGCTTGGTTTGGCATTGATAATTGAATGGAATCAATAAAATAGCGTGGACCAGTTGTAATGGAATAGATAGCTTTTACTCGTTTTTTTCGATATGTTAAGGTATCGTATTGGGCTGAAACTGTACCATAATAAAATCCTTTAGAGCGCAGGTAACTTTCGAGTTGAGTTGCTGATTTATGAATAAAAAACGTATCTGCGATTACCGGAGCTTCGCCGTAACTGAATTTTATTTTTTCACCAATTTTTTTACGCAAGTCCATCGTATCTCTGATATGCGCTTTTTTCATTCGGTAGTATGGCTTGTTTTTCTCTTTCGCGCGCTTAATTCGTTTCGCATTAATTCGATTTGCTTTGGCAATAGAACGACTGTTTTTCTGAATGGTCCGTTGGCGCAATCGCTCAATACGAGTTGCTAATTTTGTGCTATCAATCGCATTGTATGCGCGCAATCGAAAGTGTATTCCAAGCAGTTTTATATTTGGTTTTTGACGAATCACCGCATTAACCTCATCCAAGTTTAATGCATCACCTTTGATTTCAATTGAATTTTCGCTTAATAAATGTCTTCCCTCAGGCACATATTTTGTAGTTTTACAACTTGAGTGAAGTAAAATTACAAGAAGCACTAAGCTAAAATTAATTGGAAAACAGCTATTTTTTTTCATTCGCATTCGTACAAAAATAATAAAATCAACGCTGATTGCTATTAAAATTGTGCCAAACAACAGGAAAGGACAAAAGAACATGATAGAAGCAATTTCTAAAGCAAAACAAAAATGGATACGTTCCTTGCAATTAAAGAAAAACCGAGATGAAGAGAACGTGTTTGTTGTGGAAGGTGAAAAAATGGTGCTTGAAGGATTATCGTGCGCAATCAACGACCTCGTTCTCTTAGCTGTTGAAAATGAACACGTTCATATCGTACCAGAACAAGCAATAAACAAGTGTTTTTCCATTTCACCTAACGATTTATCACAACTTTCCAGTTTAAAAACCCCAAATAAATTAATTGCCGTTTTTAAACGACGGGAACATCAGTACGATGCTACAAAAAAAGGAATTGTTCTGGATGGCGTTCAAGATCCTGGTAATTTGGGCACCATTTTACGAATTGCCGATTGGTTTGGCGTTACGCAGCTTATCTGCTCCAATGAAACGGTTGATGTCTATAATTCGAAAGTTATCCAAGCTTCTATGGGGGCAATTTACCGCATCAATGTCATTTATACCGACTTAACAACATTCCTGACAACTACTTCACAACCCACGTATGCTGCGCTGTTAGACGGAGTCGATTTTCAAAAAATTGTGTTTGAAGAAAATGCTTTGTTAATCATGGGGAATGAAGGAAAAGGCATTCACAATGATTTGTTGCCTTTAATTAATCATCGAATAACGATTCCAAAAGTTGGTCAAGCTGAATCACTAAATGTTGGAACTGCTACGGGAATTTTAACTGCGAAAATGATGTTGGGTTAGTTACCCGGGTAAATTGTGGTAAAGCTGTAGACAGACCCCCAAAAAACTTTACTTTTTGTTCAACCATTCAAAAGCTGCATCAACACATTTCATACCATCAATTGCTGCTGAAATAATTCCACCTGCATATCCTGCACCCTCAGCACATGGAAACAAACCTTGGGTTGATACACTCATACACGTTTCTGCATTTCTTGGGACGGACACTGGACTAGATGTGCGGCTTTCTGGCGCATGAATGACTGCATCATTGGTAAGAAAACCATGCATTTTTTTGTCAAATTCTTTGAAAGCTGTTCGTAATCTTCGTGCGATGAAATCGGGTAAAACCTTATTCAAATCAACGCTTACAATACCCGGTTGATAAGATGTTCTTGGAAAATCGATTGAGGTGCGTTGTTCGACAAAATCTTTTAAGCGTTGTGCTGGAACAGCTTGTGTTTTACCTGCTGCTTCCCAACAATCGTGTTCAACTTGACGTTGAAAATTCAAACTGACAAACGGATCGCTTGGCGAATAGTTAGGTAATTCTTCAGGTTCTACACTGACGACAATTCCTGAGTTAGAAGTCACGTTATTACGCTTAGAAGGCGACCAACCATTCGTAACAACTTCGCCTGGAGCAGTTGCGCAAGGCGCAATGATTCCACCCGGACACATACAAAACGAATAAACTCCTTTGTCTTCCACTTGCGCAACTAAGGCATAAGAAGCTGGTGGTAAGTATTCGTCGTTCAACCGTCCATGGTATTGAATATTGTCGATAAACGCTTGTGTATGTTCCACACGAACACCTAATGCAAAAGGTTTTGCCTCTATTTTTACTTTTCTTTTATGTAACAAAGCAAAGATATCTCTAGCCGAATGTCCTGTTGCCAATACCACTGCATTCACTGGAATTATCAGTGAATCATTGATAGTTATTTCAACGATTGCATCATTCGCCAACTTGAAATCAGTCAATTTTGATTCAAAATGAACCTCTCCGCCGTATTGAATAATACACTGGCGCATGGCAACGATAATTTGCGGTAATTTATTTGTTCCAATGTGTGGATGTGCATCTACTAAGATATCGGTTGAAGCTCCGAAAGCAACGAACCATTTTAAAGCGCGCAACACATCACCTCTTTTTTTCGAGCGTGTGTACAATTTTCCATCAGAATAGGTTCCTGCACCACCTTCACCAAAACAATAATTCGATTCCGCATTGACAAGGTGTTCTTTGTTCAACTGTGCTAAATCTCTTCTACGTGACCGCACATCTTTGCCACGTTCAAAAACGATTGGTTTCAATCCAATTTCTAAGGCACGTAACGCAGCATACAATCCAGCTGGACCTGCTCCAATAATATGAACCGTTGGTTTTTCACGAACATCTTGAGGGTGAAAATCAGGCTCAAAATCACTTAATTCGCCTTTAGCTGCCACTTCAAAAGTAGCATTGATTAGAATAGTTCGTTTGCGGGCATCAATTGATCGTTTTAACCATTTGAAATCGAATGTCCCAATTTTTTGATTGATTTCTGAAGCTATTCGTTTTTCAATAAATGCTTTGTCTTGTGCTTCTTCGGGACTAAGTTGAAATTGAACGTTCATTAGCCTTCAAAAATGAGTGAAACCCACAAAACACGGTTGTACAAACGGTCAATTGGTTTGGAATATTTTGTGAAATCCTGAATCAAGGAATTAGAAAAGCTTCGGGAGTACTTGATTTCAAAACCAAATTTAAAATAAGGTGCAAAAAATTCCAACCCAGCTCCTACTTGACCTTGCATATCGTTTGCTTTGATTTTTATGAACGGATCGTTGAAATTTTGGGACGATTTTTCAAAAGATTGTAAATCGTAAGAATATTGCCCACCAAACAAGACGTAACTTGCAAAATTGTTGTAGCGCATCGTTCGGAATTGCAACATTAACGGAAAATCGAGGTTTGTCGAATTTACACGACGTTCCCGAAACAAGTCTGTTTTAGCAGTTGGGTCAGGATTGACATAATAATACAACAAAACACGTTCTTGAAACGATAAGGTAGGAATAAAACGCAAGCGAACCACAGGGTGTCCTAATTTTAAAGTCGCAACTATTCCTACTTGCCCGCCAGGTTGACTTTTTGTTTCAAGCGATTTTAATTGATAATTCTGGTAATTATCTAGTTTTGGTATTGCTTTAAAATTAGCTGAATTACCGCCTAGCATAAACCCAAAATGGAGCGTTCGCTCATCGAAACGACGGTAATTTTTTGGTTTTTCACGCTGCGCAATCAACACGTTTAAAAACAGCAAACAACAAAGTCCAAGAATATATTTCATAGCAATAAAACGGTTTGTTGGATGGTTTATTTTGTACCGTAATAAATTGTCGCAATTCCTCCTGCTACCAGTTTCGAACCTATTTCTTGATATCCTGTTTGTTTCAGAATAGCTATAAAATCATCTCCTTCTGGAAAAGCAGCAACCGATTCTGGTAAATATGCATATGCTTTTTCATCTTTTGAAATACGTTTTCCAAAAAATGGAATGATGTATTTGGAATGAAAAGCATAATATTGTTTGATTGGAAATTTCTTTGGTTTTGAAAACTCCAAGATGATTAACTTTCCTCCTGGGCGAACCACGCGCAACATTTCACTAAGTCCTTTTTCCAAATTTTCGTAATTACGCACCCCAAAACCAACCGTCAACGCATCAAAATAATTATCTTCAAAAGGTAAATTTTCTGAATCACCCAAGCGCATGGAAATAATTCCATCGTAACCACGTGCTTTCATTTTTTGACGTCCTACCTCCAACATACCTTCGGAAATATCCATTCCAACAATCTCTGATGGTTGTAAAGACAAACTTTCGATAGCGAAATCGCCAGTTCCTGTAGCCAAATCAAGGATGCGTTTTGGTTGTAATTCGCGCAACATCTTTACAGCTTTTTTGCGCCAAATTTTATCAATTCCCAATGAAAGAAAATGATTTAAAAAATCGTATCGTTTCGAAATTTTATTGAACATTTCAGCGACTTCTTCTTTTTTCGAAGTAGCAGCATTTCCATAAGGTTTCACTTCTTTTCTTTCCATAATGATGTTTACTTATATCTCAAACGCTTGAGGAAATGTATTGTTTCGTTTAATCCCAAACTTGTTGCCCACATTCAGCAAGCAATTGTTCCGGTTGAATGGTTACCACGCCACTTTTTTCACACACCAAACCACCAGATAGATTAGCTAATGATGCAATTGTTTGAATGGAACGATTGGCAGTCAAACACAATGTTGCAACGGATATCACCGTGTCTCCTGCTCCACTTACATCTGCAATATTGCGCATGTGAGCGGGATTGTGAAACGATACATCGTTTTGTTTGATAAACACGCCATGTTCTGAAAGTGTTACAAAGGTTATGTCGTTTTGTAAGGACGTTTCAAGCATGTTAATGGCTTCATGAAAAGCTACTTGGTCTTGAAAAGAACATTCGATACCAACACCTTCTTTTAACTCTTTTAAATTTGGTTTGAACAACGTTACCCCTTTGTATGCAAGAAAATTATCTTTTTTCGGGTCAACAGTTGTTGGAATATTTTTTTCATTTGCCAATGCAATGACTTGCGCGATGATTGTTGGTGTTAAAACACCTTTGTTGTAATCTTCAAAAATGATTGCGTCAATTTTTTCTTGCGCAATAATTGCTTCAATTGCGGTGAAAAAATCGTTGTTTTCATCAGCAGTAAGCGGATGTGTATCTTCACCATCAATGCGCAACAAATGTTGGTTATTTCCAATAACACGTGTTTTTACAGTTGTAACACGAGCTGCTGAGGAAATAATTCCTGTGATAGGCATTCCTTCCTGTTGAACGAGTTGCTTTAATTGATCACCTTCACGATCGTTTCCTACAACCGAACATAAAATTGGTGTAGCACCAAGTGAAAGTAAATTGAGTGCAACATTGGCAGCACCACCTAAGCGTTGTTCTTGTTTTTCCAAGCTAACAATTGGAACAGGAGCTTCTGGACTCACACGATGAACTTTCCCCAACATGTAGGCGTCTATCATGACATCACCAATCACTAAAATGCGTTTGGTTTTGAATGTTGCTAATAATTCTTGTATCGTCATTTAATTCAATTCAGCTAATGCATTTGCAATACGTCTCATCGCTTCGGTCAACGTTTCTTCTGATGCAGCATAAGATATACGCATGCAATTTGCATCACCAAAAGCTTCACCAGAAACCAATGCAACACCTTTGTCAAGCAAGAACATACACAATGCTTCGGCAGAATCAATTTTCATATCACCTGCAGTTTTGCCAAAGAAACTACTGATATCTGGAAAAACATAAAAAGCTCCTCCTGGGCGATTACATTTTACGCCTGGCATTGCATTTAAAGCTGCTAAAACCAATTCTCTTCGGCTTTCAAAAGCTGCTACCATATCTTTCAATACTGCTGGATCAGCATTTACCGCTGCGATTGTTGCACGTTGTGCAATCGAACATGTTCCAGAAGTGAATTGACCTTGAATTTTGTTACACGCATCTGCGATGTTTTTAGGTGCGCCAATGTAACCAACACGCCATCCTGTCATTGCCCATGCTTTGGAAACTCCATTTACAGTAACAATTTGATCAAAAACATCAGGGAATTGAGCGATTGAATAATGATGTCCCACAAAATTAATGTGTTCGTAAATTTCATCCGACATGACAATCAACGAAGGATTAGCTTTCAACACATCTGCCAAAGCACGTAATTCCTCTTTTGTGTATACGGTCCCTGTTGGATTACAAGGAGATGAAAACATCATCATTTTCGATTTCGGTGTGATTGCTGCTTTGAATTGTGCTGCAGTAAATTTAAAATCCGCATCAATCGAAGTCGGTACAACTACAGGAATACCACCTGCAACCTTAACGATTTCAGCATAAGAAACCCAATATGGCGCAGGTATAATTACTTCGTCACCAGGATTGATAACTGCCATCACTAAATTAGCAATGGATTGTTTTGCACCTGTCGACACAACAATGTGTTCACGTTTGTAAGGAATGTGATTATCGCGGTTGAATTTATTAGCAATCGCATCTCTCAAATCATCATACCCTGGTACAGGCGAATACATGGTGTAATTTTGCTCCATGCCCTCTGTAGCAGCATCTTTAATGAATTGTGGTGTGAAAAAATCAGGTTCCCCCAAACTCAACGAAATAATATCTTTTCCTTGTGCTCTAAGTTCACGACTTTTTCTTGTCATAGCTAATGTAGCTGACTCTTCCATCGACAAAATGCGATCTGATAATTGTATCATAATTTACAAACGTTTTGAGGACCCAAAATTAATATAAAAAACACAGCAAAAAAACTGGTATTTCATGAAAAATTGAAAGAAAAAAGCGGGATTTAGTTATTTTTGTTTCAAAACAACTGCAGATGGAATTTATTGAATCGCAACGCTTTACCAATAAATGGCACTTTGTCTTAATCGGCGGAATACTTTTATTAACAATTTCGTCAAATATTGATACGCTAATTGCTGCAATTAAAGTCGGCGATGTACGCCTGTTACTAAAGCTCATCGGTCCAATGATTATTGGTGTATTTGTTTTCTTTTATTTGCAATTGAAAACAACAATCAATGCAACAGGTATTCACTATCAATTCAAACCTTTTCACCGCAAAACAAGAGTACTTGAATGGAAAGATATCGACGCTGTTTCTGTTATTCATTACCGACCTTTATTGGATTATGGCGGATGGGGAATTCGAATGAAGTCTCTGGATGGATCTAACGTTGCATTGAATATTTCTGGAAAGGTTGGTATTTCTATTCGTCTGAAAAACGGTAACCTCTTATTAATTGGTACGCAAAAAAAAGAAGCAGCAACAGAAATTATTGCTCATTTTTTTGACAATTCAACTGCGCAAGCTGTATCATAAAGTAAATTGTTTGTTTAACTTCGCAGAAAAAATTACCCCATGAAAAATGTAGCAATTATTGGAGCTGGAACAATGGGAAATGGCATTGCCCATACCTTTGCTCAATTTGGATATAACGTTTCTTTGATTGATGTTGCTCAGGCATCGTTAGACAAAGGAATGGCAACCATAACTAAAAATTTAGATCGTCAAGTTGCCAAAGAAGCAATTACTGAAGCAGATAAAGCTGCAACATTAGCAAATATTACAACATACACTTCCATGGCTGAAGGTGTGAAAAATGTTGACCTAGTCGTAGAAGCTGCAACTGAAAATGTCGATTTAAAATTGTCGATTTTCAAACAATTATCAGAATTGACTGCTGACAATGTTATTCTTGCATCAAATACTTCTTCGATTTCAATTACAAAAATCGCTGCTGTTACAAACAGACCAGAAAAAGTAATTGGTATGCACTTCATGAATCCAGTTCCTGTAATGAAACTGGTTGAAATCATTCGTGGTTATTCAACTTCAGATGAAGTGACAAACTTAATCATGGAAACATCACGCAAACTGAATAAAGTTCCTGTTGAAGTGAATGACTATCCTGGTTTTGTTGCAAATCGTATTTTAATGCCAATGATCAACGAAGCAATTTACACGCTATTCGAAGGTGTTGCAGGCGTTCATGAAATTGATACGGTAATGAAATTAGGAATGGCACATCCAATGGGACCTTTGCAATTAGCCGATTTCATTGGTTTAGATGTTTGCTTGGCTATTTTAGAAGTCTTACACGATGGTTTTGGAAATCCAAAATACGCACCTTGTCCGTTGCTAGTAAACATGGTCACGGCTGGTAAAAAAGGTGTGAAAACTGGAGAAGGTTTTTATTCTTGGGGTCATGGAACGAAAGATTTAATTGTCGCTGATAATTTCAAAAAATAAATCCATTAACGATGGAAGAAAGAGGATTAAGTTGTTAGTCCTCTTTTTTTATGCCCTACATTTTCATTAGTTTTGTAGCGATTCACAACTATGGCTAAACGGAAAACATCAACAAAAAAACCGACTAGAAAACGGAAAAAGAACAACGGATTAATGACCTATTTCCTTGTAGCTCTAGGTATTATTATCGTTGGTTTTGTCGTTAACTATGCGTTCAAAGAAAAAAAGAAAAAAGCTGCAATTAAGAAAACGCATCAACTGTTGGCTTCCATTCCAAAAGGGTACCAAGCATTGGGAATTGATGTCTCCCATCACCAAGGAAAAATCGATTGGGTGGATTTATTTCATGAAAATGGGTATGATACCATCATTGATTTTGTCTATTGCAAAGCAACCGAAGGAAGTGATCACATTGACACAGAATGGAAGCGAAATCGCTTGTTTTTAAATAGTTATGGTGTTGCAAATGGTGCTTATCACTTTTTTAATCCAACATCCGATCCAATTGAACAAGCAGAACACTTTTTAACACATTGGAAGGCACGAAGCATTGATTTGCCTCCTGTTTTAGATGTTGAACGTTTGGGAAGAAACGATGACGAACTCATCGCTAATATTATCAAATGGTGTGAATTTGTTGAAGCTGAAAGCGGTTTAAAACCGATTATTTACACTTCGCATTATTATTTTGAATCGAAATTCAAAAAAAAACTTACCAATTATCAATTTTGGATTGCTTCGTACACCAACGACCCACAAATTAAAACACTAAATAACGCAGTTCATTGGCAATTTACTGACAAAGGAACGATTCCAGGAATCAAAGGAAATGTCGATTTGAACGTAAGTAAAATAGCTTTTTAAGGCTTACTCAAATAGTCGCTAATAAATTGTTCGATTTTTTCAGGTTTTGTGCTCGGGGAAAACCGTTTGACAACATTACCTTGTTTATCGATTAAAAATTTTGTAAAATTCCAAGAAATCCGTTTTCCAAATAAGCCTTTTTGTTTGGACTTCAGCCACTTATATATCGGATGTGTAGCTGAACCGTTTACGTTTATTTTTTCAGTCAATTGAAAGGTAACACCATGATTTATCAAACATGTTGCTGCCATTTCTTCGTTTGAAAGCGGTTCTTGTTTTAAAAATTGGTCACAAGGAAATCCTAAAACAACCAATCCATTGTCTTTGTATTGTTGATGCAATGCTTCTAATCCAGTAAATTGCGGTGTGAAACCACATTTTGTGGCTGTATTGACGATTAATACAACTTTTCCTCTGTAATCAGAAAAAGAAAGTTGTTTCCCCTGTGATGTGTTGATTTGAAAATCGTAAAATGACATGTGTTTATTTGATAAACAACTAATAACAAGATATGTTTAAATCAAGTCAAATAAGTTGGATACACCTAACGTTCGTTCTACTGTAAATCCTTCAGCATATTTCACACCAATTGAGCGACCGTATTGCGCCATTCGGCCATGAAGAAATTCAAAAAATTCTTCGCCAGAAATGGGTGTTTTTGGTTCGGTTGAATTGGGATCCCAAAATTGGGTTTTATATGCTTTGATTGCATTCATTTTTTGAGGAACAAAATCAGTCACATCGATCACAAAATCAGGAACTAAATAATGATCTTGAATGTAATGATATACTGCTTTTGGGCGATAAGCAATTTGCTCTTCACCATCCCAAGAAGTTGAAATTTTTGACAAACCTGCTAGGAAACATGCTTCCGAAACCAATTTACTTCCTTTTGCATGATCCGGATGTCTATCCGAATGTGCGTTTGCAAAAACAACAGTTGGTTGAAAACGACGAATTTGCTGAACAATCTTCAATAAATTCTCTTCGGAATGAGTGAAGAATCCATCTCCCATTTGTAAGTTTTCGCGAACCGACAGCTGTAATATTTCACCAGCAGCCTTTGCTTCCGCATAGCGCGTATCAACCGTGCCACGCGAACCCAACTCCCCTTCTGTTAAATCAATTATTCCGATCGCAGCTCCCGCAGCTTGGTGTTTCAACAAAGTGCCAGCTGCAGATAATTCTACATCGTCAGGATGGGCTCCAAAAGCAAGTATTGATAATTTCATAGAACCAAATTAAAATTCTTCTCGGATTAATTTATTCATTTTGGCATTTTTCATTCCTGCAACAATCGTTAAGCTAAAGAACGATAAAACGGTTACCCAAACGTACCATGGGAAACTTACTGCTCCATCACCTTGCGCATACGAATGTAATCCTACTAAAATAAAGTTAACTCCTAAAAACGTAAAGATAATTGCACCATATCCCCAAACACTTGCAACGTTGAATGCAAATTTCCCTTTTAACCCAGGAATAAAGCGCAAGTGAAGAATGATTGCGTATACCAAAACAGAGACCAACGCCCACGTTTCTTTTGGATCCCAACCCCAATACCTACCCCACGACTCATTTGCCCAAATTCCTCCAAGGAAAGTACCAATGGTCAACATGAATAATCCAATAGTCATTGTTAATTCAGAAACATACGTTAACTCGTTGATATTACGCATTATTTTTGAGTTATTGGTTTGGTTTCTAGCGATGTACAAAAACAGATTGAAAATACCCAAAATAAATGCTAAGCCCAAGAATCCGTAGCTGCTTGTAATTACTGCAACGTGAATCATCAACCAATAACTTTTTAAAACGGGCTGAAGTGGTGTGATTTCTGGATCGAGTAAATTTAATTCTGTAACAAAAATCATAAACGCTGCCAAGATTGTTGTACCAGCTAAAATAGCGGGATTACTGCGTGAGAAAATAAATCCTGCAATCATCGTTGACCAAGCAATGAAAACAACTGCTTCGTATCCATTACTCCACGGTGCGTGACCAGAAATATACCAGCGCATTGCTAAACCTGCTCCATGATACAAAAAGAATACGACCAAAATTGCAACCAATATTTTTCGAATAAGTGCAAAGCGTTTGACTCCTTTTTCAGATGGATTTGCCAATGTTTTGATAAAAAACAAGATCATTAAGATGAAACCAATCAACAAGTAGGTATATTCAGTGTTTTTGAAAATCCCCATTTTGTTGTACGATATTTCAACACTTACATGATTTTCAGAAGGAAGAATATCTGGTCGTGCTAACCTGCGTTGAAGGGATTTTAATTGCTGTAATAATGCCGGTGAATTTGCATTGTTTTCTAATAAAGATCCGACAAACATAACTGCAGTGCGTGCAGAAGTTGTGTCAGCTTTTAATAAATCGGGTGAAAACGGATTGTACCATTGTTGCTTGGGATCGTTTTTCAATGGAACTATTTTCATGTAATACCATTGCAACATTCCTAAAAAGACTTGGTGTTTTTCAACCAATTTGATTAATTTCTTTTGGAATTCGTTTTGACCTGATTCCGGTTTCTGTAAGGCCACATTATATTCGTTGATCCATTTAAATTGACCATTATCCAAGGTTAAATCACGGAAAGATGCATAATCAGACAATTGTAATTTCTCGCGAACTGCAGTTGGAATTTGGATCACTTTCTTGTCCACCCATGCATCTGGTGATAAGTGAATACTCATGATAGTTTGAACAGCGTTATGACCTTCAAACTTATTTTTTCGGTAAATTTTACGCAATAAATTATCACAAAGTGTGTGAAGTGGTATGATTCTCCCATCAAAATCTTGCACCAATAAACGAGCTACCTCATCAGCTTGTTCTTCTGAAATAAATATCGGTGTTTGTTTGGGTGCAGCAACAACTTTGTCTTCTTGTTGGTGCTTGTGTTGGTGCGCTGCATGCTTGTGTGATGATTCCTGTGCACTAATAAAATTAGGAATTAATAAAGCGACGATACCTACAGTCAACGCTGCTGATTTTTTTAATTTCTTTAATAAATCAGTGAAACGTGATTGTTTTGCAAATAAACTCATGATCATTCCAATTGTCATCAACAAGTAGCCTAAATAAGTAATGTTTGTTCCCCATTCATCGTGATTGACACTCAATATAGTTCCTTTTTCATCTGGATCATAGGCCGATTGAAAAAAGCGGTAACCATCGTGATCGATTACATGATTCATAAACACACGTTGTTTTTTAGAAACACCATTTTTCGGATCGATAATGCGTAAATCAGAAGCATACGAAGAAGGAACATCCGAACCAGGGTATCTGTCCAACATAAAGTCATCACATTTGACAGAAAAAGGAATTTCTCTGTTTCTCATTCCGTAGCGCAAATCATATGAAACCCCATTGAATTCAACAATCGTTGAAACGGGAACTTCATTCATTCCGCCTGCTAAACGTATCAGTTTTGATTGATTTCCATCAGTCATTCGAATTGTCAAATAGTCCAATCCTTGATCTTTTTTACCCGTTGGAACTAATTCTTTTCCTGCATTTTTAATTGCTTGTTTGAACACAAATTGTGATCCAGCAATTTGGTACAAGGTTGTTGTTGCAAAAGGAACTTCTTCACCAGCTTTCACATGAACATAAGCCGAATCGGGAATAGCTGCACCTGTTTGACGGGCTTTTTGCATTTCTTTCATTGGGATAAATTGCATGTCTAGTGCTGGGCGCATGAATAAATCACCTTTTCGTTCAATAACGTTTATTCCAGCTGATTTTTCAGTAGAAAAAGCAATTTCAACTCCAGCAATCACTGCTTTTTCACCCGTTACCACATAATTTGATTTCATTCCATCTGTTACGATATCCAACGCAGTCGATTTGTATTTGGGATGAATCATCAAGGAATCCTTGTGTTTCGAATGAAACTTCACATGTTCAACATGAATGGGCGTAGCGTGATTTGGTATTTTAAAGTCCATGGTGAAATGATTCACATCCGAACCGAGTATTTTTCTATAAAAGGGATTGTAAGCTGATTGATAAATAGGATCGCTGTAGTATTGGTATTTGTTGTCAATTATGATCCATAAATACGGTTCAGACGTGTAGATAAAATTAGATGCTTCACCTTCACGAATAGACATACGGCCCTCAAAACCATAATTTCTAGTAACAAAAGCTCCAAGAATGATTATCAAAAAAGAAAGGTGAAAAAGCAAAACGGAAATTTTCTCTTTGACCCACATTTTGTATCGAATGATATTAGCTATTAAATTAACTGACAAGAAAGCCAACAATATTTCGAACCACAGCGCATTGTAAATTAACACTTTTGCAGATTGCACTCCGTAGGTTGATTCAATAAACGTTGCACGTGCAATTGCAACGAGAAACACAAGCATTCCAAGCGCCATTGCACGCATTGAAAATAAAGCATTGGTCAATTTATCCATGAATTCTATGAAATTAAATTTTTCGAAGACAAAAATACAGAAACTCACTTCAATGAGCACCTATTTATTGAAAAGAAATCACAAAAAAAGGGTCTTAAAAAAAGACCCTTTTGAATTATTTCGTATGCAGATTAATCTTCGATTGTTGCAGGAACTAAAATACGTCCACAGTGCTCACAAACGATAACTTTTCTTTTCGATTCGATATCTAATTGACGTTGTGGTGGGATTTTGTTGAAACATCCTCCACAAGAATCACGATCGACACCTACTACAGCTAAACCATTTTTAGCATTTGTACGTAAACGGTCGTATGCAGTGATCAAACGTTGGTCGATAGCGGCTTTCGCTTTTTCCGATTTAGCAATCAATGCTTCTTCTTCTTTTTGTGTTTCACCTACGATTTCGTCTAATTCTGCTTTTTTCACACTTAAGTCACCTTTACGGAAATCCAAACGTGTTTTCGCTTCATCAAGTACTTCTTTTTTAGAAATCACTTTGATTTTAGCTTCTTTGCTGCGTTTCTCGTGCAATTTAATTTCCAATTCTTGGAACTCAATTTCTTTGTCCAACGATTCAAACTCACGGTTGTTACGCACGTTGTTTTGTTGTTCTTTGAACTTAGCGATAGCTATTTCAGCATCTTTCATCGCGTTTTTGCGATCGATTACTTCTGTATCTAACTCTCTTACTTCATCCTGCATTTTGTTAATGCGGGTTTCCAGACCTTCAATTTCGTCCTCCAAATCTTGTACCTCTAAAGGTAACTCCCCGCGAACGGTTCTGATTTTATCGATTTGAGAATCAATCTTTTGCAATGCATATAATGCATCCAATTTTTCAGCGACTGTTGTTTCTTTTGTATTTGCTTTTGCAGCCATACTATTAGAGATAATTTATTGGATTCGTACTCAATTTTGTTAAACGAACCGCGAAAGTAGTAAATTTTTTCATGAGAAACGTCATAATCCACTCAGAAGTGTATTGTTCTGATTCAAAATGTCCAATATCCGCGATTAAAATCTGTCCATCTGCATCGAAAAATTCGTGGTATTTAAAGTCCGAAGTGATGAAAACGTCCGCTTTTGCTCGAATTGCATCTTGTAATAAAAAACTTCCCGAACCACCACAAACGGCTACACGTTTTATTATTTTTTTTGTTGGATTTGTATAACGAATGGCACCACAACCAAATTTTTCTTTGATTTCGTTTAAAAAAGCCATTACCTCCATTTCCTGTGATAAGTCCCCTACCATTCCACTTCCGATAGTTGTATTTTTATTCAATAACGGAATAATGTCGTAGGCCATTTCTTCATACGGGTGAATTGATTTCAAGACTGAAATCGCTTGATTCAATTCGTGCTTTTGAACAACAAATTCAATTTTATCCTCTGTTACAACAGACAACTCGTTTACTTTCCCCGTAAAAGGTTGCGCTTGTTCACCTGGTTGAAAACGTCCTTCACCAGAAGACGTAAAACTACAATTTGAGTAAGCTCCAATAGTTCCAAATCCTGCTGCACCAAAAGTTGTGCGAACTTGTGATGTGTGTGAAGAAGGAACGGTTACAATTAACTTGAGCAATGTTGCATCTTTGGGACATAAAATCGCTTGGTTTATCAACCCAATTTTTTGCGCGATAACATGATTCACTCCATATCGGTAATTATCCAAATTGGTATGCACAGCAATCAAAGCAATTTTATTTTCTATCGCTTTGATCAAGGTGCGCTCCACGTAATTTGCACCAGTCAAACGTTTTATTCCTGCAAACAAAATGGGATGATGTGCAACAATTACATTGGCGCCAGTTGCAATTGCTTCATCTACAATCGATTCAATACAATCCAATGCAACAAGTACTCCTGTAACCTCCATTTCGGGATTCCCGCAAAGTAATCCTGAATTGTCGTACGATTCTTGATAATCAAAGGGCGCTACTTCGTGAATGGCAGCTACGATATCATTAACTTTCGTCATCTACTTCAATTTTGGACAAATTTACAGTTTTAAACTGAGTTTCACACGGCATCGAAAAGTCAACTATTTGTGTAGGTAAACATACTTTTTATTAGAAAACAGGCTGAAAAGTGTTGGTTTTTCATTATTTTTAACCCATGCAAGGATTTCGCCTTTTATTACTCCCGTTTTCTTGGATATATAGCGCAGTAGTTGCTTTACGTAATTGGCTGTATGATCGTGGCATTTTTTCAACTTATAAAATTCCAGGACCAGCTATTTGTATTGGAAACATTACCGTTGGCGGAACTGGAAAATCACCCTTAACAGCATTTCTAGCTAACGAGTTTCAAGCACTGAATCCTGTCATTTTATCGCGCGGTTATGGTCGAAAAACAAAAGGTCTTGTTGTTGCAGCTGAATCTATAACTGCTGAAGCAATCGGTGATGAACCGATGATGTATTGGCAACGCTTTCAACACAAAGTGCCTGTTGTTGTTGCAGAAAAAAGAAAAATTGGTGTCGAATGGATTCAAAAAAACTATCCCAATAGTCTTATTTTACTAGACGATGCGTTTCAACACCGAGCAGTAAGCGCAGTATGTTCGATCGTTTTGATAACGTATGATCGGTTGATTTACAACGATTATACTTTTCCTGCAGGTAATTTGAGGGAATCTACTGCAGGATTAAAAAGAGCTTCGCTTGTATTGGTGACCAAATGCCCTGCAAGTTTATCCACTATTGAAAAGCAAATCATTATTGATCGGTTAAAGTTCGATTCTGATAAGGTATTCTTTTCGTCAATTAGCTATGGTCAGCCTTTTTCATTTTTAACAAGTGTGAACGAGTGGAAAACCGTTTCAGACGTAATTATTATCAGTGCCATTGCAGATCCAAGTCAATTAATTAGCCATTTTTCGGGACAAGCGACAGTACATTCAGTACGATTTGCAGACCATCATACATTTGATGCGTCAGACATTCAAAAAATTCAGCAAAAAGTTGCTAATTTTGCACACGAAAACACAGCAATCGTCATTACTGAAAAAGATGCTGTTAAATTGGATAAATGGAAAGAGGAATTAGCGCAATGTGGCATTCCGATTTTCGTTCAACCAATGGAAATAACAATAAATAACGAACAAATATTTACAGATAGAATAAACGATTATGTTGCTAGCACAAATGAAAGAAGCTGTTGATTTCATCAACACAAAAACGCAAGTAAATCCTACAATCGGGATAATTTTAGGAACCGGATTAGGTGGATTGGTGAAAGAAATTGAAATCATTGACGAAATCGCATACCAAGACATTCCTCATTTTCCTGTTTCAACAGTTGAAAGCCATTCTGGAAAATTAATTTTCGGGAAATTGGGTGGAAAATCAGTTGTTGCTATGCAAGGTCGTTTTCACTACTACGAAGGATACACGATGCAACAAGTTACTTTTCCTGTGCGCGTGATGAAATCGTTGGGAATTGAACGTTTGTTTGTTTCGAATGCATCAGGTGGTGTAAATCCAGACTTTGAAGTGGGAGAAATCATGATCTTAAATGATCACATTAATTTATTCCCAGCACATCCGTTAATTGGTAAAAATTACCCCGAACTAGGTCCACGTTTCCCTGATATGTCAGATCCGTACGATGAAAACATGATTGCTTTGGCACAAACTATTGCAACTGAAAACAACATCAAAGTATCTGTTGGAACGTATGCGGCATTAACAGGTCCAACATTGGAAACACCGGCTGAATACCGCTATGTTCGCGTAATTGGTGCAGATGCAGTCGGCATGTCAACAGTTCCTGAAGTCATTGTTGCACGTCACATGGAAATTCCTTGTTTCGCTATTTCAATCATTACTGATTTAGGTGTTCCAGGAAAAATTAAAAAAGTTAGTGTTGAAGACGTAATTGCAGTTGCAAGCAGACAAGAACCTAAAATGACATTGATTATGAGTGAATTAATCGCTCGTTTGTAATAGATATAGAGTTAGATAATCAAGATGGATAAATCGATTAGAGATAAATACGAAGTTGTCATTGGACTTGAAGTTCACGCACAATTATTGACCAAAACAAAAGCATATTCTTCGGATATCAACGAGTATGGAGCGCAACCGAACACCAACATCAGTGTTGTTACTTTGGGGCATCCAGGTACATTACCTGTGATGAACAAAAAAACGATTGAATTTGCGGTGAAACTTGGTTTGGCTTGCGGAGCTGATATTGCACCCAATCAATATTTTGCGCGAAAAAACTATTTCTACCCAGATTTACCAAAAGGATATCAAATTACACAAGATACCACTCCTATCTGTACCAATGGTCAAATCATCATTCCTACAGAGGATGGAAAAGAGAAAAGCATTGGCTTGACGCGTATTCACATGGAGGAGGATGCTGGAAAATCAATTCATGATGTTGATGTTTTTGACACCTTGGTTGATTTAAACAGAGCTGGAACTCCCCTATTAGAAATTGTTTCTGAACCAGATATTCGTACAAGTCAAGAAGCATACAATTATTTGACAGAAGTACGTCGATTGGTGCGTTACTTGGATATTTGTGATGGTAACATGGAAGAAGGGTCGTTGCGTTGTGATGCAAACATCTCTGTTCGCTTGGTTGGTGCTCCAGAATTTGGAACAAAAGTCGAGGTGAAAAACATGAACTCAATACGCAATGTTCAACGTGCTATCGAATTTGAAATTGAACGCCAGATTATTGCCGTTGAAAAAGGCGAAATCATTGCACAAGAAACACGCAGTTTTGATGCATTGAAAGGAATTACAATTTCGATGCGTTCGAAAGAAGCAGCAAACGATTACCGTTATTTCCCTGAACCGGATTTGCAGCCAATTGCAGTGGATGAAATTTACATCCAACAAGTGAAATCGAAAATGCCAGCTTTGCCTCGTGAATTGTTTGCGAAATACACGAAAGAATATAGTCTTTCAGATTACGATGCTGGTATTTTGACTGATAACAAATCAATTGCGCTTTATTTTGAAGGCGTTACCGAACATACTCACAACTACAAAGCTGCTGCCAATTGGATAATGGGAGATGTGAAATCTTATTTGAACCAACATGGTTATGAAATGGACGATTTTCCAATTTCGACCAAGCAACTTGCTGCATTGATTGATTTGATTGAAAGCGGTAAAGTATCGCATTCAGCTGCCTCTCAAAAATTGTTTCCTGCATTAATTGATGCGCCGACAGCACCAGTTTCTCAACTTGCTGAAACGTTAAACATCATTCAAGAATCTGACGAAAACAGTTTGAAAGCAATTATTTTAGGTGTTTTCGAGTCAAATCCAAGTGAAACAGAACGATTCAAAGGAGGAGAAAATCAATTGACAGGATTTTTCATGGGTCAAATCATGAAAGCTTCTGGAGGAAAAGCTGATCCTAAAGCAGCAAATGCATTACTACGTCAATTGATACAACAATTATGATGAAGTTTTTATTTTCACTTGTTGCTTTTAGCCTACTTGTTAGTTGTGGTTCCGATTCAGCTGAAAATGGATTGGAAAATAATTTCCACATTGAGGGGACAATAAAAAATGCTGAAAATCAAGAAATTAGAATTGAAGCACAAGCCCAAACTGGAGCAATTATTGTTGCAAAAGGTAAAACGGAAAGTGACGGGAGTTATGAAATTGAGGGGAATATACCAGGAATGGGTATTTATTCCATGATAATTGGAAGTGATAACCGAAATGCAATTGCGCTAACGTTAGAAAAAAACGATCATGTAACCATTTCAGGTGACTTAGCTACTTTTGCTATAGCTCCAAAGATATCGGGTACACGATGGGCAAAACCATTAACTACTTACATGTCGTTGTTTAACCGTTTTGCAAAACAACAAATGGAAATAACAATGAAAGAAACGGATCCAAACAAACAACTCGCTTTGTTTGAACAATTACGTCTGCCCATTTTGAAATTTGCACAGCAACAGGTCAATAAAGAACCAGGAAATCCAGTAAACATTATTTTGGCAAGTTCACTCTTTCCGTCACAAGAAAGTGGTTTTTCGAATTGGAATCCAAATAACATGGAGGTATTGGTTAAAATGGGACGTGCATTTGACCACGAACATGCTGATTCGCCGTTAACAAAAATGTTGACCGAACAAATTGGAATGATTCAAGCTGAATTTGAATCGTACCAACAAAATAATTCCGGTGAATTATCCGCTCCCGAAATAACGGCTAAAAATCCGGCTGGAAAAGAATTGTCCTTATCGTCATTAAAAGGAAAAGTAGTGTTGGTTGATTTTTGGGCGTCTTGGTGTGCACCTTGCAGAAAAGAAAATCCAACTGTTGTGAAAATGTACAACAAGTATCACGCAAAAGGTTTTGAAATTTTTTCCGTATCATTGGACCAAGATGCAACAGCATGGAAAACAGCTATTCAAAAAGACGGTTTACATTGGACGAATCATGTGAGTGATTTAATGGGCTGGCAATCACCAATTGTGAAACAATTCGATATACAAGCCATTCCATATACTGTTTTGATAAACAAAGAAGGAAAAATAGTTGGTGTTGGTTTGAGAGGCTTAGATTTGGAACGAAAATTGATTGAACAATTAGCAAAAAAATAACACAATGAAACATTTATTTATCATATTCAGCTTTTGCAGTGCATTCTCAATGCTTGCACAAAAACCAATTTCAGTTGAAATTTCAGGAAACATTTTCAATACCAATGAGGATTCTGTAAAAATTTCACAATACTTTGGGACCCATTATGTTGATCTAGTCAAAGGGAAATTTGAAAAGGGTGGCGATTACAAATTAAAAGGCAAACTTCCTGCTGAAGATTACTATGTGTTACGCGTTGGTAATCAACATTTGAATGTTGTATTACGTGAAGGATCGAAACTTCGTATCAATGCAGATGGGAAGAACATTACAGCATATCATACCATCACTGGATCCGATGAAACAGTAGCTTTGAATGAAATAGTTGTTGAATTGCAACGTTTTAATATTGTTCGTGATTCAGCAATGGCAGAACTTCAAAAACATCCAGAAAAACAAGAGGAAATCAACAAAAACTTTCAACAAGATTACTTGCAATTTACTTCTTACCGTCAATCTTTTATTGCTAAAAACCCAAACTCACCAGCTTTATTACCAGCTATGAGTACGTTGGACTTGGACAAAGAGTTTGCAATTTATGAAACTATCGTTCAACAACTAACGGAAGGTTTTGGTGGATCACCTACAGTTGCGAAAGTGAAACAACAATACATCGAAGCAAAACAGAAAAAAGAAGCACAAAACTTATTGGCTCCAGGAAAGCCTGCTCCAAATTTTACTCAAAATGATGTGAACGGAAAACCTATTTCGCTAAGTGATTTAAAAGGTAAAGTCGTATTGATCGATTTTTGGGCTTCTTGGTGTGGACCGTGTCGCAAAGAAAATCCAAATGTGGTTAAATTGTACCAAAAATACAAAGATGCTGGTTTTACTGTTATGAGTGTTTCGCTTGACAAAGACAAAGCAAATTGGATGGCAGCGATTCAAAAAGATAATTTAGTTTGGCCGTATCATGTTTCTGATTTGAAACAATGGTCAAATGAAGTAGCACGCTTGTATCAAGTTTCCAGTATTCCATTTACGGTCTTAGTAGATAAAAACGGAAACATTATCGATACAAAATTGCGCGGAGTTGAATTGGAGCAAGCATTGATCGCTATTTTTGGTTTCTAAATATGTTAGCACCAGGAAAACATATCTTTTTTGCATCTGATTTTCATTTAGGTGTTCCAGCTGGTGCTCAATCCAACGAACGTGAAAAGCGTGTTATTGATTGGTTGACATCCATTGAAAATACTGCGCAAGAAATCTATCTTGTTGGCGATATTTTTGATTTTTGGTTCGAATACAAACATGCTATACCAAAAGGTTTCGTTCGTTTTCAAGGAAAAATAGCTGCGTTGGTTGATAAAGGAATCAAGATTTACTTTTTCACTGGTAACCACGACATGTGGATGTTTGATTATTTCGAAAAAGAATTGGGAGTGACAATAATTCGTCAACCAATTGAACGGACGTGGAACAATCATTCGTTTTACATCGGACACGGTGATGGCTTAGGCCCTGGCGATAAAACGTATAAGTTACTCAAACGAATTTTTGCTGCGCGTTGGTCACAATGGTGCTTTGCTCGTATTCATCCCAATTTTGGAATTGGACTAGCAAATTATTTCTCTCGAAAAAGTCGTGCAGCAACAGGCGACTCAGACAGCAAATTTTTAGGTAATGAAAAAGAATGGTTGTATGTCTATTGCAAGGAAAAACTTGAAAAGAAGCAGTACGATTATTTTATTTTCGGACACCGCCATTTACCATTAGACATTGCACTTACTGAAAATAGCCGTTATATCAATTTAGGCGAATGGATCAACTACAATACATTTGCGGTTTTTGACGGGGAAACAGTGCGCTTGGAAACATTCCGCTCTTCAGCAGAACAATAAAAAAACATTTTTCATGAAAACAATCCTCTCACTCTTACTCGTTTGTTTAACTGGTAGTGTCTTTGCGCAAGATTTACAAGCACCCGAGACGTTTTTGGGTTACAAAATCGGTACAAAATATACGCGCCATCATCAGATTGAAGCATATGCAAAATATGTGAGTTCGACTGCAACTAAAACTGTAGTATTTGAAAAATACGGCGAAACAAACGAAGGACGACCGCTTTTCGTATTGATCATTAGTTCTCCTGAAAACATTGCAAACTTAGCAGCTATTCGCCAAAACAACTGCGATTTAACAACTGGGAAAAGCGATAAAGAAAACCAGCCAACGATTGTTTGGTTGAGTTATAACGTTCATGGGAACGAACCTTCCTCCTCAGAAGCGGCTTTGTTGACGATGTACGAACTAGCTGCGCAAAAAAACCAACAAGCAATGAATTGGTTGAAAAACACGGTTGTCATCATCGATCCGTGTTTGAATCCCGATGGAAGAGATCGCTATGTAAATGGTTTTAACACAGCTGTCGGTCACCAAGCAAATCCGGATGGATTATCACGTGAACACAAAGAAACGTGGCCGTCAGGACGTTCGAATCATTACCTATTTGACTTGAACCGTGATTGGGCTTGGCAAACTCAAGTTGAATCGCAACAACGAGCGGTTATCTACCAAAAATGGTACCCACACGTTCACGTAGATTTCCACGAACAAGGTTGCGACGAACCGTATTATTTCGCTCCAGCTGCTGAACCAATCCATGCAACAATAACTCCATGGCAACGTGAGTTCCAAACAAAAGTTGGAATAAACCACACACGTTATTTTGACAAAGAAGCATGGTTGTATTTTACCAAAGAACGTTTCGATTTATTGTATCCATCTTATGGTGATACGTATCCGATGTATAATGGCGCAATCGGCATGACCTACGAACAAGGTGGAATTGGTGGCGGTTTGGCAATTATCGATGAAACGAATGATACCTTGACGTTAGTCGATAGGGTTCAACATCATTTTACAACAAGCCTTTCCACCATTGAAACCGCTTCGAAAAATGCTGCTGATTTGGTGAAAAACTTCAAAAAATATTATGCCGATAGCCGCAAAGGATCGTTTGCTACCTATAAAACATATTTGTTGACTGCACAAACAGAACAAGAATTAGCTGGCATAAAGACATTGCTTCAAAAAAACAACATTGAATACGGAACAGTCAAAGAAAACAATGTCAAAGCATTTGATTATCAATCCAAAAAAGAAGGTGTGTTTGTTTCTGATGGTTATGTTTTAGCAATTAGCACTCAACAAGCGCATGGTGTTTTAGCAAATGTGTTGTTTGAACCTGTCACAACTGTCAGTGATTCAAATACATATGATATCACTGCTTGGTCGCTACCCTATGCTTATGGAGTAAAGGGTTTTGCCACAAAGACAAGTTTATCCATTCAACCAATCAGCGAAAATCAATCTGCACCAATAGCATCTAGTTATGGCTATTTGATTCCCCACAATTCGTTTCAATCTGCGAAAGTTTTGGCGCAATTATTAAAAGCTGGCATCAAAATTCATTACAACGAAAAGCCATTTAAAATCAATGATAGCAGCTACTCTTCTGGAAATATCCTTGTTTTAAGAACCGTAAATTCGGGTGATTGGTCAGCAATTACGCAACGGATTTGTGCTGAAAACCATGTACAAATAGTTGCTTTGACAAGTGGATATGTTAAAGCTGGATCTGATTTTGGTTCGCCTGATGTGAAAATCATTGCGCAAGCTCCACGAGTAGCAACGTTGACTGGAGAAGACTTTTCAAGTTTATCTGTAGGTGAAATCTGGAGTTATTTCGACAATGAATTGCACTACCCCATTACGCAAATTCCAAGTAATTACTTTCATCAAACTAATTTAACTGCATTTGATGTGTTAATTATCCCAAGTGGAGATGTGAGTGATTTAATCACTAATTCAGAAAAATTAGCTGAATTTGCAGCTCGTGGAGGAACGATTATCGCGTTAGAAGGAAGTGTCAATCAATTTGCGCAAGCCAACAAGTTTAATCTGTCTATGAAGCAAATTCCTGAAGACACACTCTCATTTCAATCAATTCCAACGTATGCAAACCGTGAACGTGCGTATTTGAGCACAAGTATACCTGGAGCAATTTATGAAGTTCATCTTGATAAGAGCCACCCTCTTTGTTTTGGATTGCCACGTTACTATGATTTGAAACAATCTACTGATTTAGTCAATTTATCGAAAGACAGTTGGAATGTTGGTGCTATTCAATCAAATAGCTATGTAACTGGTTTTGTAGGTTACAAAGCGAAGCAACATTTAACAGCAGGAATGGTTTTTGGGGCAAGTGAAATTGGAAATGGTTCGTTCATCTATTTTGTTGATAGTCCACTTTTTAGAAATTTCTGGGAATCGGGAAAAGTTCTTTTTTCGAATGCAGTCTTTTTTCACGGAAAGTAAATTTGATTGAGTAACCAATGTTACACTAAAAATCTTTTACAAATTGCTTTACTATCTTTGAGAAAAAAACCATGAAAACACTTTTATTCGTTTTAAGTTTTGTCTTTTTCACTGCTTTTGGGCAAAGTGAATTAGCTCCACTATTTTTTAACAAAGCTATTTCAGTTGAAGGTACAAGTGCACAAATTTTGGACGTGCGCACGCCAGAAGAATTTGAAACGGGCGCAATAAATGGTGCGTTGCATGCAAACTGGTTGAACAAAGAACAATTTGTTGAACGTGTTAAATCATTGGATACCAATAAAGTAATTTATATCTATTGTTTGAGTGGTGGAAGAAGTGCAGCTGCTCAAAATTGGCTTTTGGAAAACGGTTTTCATAAAGTCATTAATTTGAAAGGCGGAATCAACGCATGGAATCAAGCAGGACTTCCATTGAAAGGAGCTTTAGATGTCCCTCAAATAGCTTACAAAGACTTGCTTGCTTCATTGCCGAAAGACAAAGTAGTTCTTGTTGATGTTGGCGCAGAATGGTGTCCACCATGTCGTAAAATGAAACCTGCAATAGAACAAATAACTCAACTTGGCTATTCTGTTGTTCCTTTGGATGGTGGTGTTCAAAAAGAATGCGCCAAAGCATTAAAAGCAACAACATTCCCCACATTGATACTTTTTAAAAATGGTGTTGAATTGGATCGAAAACAAGGTGTTTTTTCTGTTGAAGAATTAACAACTTGGATGAATCAATTTTCAAACTAAGTGTGCGATTATTTCTTCTCGTATTGCCCAAATTTGATTTAAATCATATGCTAAATCTGGCGTTCTAGCTAACCATCTCGTGAGGTAATCCTTGTGGATGACTATTTTCCAATCGATAACTTGTTGTGGTTCAATACGCTGTTCCCGAACGATTTTATTTTCAATTGTTGCTATTGATTGCGTAGGAAATGTATAATCAAAGCGTTTTCCTTTGTACCTCAAATACACATGACATTCTGGTATACTCGTTAACTTGTATTTCTCTAAAACGGGAGCAACTTGTGGATGTGTTTCAGCTGAAAGCATGAAAATACCAACTATTAATTCAACGTTTTGCAAGGCATTTTCTTCTGCGAGGATAGACAACAGCGCATGCTTGGAAGAACAAGTTCCTTTTTGTTCTGTCAAAACCAAGGTGAAATCACTTCTTGATGCATTTCGACCATAAGGTAATTGATGGACGTAATGACATGCTGCGTGAAAATCAGAGATGTTTAAATTTCGAAATGCATCTGAAATCGGACCAATAGCTGTAAGCTCATTTTCAGGAAGTTGCACAAGAAGAACGATTACATTCCAGGCATACCAGGCATTCCGCCTTTCATACCTTTCATTTGTTTCATCATGCTCATCATGTTTTTCGGATTGCTCATCATTTTCATCATTTTGCGCGTATCCTCAAACTGTTTCATGAGTTTGTTGACTTCTTGAATATTCGTACCAGAACCTGCTGCAATTCTATTTTTGCGTTGTACATTAATCAACGATGGATTTGCACGTTCTTTCGGGGTCATTGATTGAATTATTGCTTCGATGTGTTTGAAGGCATCATCTTGAATATCAACATCTTTGATAGCTTTTCCCATTCCTGGAATCATGCCCATCAAATCTTTGACATTCCCCATTTTTTTAATCTGTTGAATTTGTCCTAAGAAATCATTGAAATCAAATTGATCTTTTTGGATACGTTTTTGCAATTTACGCGCTTCTTCTTCGCTGAATTGCTCTTGCGCTCTTTCCACCAACGAGACAACATCACCCATTCCAAGAATACGGTCAGCCATACGTTTCGGATAGAAAATATCCAACGCATCCATTTTCTCACCTGTTCCAACAAACTTGATTGGTTTGTCAACAACCGCTTTGATCGATAATGCTGCTCCACCTCTAGTATCACCATCAAGTTTCGTTAAAACAACTCCATCAAAATTAATGCGCTCATTAAACGCTTTTGCTGTATTTACTGCATCTTGACCTGTCATTGAATCGACAACGAATAAGGTTTCTGTTGGTTGAATCGCACGTTTAACGCGTTCAATTTCATCCATCATCACCTCATCGACAGCCAAACGACCAGCTGTATCGACGATTACTACGTTAAATCCTTTGCTGCGTGCGTGATTGATTGCATCAGTCGCAATTTTAACGGGATCTTTTTCTTCTTTGTTTGAATAAACCTCAATTCCCAACTGTTCACCTAAAACATGAAGTTGGTCAATCGCTGCTGGACGGTAAACGTCACACGCGACTAAAAGTGGTTTTTTACCTTTTTTTGTTTTTAGGTAGTTCGCAAGTTTTCCAGAGAATGTTGTTTTTCCTGATCCTTGCAAACCGGACATCAATATTATGCCAGGATTTCCTTGGATTTGAATATCGATTTCGTTTTCCCCCATTAAGGCAACCAATTCCTCGTGACAGATTTTCACCATCAATTGTCCCGGAGAGATTGCCGTTAATACATTTTGCCCAAGTGCTTTTTCTTTCACTCGAACAGTAAAATCTTTCGCTGTTTTGAAATTAACATCGGCATCCAAAAGCGCTCTACGCACTTCTTTCAACGTTTCAGCTACATTTATTTCAGTAATTTGACCATGTCCTTTAAGAACTTTAAAGGCGCGTTCAAACTTGTCAGTAAGATTTTCAAACATGCTTTTGAGCGTTTTTATTGTATTGTGTGACAAAGATAACCACTATAAATCGAATTTTATAGGAACAACCTGATAAATATGACTTATAACTGCTGTTTTTACACCTTTTGTTGACCTAACTTTGAATTTTTTCGACTGTAGACAAAATAGATAATCAAACCAACTATCAACCAAATAACAAAAGCAATCCAGTTTCTTAATTCAACTTGACTCATCATGTACAAACACGAAAGCAAGCCTAGTAAAGGTATGAGTGAATAATTTTTGATTACCGTTACGAAAGTGATGAAAACAGTGAACAATAAAAAGATCCACGTTGGTATTTTGGTTGCAAAATGAGAAAATCCTTCGTTATAAAGTGAGGATTCTTTGATTCCTACTTCCGTTAGCGCTTCCGTAAACGTTGTCATTTCTTTGGTTTTGTAATATGCTAACACATCACCTCCAACTGCTTTAAATCCTGTAGAATCTTGTAATAACAAAGTGTTTTTCAACTGAATAGATTCAGCTGGCGTCATCGAAGTGACTATTTCTTCTTGTGTTTTTAGGTCTTTTTCATTCGTTAAAAAATGAATAGTTTCTGCTTTGTACGAAGTGAAGAGTAAAATGACCGAACCGACAACTAATAGCGGTAAGACATACTTCCCATTGATATAAGGCGTTCTAAATTTGCCACGTGGAATATCCGTTTTGTTTTGCAATACCAATACGCCACCACAGACCAATACAAATGCAAACAAGGTTCCGATACTACACAAATCAGTAACCATTTTCAAGTTCATGAATAATGCTGGAATCGCTACCACAAATCCAACGACAATGGTAGCAAAAGAAGGTGTTTTGTATTTGGGGTGTACTTTTGAAAATTTCTTTGGTAACAAACCATCGCGGCTCATGCTCATCCAAATACGAGGTTGACCCATTTGGAACACAAGCAATACAGAAGCCATTGCTACAACTGCGCTAACAGCTATAATTCCCGACATCCAACCCAAATGGATTTTATCAAAAACAAACGCTAATGGGTCACCAACAGCTAACTGATCGTAAGAAACGATTCCTGTTAATATCAAAGCGATAACGACATACAAAATCGTACAAATAATAATTGCCCACATCATGCCTCGTGGTAAATCGCGCTGAGGATTTTCGCATTCTTCAGCCGTTGTCGAAATTGCATCAAAACCAATGTAAGCAAAGAAAACAGCGGAAACTCCCTTCAAGATTCCTCCTACTCCATTTGGCGCAAAAGGATTCCAATTTTTCGGGTCCACATAAAAAATACCAACGGCAATTACCAATAAGATAATTGCTAATTTGACAATCACCATGGCATTAGAAGCATTGCGGCTTTCCTTCATACCTCTGTAAACCAACCAAGTAATCACAACGATTATGAACAAAGCTGGTAAATCGGCTACAAAATGAAAGCCAAATATATTCGGTGCGCTTGTCCACGCATAGTATGCAGTTTGTACACTTTCTTCAATGTTTGCAAATGCTTTTCCGCCATTCATCAATGAAACAGCTTCATTAAAGCCATTGTGTGCTGATAAATAATCCATTTGTACCCAATAGGGCAATTTCCAGCCGAGTCCTTCCAGCATTCCTGTAAAATAATCACTCCAAGAAATGGCAACCGTAATATTTCCAATGGCATATTCCATGATTAATGACCAACCGATTATCCAAGCAATAATTTCGCCAAATGCGACATACGAATAGGTATATGCTGATCCAGCAACAGGAACCATTGATGCAAATTCAGCATAAGCAAACGCGGCAAAACCACAAGCAATTGCTGTAAAAATGAACAAGAAAATTACTGCTGGACCTCCATTAGAACTCGCTTCTCCAATAGTTGAAAAAATTCCTGCTCCAATAATTGCAGCAATACCAAAAGCAGTTAAATCCCTAACCTTTAAATGTTTACCTAGTGATTCGTGACCATCTAATTGCGCTTGTTCGCTAGCTTTTAAAATGTCCGCAACTTTCTTTTTTCTAAATAATGAGTTGTCTTGCATGTTTTTTTGACTTGTTGAACAAATGTAACAATATTCCTTTTCAAAAAGGGTTAGCGTTAATTTCTGATTATTTATTAAATTTGATAAAAAAATAAACCATGAAGAAAATAGTACTTTCCCTTTCGTTATTGTCAAGCATCTTGAGTTATGGACAATTCACGCAAGCTAATGAACCAGTAATTGGTGATTCAAGAACCATGTACTTAGTTGATTCATTTGCACCAAATTACGCTACAATAATTGGATCAAATGTTATCTGGGACTATACACAAACACCCAACATCTACAATCAAACAAAGCAATTGAACGTTGTTAACCCTACAACTACATCGCAAGCTTCTTTGTTTTCCAATTCAACAAAAGCAATTGAAATCCCAGGATTTACAACTTCTTACTTTACATCAACAACAACTGCACGTAGCTCTCAAGGTTTCACTTTTATTGAACCTACTTTTGGAGCTGTCAATGCAATCTTAGGAACTGATAATGAATTATTAATGACATATCCTTTTGCAGTGACGAATAATTTAGTGGATGCTGTCGCAGGCACAATTAATGTCAGTTTGGGCACCTTTAATTGTACAGGAACAGCTGCTGCTGCAGTTGATGGTTCTGGAACTTTGAAATTAAACGCTGCAACTACCTTAACAAACGTGTTACGCTATAAATTAGTTGATTCATTATCTGCAAACACCTTATTTGGTAACGTTACAATGAAACGCGTTCAATACGAATACTACCATTTTGCTAGTTCTAATTTACCTGCTTTTATTCACACTAAAATTGATGTTTCAATCAATGGAAATTTACAAACATTGAACTTGGTTATGAGTTCTGTGTTACACGATGAAACATTGGCAATTGAAAACAATGCACTTGCAGGTGTCGTAATTGCTCCAAATCCAGCAACAACATCAGTAAAAATTAGCCAATTACCTGTAGATGGAATCGTTACAATTACAGACGTGAATGGTAAATCAGCACTAACAGCAACAATTAACGAAACAGCTACAATTGATGTTTCTGGATTAAATGCTGGTGTTTATTTCATCAATATTGCTACTGAATTAGGATCAAAAACTGAAAAGTTAATTATTCATTAAAAAAAATACGCTACAAATTGAACCGATTTTACTCAGTAGAATCGGTTTTTTTTCAATTTTTGATTTCAACACAATAGTTAAAGACCTTAAACAGATTATGAAACAGCTGCAAACACTTTTTTTCTTTTTGACACTCACGATATTTGCTTATAATCAAAACAGTGATGTGCTCACACCAGAGGAACGTGCCTATTTGTTTCACATAGTCAAAAAAAGTCCCATTTTGGACACAAACATTGGACGCTATTTTGAATACAGTGGACCAGTCATTCAATTCATGAACAAACAATTGAATTACGATTCCATTGAAACGATTATCATCAACCAACCCGAAAAATTATTTATTCGCACGAGTGAAATTGCGAAATCTCAAAAGGGAATTTTAGCCGAAGCAGCGAATAAAATGGCGTTGTGGGAATTGAATAAACTATTGTTAGCCGCAAGAGGAAACGAATCAGACTTTGAAAAATACCAACAAAAATTTGATCGTTTTGAAGCAATCGTATTGCAGAGACTTCCTGATAATGCCAAAAAACAGACCGGAGAGTTACATCAAATTCATAAGAAATTACTCGCCGTACTAAATCCTAGTTTGAATTTTGAAGACAAAGCTGCCATGCTTTCCTCCATGAATTTTTTGAGTGAAGACGAGCAATTACAAGTTATCAATGCATTGAATGAAAGTATCAATGCTTATGTAAAACAGCGTTCGTTTGAAATTTTCAGTGCCTTAGGTGGGCAGGCGAAAACCTTTGAAAATATTTTAATAGCAGCAGGAGATGGATCTGAAACATCTGGTTTATTGAATGAACGTGAAAAAGATGAAAATGGTCGTTGGAACAAAGGTTTGCCAAAAGCTGTGGGACTTTTTCCTTATCAAGTTCGACTGAAAGAAAAACAAAAGCGCAAACAATCGGTGTTAGAGCCGCTAAAGATGCCTTTAATCGATTTAATGACCGTTGGTGAAAATAAATTAACACAAATCCATTTCGATGTTTGGGGATACAATTCCAAAAAACAAACAACTGTTGTCATCGAACGAAATGGCGTAAGCTATCATTTGTTTGGTTCTGATGAAACGCGTTTTCTTTCACCTGATTCCTCCTATAATTCAGGGAAAACATTTCAAGCAGTTATCAATGAATTGCGTACAACTAAAATTGCGCCCTTAGAAGATCGGATTTATGGTAAAAAGGGATTTGACTTTCAAATTGCTGAAGCGCAACGCAAAAAAGACGAAACGAAATTAAAAATTGATAAAACAGAAAAAGAATATACGGAATTATCAAACCAGCCAATTACTACAAGTAGCAAAGCCTCTCGGAAAGTGAAAAAAGGGCGCAAATCTGCTGCGAAAAAACCTGGCTCGACTTACAATGGAATTCCAACAGCAAAATCAAATAAATCAGCAAAAAATAAAAAACAAGCTGAATTGGTGCAATTATACAGTCGTTTTGAATTTTACACGAAAAAAATAAAGGATTTGACGAACGAAAAAGAACAGGCTTTAGCGATTTTGGCGGGTTATCAATTTCGTATGGAACAATACACTTCCGCAATGGGATTGCACTGGATGGATTTTACCGAAAAAAATGGCTTGTACACTTTTTCTGATTCAACTACATTTGATTTGTATACCCAAGATTTGACGTTCAAATCAGACACCATCAAAACCCCATTTACGATTCGCTTGATAGCTATCCCAAATGCACCTTTAGCAGACGATGTGGATGAAGTGATGCTTCACATAAATGTAATCGATGCAAAAAACGGCTATGATGCTCGTTTTCAATTGGATAAAAACGACTTGTTTGCATCGAATGATTGGAAATTGGGTGAAAAACTGATTCAAGAAAAGGATAGCGTTGCTATTCGTCAGTTTTTCGAAACGCTTTTGGATAAAAAAATTCCGTTCAAAACAATTGTACGAGGAAATGGTGTTGGCGCGTGGAATGGAAATAAAACGATTCGATCGAATAACCGAAAAGAATGGGAATCCTACCCAATAAGTGCACTTGATTCGAGTATGGTGCGTCTGCGAACAACACAAATAAATTTGTTTATCAACCGTGGACTTTTTCTAGAAATTAACACCTATACAGATCCAGTCAAAACAACAATCCAAAAAACTAGTGATATAAGTCAACAACTTGCTGATTTTCAGTTAACAGATAATGATTATTTGAGTGCGTTGCGCGCTGCAAGTGTCATCCAACAATTGAAAAGTGAATTAAACATACTTGCTGCAGCTTATTTGTCGCGAGAGGAAGCAAAAATTGTCATCGACAGAATGAACAAAACACTAGACGCAACGAGAGTTAGTTGCGGTCCTATTTCATTTAAATGGCAGGAATTGGTACGTTAATTTTCTTCTACTAATTCTGGTAATAAATTAACAAAGTACAATTGATCGGTTGCACGTGTCGTTGCTGTATACAACCAACGTAAAAACGAATTATCCAATTGAGTTGGTTCGATATAACCATGATCTACAAAAACCACAGACCATTGACCTCCTTGCGATTTATGACAGGTTACGGCATATGCAAATTTAATTTGAAGCGCATTGAAATAGGGTGATTTCATGATTGCTTGATAGCGTTTTTGTTTGTTTTTTTCGTGTTCAAAATCTTTTTCAATCTCAAAAAACAATTCTTTTAAGAACGCACGTTTCAAATTTGGTTCCTCAATGGTTAACGTTTCCATAAAAGCAATCGTTTCGAAGCGATCCATTTCAGGATAATCAATCAAAGAAACTTCCAAACGAGCAAAGCGGACATTGTAAACTGTTTCGATGCGTTTCACACGGTGAATTTTCAACAATTCGCCATTCGCAATAAATCCGGCTTGACTTAATGGATCCAACCAATAATAATTGTTTTTGACAACCATTACCAAATCACCTCCGCACAATTCCTCTTCCATGTAAAGAATACTGTTTCGAATGTGTTGGTTGTACAAATTAGCGCGTTTATTGGAACGCGTGACAATCATCACCTCATCCGCTCCGAATTTGCTGTAAGCACTGTCTATTTTCTCAATCAATTCATCACCGGGAACGGCTTGCGTATCTTGAAAACTATTCAAATCTATCGTTGGAAGGAATTCATTGACTTGAGCTTCTCTTATGTGTGTTGCATTTGCAAGAATTCCTGAATTTGCTTGCTGCCTCACCACTGAAGTTAATCCAACAACGGTAAAATCGATCATTGCAAAATGATGCGAAAGGTATTCTGCACTCAAAGCAGGACTTTCACTTGTACCAACTGGAGGTAACTGTCCTTCATCTCCCAAAAAAATCAACTTGCAATTTTCACCTTGAAAAACATATTCAAATATATCCGCCAACAAATTGCGTGACACACTGCCATCTGCTTGCAAGGAATAATCACCAATCATTGACGCTTCATCAATAATAAAGACCGTGTCTTTGGATTTATTTGGTGCTAAATTCAAGCGAAAAGAACCACTTGCATCTGCTCCAGAGAAATAAATCCGTTTGTGAATGGTTGTTGCAAGTTTTTTCGATTTTAGCGCAAGTACTTTTGCTGCTCTACCTGTTGGCGCCATTAATACCGTTTTCTTTTTGAGAACAGCTAACGATTGTATGTAAGCTCCCAATAACGATGTCTTTCCAGTTCCTGCGTAGCCTTTCAAAATAAAGCACGTGTTTTTTTCAGATTGAACGGTAAAGTTTATCAATTCATTGATCGCTACAGCTTGTTCTGCATTTGGATGGTGCGAAAATTGAACCGCAAACTGTTTTTTTAAGTCTTCAGAAAATGAATTGGAATCAGACATCGCTCAAATGTAGCCAAAATTGTGTTACTTCCTTTTTGAGAAAACACAAATTAACTAAAGAAAGTCTTACATTTGCAAGAAAGGAAAAGCTTGTGCAATTAATTTTTGAAATTACCTCTTCTCGAATTTCTGCCTTTCAATGGGATGGGTCTTCCCTTCAGACATTGGTTTCGTTACCATGTTTGAATAAAACAGATTTTGGTTACAAAGAAACATTCTTGCAGTTAATCGCTGCAATCCCATCGCAGCAGGAATATACCAGTTTTTCGTGTTCGTATGCTGCAACAAATTTCACCTTAGTACCATCTCCACTTTTTGCGACAAATAAAGCTGATAAATTATTGCAATTCACATTGAGTGAGTCGATTCCAAAAGGCGAAACAGATTACAATCGTTTGTTGGAATGGAATGCCGTAGCTGTTTATCAACTTCCTCTTTGGATTAAATCAGTATTAATCGTAAAATATCCCCGCATTGTTATTCAACACGAACTAACTCATGTTTTGCGTGGATTACAAGGTGGAGCAATCAGTAGCACAAAAATTGAAATCGTTTTACAGGAAGATATTTTCTTGCTTGTCATCCGAAAAGGTGGAGCAATTGTTCATGCAACGGCGCACGTTTACCAAGCAATTGAAGACGTTTTATACCAAACTCTTACTTGCATCCAAAAATTAGCAATTACAGAAAAAACGGTGCTCACCTTGAGTACGAGTCAAGAAGACACAATAGCAAAAGCAAATCAATTTGTGGCATTAGCATCCAAATTACCTCCATTCAACCTGGTAACTTTCGATCTTAGTCCATACAAACACATTCAATACCAGACATTGTGCGTATAGTTAGAGGGATTTATAAAGCAAGAAGATTTAGTCCACCCAAAAGTTTTCCTTCTCGTCCTACAACCGATTATGCGAAAGAAGGCTTGTTCAATATGATTGAAAACAGAATGGATTTGCTGAACTTGAACATTCTTGATTTGTGTGCTGGAACTGGAAATATTTCCATGGAATTTTTATCCCGTGAAGCTGGAACAGTAACTTCTGTTGATCGCCATCCAGTTTGCATCAAATACATGTACAAACTTTGGAAAGAGTTAGCGATTGGTGACGAATGGCAAATTGCTAAAAATGATGTGCTTCAGTTTGTCGAAAAAACGAAAGCGACTTACGACTTAATTTTCTCCGATCCGCCATATGACGCGACATTTCATGAAGCATTGGTGTTAAAAGTCCATGAATTTCAACTATTAAATCCTGGAGGATGGATGATTATTGAACATGGAAAACAAACAAATTTGAGTCATCTCCCCCACTTTTATGACGTTCGAAATTTTGGAAATGTTTATTTTAGTTTTTTTCAATTAACAGCATCATGAGAACTTGTGCTTGTTTTCCCGGCTCATTTGACCCATTTACAAAAGGTCACGAAGATATTGTTCAACGCGCGCTTACGTTGTTCGATGAAGTCATTATTGCCATTGGTGAAAATACTTCAAAACAATCATATTTCGATAAACAGAAACGCTTGGAACATATTTCTTCGTTGTTTCAAGATGAAAAAAGAGTATCCATTACTTTTTTTCAAGGATTAACGGTCGACTTTTGCGCTAAAAACAACTGCACACATATAGTTCGTGGATTGCGCGATACTAAAGACTTCAACTACGAACAACCTATCGCACTCTTGAATCGTGATTTAGCGGCTATTGAAACAGTGTTTTTATTACCTAACCCTCAATTTTTTGCAATTAATTCAACCATCATCAGAGAAATCGTTAAATCGGGTAGTAAAATCGAACAATTTGTAACAAATGCCGATTTGCTCGTTTAAGTTATATGTTGAAAGTAGCTATTTTTTTCATTTTACTCATCAATTCTTGTGTCATATTTGCACAAGAAGTCACAACTATTAAAGGTTTTGCTCCGGCATATGTCGGCAAACAAGTGGACATTTTACAGGTGTCTGATTTCTTGTCTTTGAAAACAGAACGCATTGCAAGTGCAATTGTGCATGCAGACAGTTCGTTTACTGTTTCCTTTTTTTTGACGGCAACACAACAACTCACTATCACAAGTAACAACAACAAAGGAATTATTTTAGCTAGTCCAGGTAAAACGTATGAAATCTATTTACCAGCTAAAAATCCTTACGAACAATACCGACCTGCTGGCAACTTTGTTGAAATTGCTTTTCAAAATTTATCTGAAAAGGACATCAATTACAAAGTGCTCGAGATGGATAGTTGGGCAGATGATTTTGTTGCACAGTATTATACAAAGAAAAACATAGAATCACCAAAGTTTGCGTTGCATTTAGATACGTTTAAACGCGACGTCGAAAAGTATTATGCAGCAGATACGCTTGATGCTTTTTTCAACTATCACCGAAAATTCACAATCGCTCGTTTGGACAATTTAACGTTTTTGGGAAATAGAAATCGTTATGAAAAATATGATTTTTACATCAAGAACATACCGATGAACTACAATTCCGTTGCATACATGGAATACATCAATGTTTTTTATGCCCAATTCATGCAACACGTTGATAGTAAATTGAATGAGAAAATTTATCAAGGTATTGTTCAAGCTAGCCCAACAATTATCAATCGAGCGATGGCAGGTGAATACACAATGAAAAACAACATAAAACTACGTGAATATGTCATGATAAAACTGTTGAGTGAGGTGTATTATCAAAAAGAATATCCACAAACAACCATTTTAACAATACTTGATAGTGTCGCTCGTTTTGGAGGATTCAAAGAAAACAGAACCATTGCAAAAAATATATACGATCGTTTAACCGAATTGGGAATTGGTGGTCGAGCTCCCGATTTTTTAATTGTAGACAACCAAAAAGTCATCGACTTAAAACGGTTTGAAGGCAAACACTTGTACTTGTTCTTTATTGATCCAACTAGCTCGGAGCAGCTCAAACAATTGTCTTTATTGGTGCCATTGTACAATAAATACTACAATGCAGTTAATTTTTTAATGATTATCAAACATGATGGTGCGTTAAATGAACAGGCCTTGACTCAATTTAAAAATGATTATCCATGGGAAAGTACTGCTTTAGCTTCCACACATTCCATTTTTTCCTCGTATCAAATTGCAGTTACACCAAGTTATTTCCTAATTGATGCTGCAGGTTACCTCGTAGCTGCACCTGCCCTGGGTCCCTTACCTAATGGACAATACGAAACAATTGACAAGACATTTTTCGCGCTTCAAAAAGCAATCGACAGTAATAACGATAGATAAATCCAGCGGAACATTTCAGCTTTCAAAAAACGAATGTATCTTTGTTCAAAAAACGAAGCATGCGTTATAATTTAAGTGAAATTACTGCTATCATCCGCGACAGAAGATCGATTTATCCGGAACAATTTAGCAAACGTAAAATACACCGCGAACAAATTGAATTGTTGTTAAACAATGCTATTTGGGCACCTTCTCATGGATTGACGCAACCGTGGCGCTTTGTTGTGTTGCAAGACAACGCATTAGTACAATTAAGCGAAGTACTTGGTAATGCTTACTTGAGTGAAACGCCAAAAGAACTTCAAAACGATAAAAAACTGATCAAATTAATCAATCGTCCCAAATTGGCAACAGCTGTCATTGCATTGATTGTTGATCGGGAAAAAGACACAAAAATCAGTGAAGCTGACGATTTTGCAGCAGTTGCTTGTGCCGTTCAAAACATGCACCTAACAGCTACTGCACAAGGAATTGGTGGGTTTTGGTCATCAACAAACATGGTAAAAACACAACAATTTCGGGAATTTATTTCGTTGACGGAGCAACAAGTATGTATTGGTTTGTTTTATTTAGGTTATCCAGAAATTGAGTGGCCAAAAGGACAACGAAAACCAATTGAATATGTTACAACATGGAAATCGGAATAACCAACCAAAAAGTGGTTTAAAACGTTCTACTTTTAAAACAATTTCTATGATTAAAACGCTCGTTCTATGTTGCTTCTGTTGTGTTGCTTTTTTGACCAAAGCACAACAAAAAATAACAACATCAAAATACCCAACATATTTTGGAATTTGTGCCTCACCTGTTATACCAAACGATTTTATTGGTGCTAAAAACACTTATTTTGAGGATTCAACAGGCGCAATGCAAACAACATTTACTAACAAAATGGGGTACACATTTGGTGGAATCATTCGTATTGGGATAACGAAAAACATTGCACTAGAAACAGGTTTGTATCAGGTAAGACGCGTTTACAACGCACAAGTTAACATTCCAGATTCAGGTATTTACAGAAGTCAACAACTTGCTTTTGTCAATTATGATATTCCAATTAATGGAATGATACACGTGCAAATGGACCAACAGTGGTTCATGAATGCGAATTTAGGTGTTTCTATCAATCAATACCCTTCAGATGTTCGTGATTCGATTATTCCTGGACCAGGAAAAAGTATACTTGTAGAAGGAAGAAGAACCAATCGCACCTATTTTTCAACGAATGCTGGAATTGGTTTTGAATACCGAACGAATAAGGCAGGCATATTTTATTTTGGAGTAGGTGCAAAAGTTCCATTTCGCCCAATTTTATTTGGTGTTAGTATTTTGAAACAGTCAGGAACTGGCAATAAAATGGTTGCATACAAACCAATCACAGCTGGATATTTCACATTCGATTTGCGGTATTATTTACCCACTCAAAAGAAAAGAAACATAACTTTCCCTAAAGGACCTGTTGAATAATGGAATTACCAAAGAGAGCACAAGAATTGATTGATCAATTAGATTTACTTCCTCATCCTGAAGGAGGTTTTTACCGTGAAACGTATCGGTCTGAAACAAGATTGAACGGAACGGATCGACAATTAATGACAAGTATCTATTTTTTACTAACTGGTCAAAACTTTTCGCGCTTTCACCGAATCACATCGGATGAAACGTGGTATTTTCACGAAGGAAACACGTTGTTGGTTCATACAATCGAGGGTGAAACACATACTGCTCATCACTTGGGATTAGTGAATGACGCTGGTAATCAACCTTTTTTAATCGTAAAAGGCGGAACCATTTTTGGTTCAGAAGTAAAAGACCGTGAAGGCTATGCTTTGGTTTCTTGTGCCGTTGCACCCGGTTTTGATTTTGCTGATTTTGAACTGTTTACTGCATCCGATTTATTACCGCGCTTTCCGCAACATCAGGAAATTATCCTAAAAATGACATAAACTTGAAAAAAAGCAAGTTTTTATTATTGGGTTTGTTGACTTTATTGATGGCTCCATTGGGTTGGGGCTTATCAGGATTTCCCAATCTATCAACATTTTTGCAACTTGATAATTTCACTTCTGTTTGGTCATTAATTGGACTTGAATTTGGATTTGTCGTCGGGTTTATCATGATTTTATTGACGAATATTGGTTCCGAAAGCGCTTCAATTTCAGCTCAAATCACTATTATTCAATCGTTGCAACTTACTGTTGTAGAACTTCTTTTTTTATCCATATGCGCTGGATTTGGAGAGGAAATATTGTTTCGCTTATTTATTCAACAATGGTTTCATCCTCTTATTGCGGCTGTTTTCTTTGTAGCAATTCATGGATATTTTAATCCAAAAGACTGGTCTACAACAAAATACGGATTAATGGTTTTGCTGTTTATCATTGCTATTAGTTATGCCTTAAAACCACTTGGAATATGGTTTTGTATTTTCTCACACATTTCTTACGATTTTGTTTTGTTTTATTATTGGAGTAAAATAGCGCGCTTTTTGTAAGTATTGGCATTAATTTTGAAGTTACTTCAGCAACTATTTTGTACATTTATTGTCTTAACAAAAACACAATTAAAAAATTAACAATCATGATAAAAACAATTCTAATTTCAGGAGCTCTTTTAGCTAGTTTCAGTTTAACTGCTCAAAAAACATCTGGAAAAGCTGCAAACGGTGTTCCAAAAGGTAAAATAGAAACAAAAAAACAAAAATCAGAAGAAGCACCTTCGGCTGCTGATAGAGCAACTCGCTTAACTGCAAAAATGACCAAACAACTTGATTTAACGACTGAACAAGCTGGATTTATAAGTGATATTAATCTTGGGATTGCAGCAAAAAATGAAGCGGTTCGCAATGATCAATCGTTGAGTGCTGAGCAGAAAAAACAACTGATCGAGGCTAATAATAGCGCGCGCATCGAGATGTGCAAAGCACACTTAACGCCAGATCAAATCACTAAATTTGATCAGTTATTAAAAGAACATGCTGCGAAAGTTGATCAAAAGAAAGCTGAAAACAAATCGACAGAAGGAGAATTATAATTCACAATTATCATATTTAAAAATCCCCAGCTACTACTGTAACTGGGGATTTTTGTATTTAGTCCTTTAATTTTTTAGCAAATACTTTTCGAAACTTCTCAACTTTGGGTCGGACAATCGCTTGGCAATATGCATTCCCTGGATTTAATTCGTAATAATTTACGTGGTAATCCTCGGCTGGATAAAAATTAATCAACGGACTGATTTCAGTAACGATAGGTAAATCCCATACTTTTTCTTCCGTCAAACGTGCTTTATATTGTTCTGCAAGCTTACGTTGCTCGTCGTTGTGGTAAAAAATTACCGAACGATAATGTGTTCCTATATCATTCCCTTGGCGGTTCAATTGTGTTGGATCATGCACAAACCAGTATAATTCAAGTAATTCTTCATATGAAATGATTGTTTCATCATAAACAACACGAGCCACTTCTGCATGGCCGGTTGTTCCAGTACATACTTGATGGTATGTTGGATTTTCAAGCATTCCACCAGAAAAACCAGGTACGACACTAACAATTCCCGTTACAGCTTTAAAACAAGCCTCGATGCACCAAAAACAACCTGCACCAAAAGTAGCTTCCATCATAATATCTCTTTTTATAAAGTTAAACAGAAATCTGTCATTATTGTTTGATTAAATCAAATAAACGTGATTAAAACCTTACTTTTGCAGCACTTTGAAAAATTACAGCCGCAACTTTTGGTTTATTTGTCTCTCAATGTTCTTTTTCATATTGAGCTTCAATTGTATCATTCCTGAAATGAATGCAATTATCACTCAATTAAAGGGTGCATCTCACAAAGGTTGGATTATTGGCTTATTTACAATTTCAGCAGGTCTATCACGTCCTTTTTCAGGAAAATTAGCTGACAACATCGGACGAAAAAAGGTGTTGCTCTTTGGTGTTGTTGTGAGTTTCATTGCTAGTATATCTTACATGTTCAGCTTTTCTGTATTGACCTTGTTGATTATTCGTTTCATTCATGGTTTTGCTACTGGTTTCTTTCCAACTGGCGCAACCGCATTGATTACTGATATTTTACCGAAAGCAAAACGCGGAACAGGTATGGGCATTTGGGGTACGTTTATTTCACTCGGTATTGGTGTTGGTCAAGGACTGAGCACATTTATCGTTCAACAAGTAGGCTTGAATGGCTTGTTTGTTTTTTCAGCTTTGATGGTGGTTGTAGCGCAACTGTTTGTTGTGCAATCAAAAGAAACACTCAAACAACCACAATCGTTTTCATTCAAATTGTTGCGGGTAAAACGTGATGAAATTATTGAACCATCTGTAATTCCAGTTGCTGTTGTTATGTTTTTATCCGCCATTTGCAGTGGTATTATTTTTGTGCTCACACCTGACATATCGACCTACCTTCACATTGAAAACAAGGGCTCATTTTTTGTGTTTTACGTAATAGCGACGATTATCATACGATTGACCGCTGGCAAACTTTCTGATCGAATTGGAAGAAGGCAAGTGTTGTTAATCGGAATGAGTTTGTTAGCTTTATCAATGTATCTCATTGGATCTGCACAATCGGCTACAACATACACAATCGCATCAATAATTTTTGGTATTGCAACAGGTATCTCGTCCCCTACTATTTTTGCTTGGACTGCAGATTTATCACCTGAAGCACGAAGAGGAATTGGTGCCGGAACAATGTTTATTGCTTTAGAATTTGGGATTTTCTCAGGAGCATTGATTACCAACTATTTATACGACAATACCTTTGCAACGATTTTCACTGTTTTTTCTGTAGGAATTGGTGCGGCATTGATTACCATCGTTTATTTGATTTGGCATTTACTAAAACACCCGCATCATCAACGAAAATTTGATGCATCAACCACGCCATAATCCAAGCGTTTTGCTTTCAAATAACGCGGAACGTAATATTGACTTCCGTTAAATGTATCAATGACAACTCCTCGAGAAGTTGATGAGTGGATAAATTTAATAACGCCATTGTTTACTTCAACGACCATTGCAACGTGACCAACAGTGGTTGAATTTACGCTTCGTCCTTTAAAAAACATCAAATCGCCAGGTTGTAATTCAGATAATTTTACTGTTTTTCCAAATTCAGCAATACCAGGAGAAGAACGTGATAATTGAAAACCAAAATTCCCCATGACGTAATTTATAAATCCTGAACAATCAAAACCTGAAGGTGTAGAACCTGCGTATTGATAGGGAGTTCCTAAAAATTTCTTGGAAAATTTGATGATTTCATCGACATACTCGTTGATGGTATCGTTACCAGAAGCTTTTGGTAAGGTGTTTGAAGTCGGTATTTTATTCACCAAACTATCGGGTGTGTTTTGTGCCCAACTGTAACGAGGCAAAAGAACAACTGTTATTCCCAAAAAGATTGCAATAAAAAACACCTTTGATTTCACGTTTGCAAAATTATGATTATTTTCACAAATTCAAAACATTCATTTTGAGCAAATTAGAAGGAATTAAATTAACGAAACTGTATTATTCAATAGGTGAAGTCGCATCAATTTTTGATGTAAACACTTCATTAATAAGGTTCTGGGAAAAAGAATTCACTCAAATACAGCCGAAAAAGAACAAAAAAGGAGAGCGCCTTTTCACTGTAAAAGACATCGAACTTTTTAACAAGATTTACCAACTCGTAAAAGGAGAAGGTTATACGTTGGATGGAGCTAAAAAAGCATTAAAATCGAAAACTGTTGTTGTGAAAACCGTTAACAACACAACGGATCACACGGAGCTCATTGAAAAATTAGAAAAAATCAAAGCGCAATTACTTCAATTGAAATAAGCTCATTGCTTATACATTGCTATTAGGTAGTCCAAACTTTCAATTATTTCTTCATCAGCTATTATGTGATCAAATGAAGCTGCACCGATTTTATTGAGCAGCACACATTTAATTCCAGCACTATCATTTTTCTTGTCGTTTTGGATAATCTTTAAAATCGCTTCTTTATCAGCTATTTCAATTCCTTCGAAACGATTCTTTAATTGCTCAACAATCTGATTCAAAGCAACTTCTGATAAAAAGCCTTTTTTCATAGAAAGATAACTCTCTGCAATCATTCCTAAAGCTACCCCATGACCGTGCGCAATTGGCGTTTCGTTTTCCAAACAAAACCCTTCAATTCCGTGACCAATGGTGTGTCCAAAATTTAATAATTTTCGTTCACCTTTTTCCATAGGATCGCGGGCAACGATATCCGATTTAATGGTTACAGCCTGCGCGATATAGTTCTCCCAATGTTTGGAACCAATTAACTCTTCAAAACTTGTTTTAGTGAGTTCATCCCAATGTTTTTCATCTGAAATCAATGCGTGTTTCAATAATTCAGCAAAACCATTTTTCCATTCATCTTGCGGTAACGAAGCTAAAAAGCGTGGATCGATAAAAACCGCAGTTGGTTGTTTGAAAACACCTAATTGATTCTTATATGGCCCTAAATCAACGCCAGTTTTCCCACCAATTGCTGCATCTACCATTCCTAACAAACTAGTTGGGATATTTATAAAATCGACTCCTCGCTTGAAAACAGCAGCAATAAAGCCTCCCATATCAGTAACTACTCCACCTCCAAGATTGATAATCAAATCGGAACGAGAAATCTGATATTCTGAAAGCGCTTCCCAAACTTGAAAACAGACTTCCATCACTTTATTCTCTTCTCCAGCAGGCAATAACATCACTTCTGCTTCTTCTAAACCTGAAAAAGCGGTAATTAGGAACTCCAAACAATGATCGTGCGTGTTTTCGTCAACCAAAATAACTTTGCGTGAATGCGCGTATTTCCCTGTTAATAGATCAGAAAAAGTGCTTTTTTCAAGTTGTCCAATTTCGATGTTCGTACCGTCTAAATGAAGTGTTTTCAATGAAAATAAATTAGTTTAAAAGAATTTGACCCTTTTGATGGACAAAAATAGCGGAAACAGTTTAATTTTGCAGTATGATTTCATTTAACAATACAGAAATTGCATTCAAACACAAAAGTAATCGTGATTTAAAACGCGCTAACTTTTTATTCAGTGTTATTGCACGTCCAACCTTGGTGAAAATTGGTAAAAATGTTACCAATACAAGTTTAGCATTAGGACTTCCAATCAAAGGGTTAATCAGAGCTACGATTTTCAAACAGTTTTGTGGTGGCGAAACAATAGAGGAATGTACTTCGACCATAACAACAATGTGGCAAAGCCGTGTTGGAACAATCCTTGATTATTCGGTAGAGGGAAAAGTGTCTGCAGAAGATTTTGAAGCAACGACGAATGAAATCATTGCTACAATTACAAAAGCTACTGGTAACGAAGCAATTCCTTTCGCTGTGTTTAAAATAACGGGCATTGCACGCTTTGGTTTATTAGAAGCAACAAATAATAGTGAAAGCTTATTAACACCTGAGCTACATGCTGAATACGAAGAAACACTCGCACGCATAGATCGCATTTGTAAAGCTGGATTTGATGCATCAGTTCCTGTTTTTATCGATGCAGAAGAAACATGGATTCAAGATGTCATCGACCGTATTTCACATGAAATGATGTTGAAATACAACAAAGAAAAAGCTATTATTTTCAATACGCTTCAAATTTACAGACACGATCGTTTTGATTTTCTGCAAAAAAGTGTGCAATGGGCGAAAGAAAATGGCATCAAATATGGTGTGAAATTAGTCCGTGGAGCATACATGGAAAAAGAACGCCAACGAGCTATTGATAATAACTACCCATCACCTATTCAAAAAGACAAAGAAAGTTGTGATTTGGATTATAACCGTTGTTTGGACTATTTAACAGATGAAATTGAGCATATTTCATTATGTGCTGGAACACATAATGAAGCATCATCGTTGTATTTGACAACTTTATTGGAGCAAAAAAATATTCAACCAAATGATCAACGTATTTATTTTGCTCAGTTATTAGGGATGAGTGATCACATTTCATACAACTTAGCGCATGCTGGGTTCAATGTTGCAAAATATGTTCCTTATGGTCCAATAAAAGAGGTTATGCCTTATTTGTTGCGTCGTGCAGATGAAAATACATCAGTAAAAGGACAAACAGGAAGGGAATTGAATTTGATTTTAACGGAACAAAAAAGAAGAACTAACTCACAATAAAAAAAAGCCCTTACGGGCTTTTTTGTTTTTATCTCAATAAGTTGATACTTCCATCAAAACGGTAACGTTTATCTGTTGTTATATCTTTCGTTTCCAACGTCCACGAATAAACTCCTTGCGGACAAATTTCGCCTTTATAAGACCCATCCCATGGAATAGAAGGGTCGTTATTTTCCCAAATGATTTCACCCCATCTATTGTAAATCTTCAAGTTAAACTGCATGACATCAGCTCCTTGAATGTACAACAACCATTGTGGGTTACGTTCATCATCATCAGGAGTAAATGTATTCGGCGCAAACACAATCACTTCACTAACAACTTGAGCAATTTTGGTAATTGAATCGACACAACCATCATTGTTTGTAACATACAGCGTGACATTATAATTACCTGCTTCTCCTTGTTCAAATTGAACAGACAAGTCTTCGTTAGCTGATTGAGCTGGATCACCACCATTAATCATCCAATTAAATGCTACCACATCATTCGAACTTGCATTATATAAATGAACACGAGCATCAAACATCCCTACTGGATTTGGATTAATATTGAAATCTGCTTCTGGATTATCAAACACCTCAATCATTGCAGTATATGTAGTATCATATACACATCCTAAATTAGAAGTCGAAGTAATTGTTACATTATAAACTCCTGGAGTTTGGTATTCATTAAAAAATGAATTTGTCCCTGGAGAAACAGTTGTATTTCCATCACCAAAATTAATTTGACTTGTTACAATTGTTGACCCAGTTGAATTATTGGTAAATGTAACTGGAACTGGAAAACAACCTTCTGTATCATCTGGAACAATTGAAATGTTTATTGGAGCAGGGACAGTAATTGTCATACAAGCTGTATCTGGTAAAGAACCACAAGCTTCTGAAAGAACCACGCAGTATGTAGTGGTAACATCAGGTGAAACATTTATGTTTGCTCCTGAACCAACAATTGCGTTATTAGCAACCCAAGTAAAAACGTAAGGTGAAGAACCTCCTGTAGCAGCAGCTGATAGTTGAGTGTTTGCCTCAGGACATGCCGTCAAGTTTGGTGTAATTGTTGTTATTTGAAGCGGCTGAGGTTGATTAATTTGGAAGTTTGCAAATGCACCACAACCATTTAAGCCTGCAACCACTATCACATGAGGACCAACTGCTAAATTAGAAATAGTAAATGGTGAAGATGTTATTGGCGTTGGCGTTCCTCCATCAAGAGAATAAACATTTCCGTTAGTTACTGTTATTTGTGCGGAACCATTAGAAAAACCATAACAATTAATATTTGTAGGATTTACAGTTACTGTTGTAACGATTTCAGTCACTACAACTTCAGCAGTACTTACACAACCACTTGTATCAACGGAATAAGTATAAACACCTGGGTTCATAGTAACTGGATTATAAGGCATTGTTACAATTGCTCCTGAAGCATCCGTCCAAATACCATTAGGTGTAGCACCACTGCCTAATAATGGAAACAAATCAGTAGGTGCACCTTGAGAACAAATAGTAAGTGAGCTATCAGTTCCAGGATTTAAATAAGGAACAACAGAATAATTGAGACTGTCGGTAGTAACACAAAGTGGATGTCCTGCAGGATGAATTGTCAAGTACAAAACGCCATTAGTATCAAATAAACCTGTTGGATTTGGAATAGTATTATTATTCAATATTGCAGCTGGAGACCAATCGAAAATTATACCTCCAAAACAATCAGAAGTAAATGTTTGAATAGCAGAAGAAGGCGCTGTAAAATTGCCACCATCCGAGAAAATAACTGCTCCTGAAGGATCAATAATTTCAAAACCACATTCATTTAGAAAAGATCCTAATCCGTCAAACTGAAAAGTAACCAATGTACCATGAGGTATTGAAACAGTGTAATTAGCGGTATCACCAAATGGTACTGTATACGAATTTGTCACACCATTTATTGTAACTAAAAGGTTATTACCATTCCAACCATCACCAAATGAATCTTCTAGACTAAAGGTGTAATCACAGTTTAAACTACCTCCTGAAATCGACCCGTTTAATTGAACAGAATCCCCTAAACATGCAATGATATCTGGGCCAGCATCTGGAAGTTGATTTGCATTAACTGTTAATGTGAATGTTGAATCATTTGTACAACCGAAGTTATCTATTAGATTGTATGTATAATTATAAATACCTGCAGAAGTAGGATTGATTGACAAACTATCACCATTTGAAGAAATTGTTGCAAAAATAGCAGGAGTTGACCAGAAAGAGGAATCACTACCTAAACCTATTTGTGGCTCAAAAGCAGGAAGTGGAGGATACAAACTTGGATTTAAATTTATATCAAACGCGAAAAGTGTACCGTCATCGGCTGCCCAATTATCAATTACTGTTAAAGTCCAGATACCATTTAAAGGACAACCAAAAAGGTTGCTAAAAGGTTGAACGGGAGCATAATTTCCTGCCGGAAGTGTTAACCCAAAACCATTGTTTGTGACCCAAGTGACCCAAGTGTCTGTTGCAGTTGGAGTAAAACAATAAGTAAAAGGGATACCTTGAGTTGTAGGGTCGCTACAATCTACATTATCTAGTTGATTAGGTATTCCAATTTGTGTTCCTCCGCCTCCTTGTTGGTGAAATATTTGCGATTGACCATTAGGACATTGAACCAGAATTACTAAATCACCCATGAATGAATGTTCTAGGTCGATACAAAAACTAACAATATCACTATTTTGAGTAATTGTTGCACCAGGTTGAAATCCAGTCTGCATAATCTGAATATCTTGAGAAACTCCCAATAAAGTATCGGGTAAACAACCATCATCTATTGTTTGACTTCCAGGGAATCCATTCCATGAAACTTCACTAAACTCTGGGTTTGGCGTTGCTACTAAACTTTCTCCTAAACACAAAGTAGTATCATTTGGAAAACCTGCAAAACTTGGTTTCGTCGCAACATATACTTGTAAATCGATCAAATTTGTATTTCCACAACCATTATTATCTGTCACAAACAATTGAACTAAATAATATCCTGGTGTTGTAAATGCATGAGAAACTGTTTGGCCAGTTGCTCCAGTTCCATCCATGAAATCCCAGTAATAATTTGCCAAAGTAAAACCAGTAGCAGCTGTGGAAAGATTATTAGCAAAATTAACTACTTCACCTATACAAACTCTTGTGCTATCAGGAGCATCACCACCAACAATAACACCATGGGCAGTTGGTGTAGCACAAGGAGTTGTGCATGTTGCTGAAGCAGTGAACATTCCAGTACCTATTGAGTTAGAGCGGAATCGCAAAGTAATGCATCCAGTTGTATTAAACGGTGTCGCACTTATAACAACACCTTGTAATTGTGTTCCTGTATATGTACCTAATGTTGGCGCAGCTGTTGAGTTACCATCATACACATCCATGTAATCGACATTCGTTACATTTGGAAGTGGATTATCATCAGTAGTACTTAATTGAAAAAAATTGAAAACTATTGAAATAATATTCCCTGTAGTACCTGGACAAATCGTAATTGTTGTGTTTTCGTTGTTGCTATATCCAGTTCCACCTTGACCTCCTGAATCTATAATAAATCCATTACAAGTATTAAAAGTTTGATTATTATTTGTTGAAGTAAAAGGTATATTAGTTTGAGAGAATAAAATCGAACTCAATAAGACCGAAAAGGTTACTATTAATACTTTCATGTTATTTTGTATTAGAAGGATCTAGAATGAACAATTGTGTTATCTCAGAAATGGGTAATAATACCAACACCTTGTTTTCACCAAGCAAGAAAAATTGTTTTTCTTGAGATTTCAACGCAATTCCTAATGCAACAAAATTAAAATTTGTAGTTCCAAGTAAATTCAACTGAGTTGCTGAGGAGTTGTTTTCAGGTAATTTCCTGATCAATTGACGTTCTTGCTTCGATAATGATTTTTTTTCAACTACCTGATAACCATGATCCAATTCAAACAACATATAATTGTAAGCGTTTTTATTGAATTTATAAGCTGACTCAGCTAATTGGCCTTTGTTACTTAATAAACGTGGATCAATTTCTTGACCGAATGTAAAAATCGTCAAAAAGCAACTCAGTAATGTTGTTAAAAAAAATCTTTTTTTCATAACCTAATATTTGTATTGGTAGTTAAAACAAGAAAACAGGAATACTCCTGTTTTCTTGTTTATTTCATTATCGTAACGTGACCGTAAATTATTTTACGTTCATCCGTTTTTGCTTTTTTAAATTCAATAGTCCAATTGTAAATTCCTTCACGAACTAATTTACCGTGATAAGTCCCATCCCAACCAGCAGTATGTGAATTTGATTCAAAAATTACTTCTCCCCATCTATCATATATTTTCATATTGAAATCATACGGATCAAATCCAGATGTGAAAACAGGTTGAAAAGTTGGGTTAAATTCATCTTCGTCAGGAGTAAATGCATTCGGAACGAAATAGAGATTACCTTCTGTCATTAAAACATTTTTCGTAATACTGTCCTTACATCCTTTATCAGAAATGGCCATTAATTGGACAACATAATTTTGAACTGGTGAAGTTGGGAACGTATGTTCTGGATTAAACTCAGTTGAAATAGTTGAACCGTCTTGGAAATCCCATTCGTAAGTTACGGCTCCCAAAGAAGTATTACTCATTGTTGTAACTGGGTCTAATTCACTTAAAATACCAGGTACTGGAGTAAAACTAGCTACAGGATTCGGATAAACACAAATATAATCGATGATTGTAGTGTCCCACTGACAACCTAATGCGGATTTTAATGTTAAAGAAACATCATAACAGCCTGCTGCTTGATAAGTATTTGCAACATTCGTTGCTAAACTACTGCTATTGCCATCACCAAGATTCCAAGTAGATTGAACATAAGGGGTTCCTGTTGAAGTATTAGCAAAAACAACATCCAAGGGAACACAGCCTTCAATTACATCAGAAGAAAACGAAGGGTTAATTCTAGGTTCTAATGTTACAACACGTTGATCGGTTCCAGTACATCCTTCAGCTGTTGTTCCAACAACAGTATAGGTTAACGTTGCTGTTGGAATAAAAGTAACACCATTTGTGACATTGTTATCCCATACATATGTAAAAGCTCCTGTTCCGCTCAAGGTCATTGACTCACCAATACAAATAATTGTATCATTGCCAGCTTGCACTATTGGAGCAGCATTTACAATCAACACCAAACTATCGGTTGATTGGCAATTGTTTGCTCCAAAACCTGTTACATAATAAGTTGTTGTCCCAACTGTTGGCGTAAATTGAACGCTATCGACAACTCCGTTTGACCAAGAATAGGTTGTAGCTCCTGATGCACTAAATAAAACATCTGTACCTTCACAAACTTCTTGATCAACTCCTGCATTTACAACTGGAACGGCATATAATGATATGTGAACTGTATCTAGATCGAAACATCCATAAATATCTGTTCCTACCATATGATAATCACCTGAAGCAGGAGGTGTAAATAACACACTATCCGTTACGTTGTTATCCCACGTATACGTTAATGCACCTTGTCCATGTAATAACATCGGAACACCAGCACAAATATCTATATCTGGTCCTGCACTAACAACTGGTTTATCGTGTACAGTATGTACTTTCGTTAAACTTGCTGAACAACCTAACGAATTGGTTGCAAAAAGAATGATATTATAACTTCCTAAATTAGGGTATAAATATTGAGCATTGGTATCAGCTACCATCGGCTGACCATTACTTAAAAACCACGTAAAAGTTGGAGAAAGAGTATCCTGTGATAGATTAACAAAATACGAAGTGTCACCAAAACATGCATCAGTAGCAGAAAAATCAAGTGGTGGCTTTGGTTTAACATAAACTGATTGATAAACAGTATCTTTACAATTGTCGTTTGATGTTAAAATTAGTCGAACCAAAAACGTACCGGATGTCGTATAAGTGTGATTAGGATTCGTTTGTACAGAGCCTGTTGAACCATCACCAAAATTCCAAACCCGTCCAGTAATTGTATTACCAACATTGACAGTAGAAGTATCGATAAAATGTGTTGGCGTATTCACACAAACGGTATCTGCTTTAAATCCAGATTGAAATTCTGTAGGATAAACTTGTGTCGAAATCGTAACTTGACAGTTGTTTAAATTACTAAATGTCGTCATCGTACAAGTAACAGTTTGACCATATGTAGGATTTGCTACATTGTAAGATTGATTGGTTGAATTATTTTGCCATAAGTACGATTGAAAACCTGTCGGAGCAGATATAACTACATTATTTGCACCCAAACAATAGTTAACATTTAATGTGAGTGGATAACATTGAGCTGATATGTATGCATATCCAAAATGGCCTGATTGAGCACAGTCCTTTGTGGTAAACTCAATCTGAACTGTTTGTCCAATGTAAGGTTGTAAATTCAAAGCTACTGTTTTCCATGGCATCCAATTAACGATTCCATTTACTTGAAAACCTTGCCCGGGTTGTCCTGCATAGACATCATATTGAGCACATGGATTTGAAATAATACTACCTGCTGAATTTAAAATCTTAACTTCAAATTTTGGTTGATCTGATGGTGGATGTCCAATATCTTCTAATACAGTTGCAAATTTATAAACAAACAACGCATTATTAGGCGTTACGTTTAAAGTGTACTTTAATACTTCTGCTTCTGCACCAGTCGAATTATTTCCTAATCGACAAGAATAAGTTGAACCTGGAGGTAACATTGGTAAACCTCCACCTGAATTAGGGTCTGTCCCTGCAGTATTGATAACCGTGTGTCTCCCTGGGACTATGCCAGGCGTTACGCTAGGATTTGCAAATACCCCGGTAAAACCAAGCCAATTGGTGAAATTATTCATTGAGAAATTAGCATTCGGACATCCTTGACCAAATGAGTTAATTGACAATGTTACAACACTAAGTGTAGTAAATAGTATTTTAATGGTGTGAAAACGCATAATAAACTAGTAATCTAATTAGTACCAAAAATACGAATAGATTTTTAAATGGTTGCCTTAAAATTAACTGATGTTAATAAATGTGAATAATTTAATCAATTATTTTGAAATTCAAGGTATTACCCCAACCAATTTTGATGCGTTTTAAGATATTCTAATGTTTTGTTTTCTAACGAATCGGGTGCTACATCCAAATTGTATTCCCAGTTAGCTAGTGGCGGCAAACTCATCAAAATCGACTCGGTTCTTCCACCTGACAATAAGCCAAATTTCGTACCACGGTCATTGACCAAGTTAAATTCAACGTAACGTCCCCTACGTAAATTACGCCAAGCTATTTGATCGGAAGTTACTGCTTTTTGTCTGCCAAACTTAGCTTGTTCTTCGTAAATAAACGGGAAATTCCGTCCCAAATCAAGTGCGAAATTCAATAATTCTTGTTTCGAAACACCAACAGTTTCATCCAAATGATCATAAAATATCCCGCCAATCCCTCTAGTCTCCTGACGGTGTGGAATATAAAAATAGTCATCTGCCCAATTTTTAAATTTTTTATAAAAATCGGCATTGTATTGATCACAGATCGCTTTTAATCGTTGGTGAAAAACAACTGCGTTTTCAGGAATAACATAATGTGGTGTCAAATCTATACCTCCACCAAACCAATAGACACCTGAATCCAATTCAAAATAGCGTACGTTCATGTGAATGATTGGAACATGCGGATTATTTGGATGCAAAACGATGGAAACACCAGTGGCAAAGAATTCGTTACCCTCTAATCCCAGCTGTTTGCGCATGACTTCTGAAACTGGTCCGAAAACTTCTGAATATGCAACGCCACCTTTTTCAATCAACGCGCCGTTTTTGATTGTATTGGTGAATCCACCTCCACCCTCAGGCCGAGTCCATTGATCTTCTTTGAATGAAGACAAACCATCAACGCGTTCAAGTTCGTTGCAAATAAATAATTGCAGCGCACGCATTTCTTTACTTATCAGTTCTTTATTCATTGAATGATCCAACTCTATTAATTTGATAATTCTCGTGTTTTATCACAAAACATTTTGAATTTTCAAAACCAGAACCTTCTACAAACGATTTCATTTTAAAGTCATTTGCAACCAAATTATCTGTCGTTTCGTTCCACAATAAAAATTGCGTAAAGTAAAGAAACACATCAAAACCTTGAACAGCAACCTTATTCATATCCGCTTTGTATTTTGTTCTGTACAACCTCAAAACTTGCATAGTTTCAGGTAACGTATAATTCAAATCGCTAGATGTAGCCCATTGAACCGTGTATTTGTTTTTTAAATAAGCAGATATTTCATCAAAATTAGCCCACTCCTTCGTTCCGAAAACTGAAACTGTAGATGTAGTTGACTTGCCATTTGCTTTGTACAACTGATTCATGAATTTGGTTGCAAGCGTTTTGTCTCTAGTTGGCATCACCAACAACGTATTCCCATTTTTACGAATAAACGTTGTGAAATCGGACATTTTGACTTCAATCAGTTTCTGTGATCCGTAAGTTTTGGATAATTCTAAAAAACGATTTCTAAACGCATCGTAAATGTCTTTGTCTTTTGCATAGCCTGAATTAACCAATACAATTTGGTGGTCTGCATATTCACGTAATGCATATCGTGCTAAAATTCGTTGTTGCGTGATGTCAGAAGAAACTGCCGCATAAACAAACGGATTTGCATTCAACACATTGGTATTTATTGCAGAAGGACAAACCATTCTGACATTGTTTTTCTTGCACCAACTACTTACAACATCAACATTTTGAGGTAACAATGGACCAAAGATTAAATCAATCGATTTGTATGTAGCTTTTTTTAATTCCGCAACAATTTCAATGGAATCAACAGGAAAGTCAATGATCCTTACAGTTGCATTGTATCCCAAATTCTTCAAGGAATCTACAGCTAATTCAACCCCCATATAAAATTCAGTCGCTACGGTTTTTAACGAGTTTTTACCTTTACTATCGAGATCAAAAGGCAATAAAACCGCTATTTCGTATTTTTCTTTCTTTTTGAAAAGCAAGGTCTCGTCAACTTTAGGTAATTCTTTAATTGGTTCAACTTGTCTTATTTCAACAGGTTTAATCTCTTCTTTTTTTAGAGGGATTTTTAAGCTATCGTTGGGTTTTATCTTGTTGTTTGATAAGTTATTGATTTTAATCAAATCAGCAACAGGAACCATGAAACGTTTTGAAATAGTATACAAAGTTTCTCCAGGTAGAACAGTGTATTGGATCAATGAATCGGAAAAAATCACTGTCGATTTGGATGTATTTGTTTTGTTATCAAGCGAACCAGTTTGCAGTTGACTATCGTTCACTAAAATATTTCCATCTTCATTTTTCTTAACCGGAATACGCAGGACTTGACCTAACTTCAAGTCGCTTGTTAACGTTGGATTATATTTAACTAAATCATCCGTTGTAACTACATATTTTTTAGTGATTGAAAACTGTGTTTCACCCTTTAAAATAGTATGTTCTAAGATTTGTGTTCCATTAGGAAAAATTGCCTCAGCAGGACCAATTGGAATCAAATAACTTACGCCTTCTTGGATTCCATTTTTCAACGATGGATTAGCCGAAATAATTGAATCAACAGGAACTTTATAGGTTGTGTGCAACCCCCAAAGTGTATTGCCAACTTGAGCAGTATGAACTATGTGCTTTTTATTGTTTACATATTCGTACAAAACATCTTCATTGGTTTGTGAAAATGCACTTAGCGTTACAACTGCAACAAATAAAAACAACAATTTTTTCATAGCTAATTGATTAAAGTTCTTTGCGTATTATTTATTCCCACTCAATAGTTGCAGGCGGTTTGGAACTAATGTCATACGTTACGCGATTAATTCCTTTCACTTGATTGATGATTTTATTCGATATCAATGCTAAAAATTCATACGGTAAATGACACCAATCAGCTGTCATTCCATCTGTGGATGAAACGGCACGTAAAGCAACCGCATTTTCGTATGTACGCTCATCCCCCATCACACCAACACTTTGAATTGGTAAGAAAATAGCTCCAGCTTGCCAAACATCGTTGTACAAACCATGATCTTTTAAACCATCTATGAAAATCGCATCTACTTCTTGTAAAATTGCCACTTTTTCAGCTGTCACTTCACCTAAGATACGAATTCCAAGTCCAGGACCTGGAAACGGGTGTCTGTTTAAAATATTTTCAGGCAACTGCAAGGAACGACCCACTCTTCTCACCTCATCTTTGAATAACAAGCGAAGCGGTTCAACAACTTGTAACTTCATATAATCAGGCAAACCTCCAACATTGTGGTGCGATTTGATTGTTTGAGAAGGTCCTCCATTTACCGAAACCGATTCAATAACATCGGGATAAATTGTTCCTTGACCCAACCATTTTGCGTCAGTAACTAATTTAGATTCCGCATCAAATACATCGATAAAAACTTTACCGATTGCTTTTCGTTTTAATTCAGGATCTGTTACACCAGCTAATGCAGCGTAAAATTCATTGGATGCATCTACACCTTTTACATTCAATCCTAAGCCTTTGTAACTTTCAAGAACTGATTCAAATTCATTTTTGCGTAACAATCCATTATCAACAAAAATACAGTGTAGGTTTTTTCCAATTGCTTTGTGTAACAACATAGCAGCAACAGAAGAATCAACGCCACCTGAAAGCCCTAATATTACTTTATCGTCTTTTAATTGTGCTTGCAATTGTGCTACCGTACTATCTACAAACGAATCAGGCGTCCAGTTTTGTGAACAACCACAGATACCTACGATGAAGTTTTTTAATAAAATTGCACCCTCAAGCGAATGATATACTTCTGGGTGAAATTGAATTCCATATGTTTGTTCACCTTGAATGTGGTAACCAGCTACTGCAACATCTTTCGTACTTGCAATAATCTGATAATCAGCAGGTACATTTTTTATCGTATCGCCGTGACTCATCCAAACTTGTGAGCCGTCGTTCATTCCTTTCGTTAATTCATGCGTTTTGTCAACATAAGACAAATTTGCTCTTCCATATTCACGAATGGTAGAAGGCAATACTTCACCACCAAAATTTTGAGCTAAGTACTGTGCTCCAAAACAAACACCTAACAAAGGAAACTTCCCTTTGATTGCCGATAAATCGGGTTTTGGCGCTTGTGGGTCACGCGTTGAAAAAGGACTTCCTGACAGGATGATTCCTTTGATATTTCCTCCTAATTCAGGAATTTTATTCCACGGATGAATTTCACAATAGACGTTTAATTCACGAACTCTTCTGGCAATTAACTGTGTGTATTGCGAGCCAAAATCTAAAATAAGTACCATTTCTTGCATACGCGCAAAGATAGGTAGTAATTCAAAATGACAGGCGTATTTTTGGGAAAACTTGTAAAAAGTTTACTGACAATTGTTGTTTTGATGCGCCATTTTGTCATAATTCGAACTTTTGGAACAATTTATGACATTTCCTTCGACGTAAACAAAGAAGCACGTTTAATTTCATTATTTTTGACTTCAGAATAAAAGAAAATCATGTTAGGAGGAATTTTAAAAAAGATACTTGGCGACAAATCTGCCAGCGATAGAAAAAAATATCAACCTGTAATTGAGCAAGTTGCAAAAGAATTTAGCAAGTTACAATCTATTAGTGATGATGAATTGCGTCAAAAAACTGCACAATTCCAAGAAAAAGTAAAAACTGCCATTTCTAATTTAGAAGCTGAAGTGACTTCACTCAAAGAAAAATCAACTGATTTAACCTTGCCGCTTCACGAAAAAGAAGGCTTGTACGAACAAATTGATGCAAAAGAAAAAGCAATAAACGAAGAAATCGAGCGTGTTCTTGAAGAAATTTTACCCGAAGCATTTGCTGTAGTTAAAGAAACATCACGTCGTTGGGCAGAAAATGGTCAATTGACAGTTACCGCAACCGATTTTGATCGAACATTAGCAACACAAAAAGACGGAATTACCATTGATGGTGACAAAGCTATTTGGCACAACAAATGGACAGCAGCGGGAGCAAATGTTGAATGGGTAATGGTTCATTACGATGTTCAGTTGATGGGTGGAGCTGTTTTACACCGTGGAAATATCGCGGAAATGCAAACAGGAGAAGGAAAAACATTAGTCGCTACCCTACCTGTTTACCTCAATGCAATTTCTGGAAAAGGTGTTCACTTGGTAACTGTAAATGATTACTTAGCGAAACGTGACTCGGAATGGATGGGTCCAATTTATCAATTCCACGGATTGACTGTTGATTGTATCGACAAACACCAACCAAATTCACAAGCTAGAAGAGATGCATATAATGCGGATATTACTTTTGGTACGAACAACGAATTTGGATTTGACTATTTGCGTGATAACATGGCGAGTGCAGTTGAAGACTTGGTTCAACGCAAACACCATTTTGCCATTGTCGATGAGGTCGATTCTGTATTAATTGATGATGCACGAACGCCGTTGATCATATCAGGACCAACACCAAAAGGCGACCAACACGAATTTCACGAATTAAAACCACGTGTCGAGCGCGTTGTTGAAGCACAGCGTAAATATGTCAACCAAGCATTAGCAGATGCAAAACGTTTGTTAGGTATTGCGTTAAGTGGTGAAAATAGCTCAGACGCTAAAACGACTTTGGAGGAAGGAAGCATTGCATTGTTACGCGCTTTTAGAGGTTTACCAAAAAACAAAGCGTTGATCAAATTCTTATCGGAACCAGGTATCAAAACATTGCTACAGAAAGTTGAAAATCAATACATGGCTGAGCAAGGAAAACACATGAAGAAAATTGATGTGGAACTTTACTTTGTGATTGATGAAAAAAACAATACTGTTGAATTAACAGAAAAAGGAATTGATTTGATTTCAGGATCAGATGATAGAAATTTCTTTGTCATGCCTGATATTTCTACTGGGATTACACATTTACAAAAACAAGCGCTTGCTCCAGAAGCTTTCAACGAGCAAAAAGACTTGTTAATCAGAGATTACAGTATCAAATCTGAGCGTATTCATTCGGTAACGCAACTATTGAAAGCATACACACTTTTTGAAAAAGAAGTGGAATATGTAATCATGGAAAACAAAATCAAAATTGTAGACGAGCAAACAGGACGTATCATGGAAGGTCGTCGTTATTCAGATGGATTACACCAAGCGATTGAAGCGAAAGAAAACGTAACTGTAGAAGCTGCAACACAAACATATGCAACGGTAACTTTACAAAATTACTTCCGCATGTACCACAAATTAGCTGGTATGACAGGAACTGCAGAAACTGAAGCGAAAGAATTTTGGGATATCTACAAATTAGATGTTGTCGTTATTCCAACAAACCGTCCGATTTCTCGTAAAGACGAACACGATTTGGTTTTCAAAACGGCACGTGAAAAATACAATGCGGTTATTGAAGAAGTTGAAAAAACAGTCGCAGCAGGAAGACCTGTATTAGTTGGTACAACAACAGTTGAGATTTCCGAATTATTGAGCCGCATGTTGAAAATGCGTAATATTCCTCATCAAGTATTAAATGCGAAGTACCACCAACGCGAAGCAGAAATAGTTGCTGAAGCAGGAAAAGCTGGGGCAGTAACAATTGCAACCAACATGGCTGGTCGTGGAACAGACATTAAATTAGGTGAAGGCGTTAAGCAAGCTGGTGGATTAGCAATTATCGGTACAGAAAGACACGATTCACGTCGTGTTGACCGTCAGTTGAGAGGTCGTTCTGGTCGTCAAGGAGATCCAGGATCATCAAAATTCTTCGTTTCATTAGAAGATGATTTGATGCGTAAATTTGGTTCTGAGCGCATTGCGAAAATCATGGACCGCCTTGGTTTGAAAGAGGGAGAAGTGATTCAACACGGAATGGTTTCAAAATCAATTGAACGTGCTCAGAAAAAAGTAGAAGAAAACAATTTCGGTGTGCGTAAGCGCTTATTGGAATACGATGATGTCATGAATGCCCAACGTAAAGCCATTTATAGAAAACGTCACAATGCATTATTTGGAGATCGGTTGGATGTCGATGTATCCAACATGTTCTACGATGTAATAGAATCACTTGTTGCATCACATCAAGGCGGTTCTTTTGAAGCATTCGATTTAGATATGATGCGTGTTTTAGGAATGCAATCTCCTGTTGATGAGCAAGCATTCAGAACAACAAAAAACAGTGACTTAATCGATGATCTATACGATGGAGTAGTTGCTCACTATCGTTCTAAGAATGCCAAAATCGCATTAAATGTATTCCCACAATTGAAACACGTGCACGAAACAATGCCGCAATTCAAGAATATTCAATTCCAAATTACAGATGGGATTAAAGAAACAAACATTTTAGTCAATTTAAAAGAGGCGTACGAATCAAATGGTGCAACAATTCCAACTGCAATAGAACGCAACTTGGTATTAGGAATGATTGACAACGAGTGGAAAGAACATTTGCGTGAAATGGATGATTTACGTTCTTCTGTTCAACAAGCAGTCTACGAGCAAAAAGATCCATTACTGATTTATAAATTGGAATCGTTTGAATTGTTCAAAGCAATGATGAATCGCTTGAGTTTTGAAACAATTGAATTTTTGACAAAAGCTGACATTGCACGAGAAGATGGGAATGACATTGCAGCAACAAAAAAAGAAGCGCGAGCAGAAAACCATTATGCGAATGCAACAACCAATACAACAGCTACAGAACCTTCAAAATTCCAAGGAAGTGAAGGTTATGACGAAGCGATGCGCAATTCCATGCAGCAACGCGAAAAGCAACAACCTGTAGTTGCGGAACCTAAAATAGGCCGTAACGATGCTTGTCCTTGTGGCAGTGGAAAGAAATACAAACAATGTCACGGAAAATAATAAAAAAGGCTTTGAAATTCAAAGCCTTTTTTAATTCGTCTACAAATACTATTTTTATTCGATGAAGGAACAATTAAAAATAGGGATAGTCGGTTCAGGTAATGTCGCGTTTCAGTTGACAAACGCACTGATTTCTTGCGGTATTCAACCGCATCTTTGTTTTGCTCGTAATCCAATTTCTGGTAATGAATTTAGCCAAACTTTTGGAATACCACTTGTTCCTTCCGTTCATGCGCTTAAGTGTTTAGATTTAATCATAACTTGTGTGAGTGATGATGCACTTGAAGACTTACTTCCTAAATTATCCGGATTATGTCCCGTTGCTTCAACTTCTGGTACAGTTGATGTATTATCCTTGAAACACCAACATGCACTAGGTGTATTCTATCCGTTGCAAACATTTACAAAAAACAAAACAGTAGACTTTTCAAAAGTGCCAATCTTTCTTGAAGCTTCAACAGCAGCATTCAACGAAACACTTTCAGAAATCGCACACAAATTAAGTCAAACAGTTGTGCAAATGGATGCAACACAACGCAAAAAGCTACACATAGCAGCTGTGTTCATTAATAATTTCACCAATCACCTACTCGATTTGATGCAAACGTATACAAATGAACAAGGTATCGATTTTAAATGGTTACAACCTTTATTGGACGAAACTATACGAAAAGCAATAGAAGGAAAAGCATTTACAATGCAAACAGGACCAGCAAAACGCAACGATCAAGCTACCATTCAAGCGCACGAAGCACAACTCGAAGAACCGCTTTTATCGATTTATCGTACAATGACAACAAGTATTCAACAACGCTTTCATACCAATGATTAGTTACAAAGAACGTTTACCAAAAGTTACCACTTTTATTTTTGATGTCGATGGGGTTTTGACCACAGGCGATGTGCAACTCATCAACAACGATGTAATTCGCACCATGCATTCCAAAGATGGATATGCACTCCAATATGCTGTGAAAAAGAACTACAATATTTTTATTATTACTGGTGGAAATTCAGAAGATGTAAAAGCGCGTTTGTTAGCTTCGGGTGTAAAAGAAGTCTTTTTGCGTTCGTCGAATAAAGCAAAAGTGTACGAGTCAATCAAAGAAAAATATGCTTTATCTGACGAAGAAATTTTGTACATGGGCGATGACATTCCAGATATTCCTGTTTTAAAAGCTGTTGGTGTGAGTACTTGTCCGCAAGACTCTGCTGTTGAAGTGAAAGCGATTTGTCATTATCAATCACCAATACTTGGAGGAAAAGGATGCGTTAGAGACGTGATTGAACAAGTAATGCGTGTTCAACAAAAATGGATGAACGACGACGCTTATTATTGGTAAGGACTTTATTTTGATAAAATAATTCTCACTTCACATTTGGCGTATTTTATCACCTTTTCAAAACCTTCTAATAATCGTCTTTGAAACATTCTTCATAAGATTTCACAAAACATTGAATAATTGCTTGTAATTTGGGATTGTTGGGTAAATTATGTTTTACTTTATTTTTCTCAATGTAGTTAACTGTATTCCAATAATGTTCGCTTGTTTTAATCGGATTGCACCCGTATTTCTGTGTCCAAAATGGCGTTGATCCGTCTTTTAGTTTTGTGGGATTCCTTTTATCATCAAGGGCGTCAAGGGCGTCAAGGGGATTAATCCCCTTGATGTGGGCATTCCACTTGTTACAGACTCTGGCTGTTCTACCTTTTATTTTGTGCATGATTTTTGGAACTTCGTCATCTGCACATACAAGTAAAATATGCATGTGGTCACGGCATAGATTGAATGCAGCTATGTTTAGCTTTTCTTCGTTAACTATTTCTGAAACGGTTTTTGCTATAAGTTCTTCTATTTTTGTTGACATGTAATTGACATCCGGAAGTGGTTTCTTTCCATCAAAACGACGTTCTCTAGCACGATAATCGATCATACGTTGTGATGTTCGACTATCGTGAATAGCTGTTGTTAAGTGATATGCAAATTTTTGTTTCACTTTATATTTTATTAAAATTCTTTTTCTCACTGAAAAAAATGTCGTAAAAAAAATTATTTGGATCTATCCTTTAATTTTCCTCAAAATAGATTGTGTACTTAGTCATTAAGTATTTCTTTTCCATTCCGTAGTAAAATGAAATCAACTTGTTGTTACAATAATTTTCAAAACCGAACTATTCAGATCCGGCCTTAGTTAAATATAAGATAAATTATTGAAAAATAAACGGAATAAGATCAATATCTACGCAATCTAAATAAAATAAATGGTAACTTATCCAACAAAAATGGATGAACGACGATGCTTATTATTGGTAAAAAAGAGCTATTTCACTACTTTTATTACAGAACTTCCTATTTCAGTAATGAATTGAAGAAAATATACACCAGATGGCCAATTAGTTGTGTCTACTAGTAACTTTTCTTGAAAAGAGAACGAATTAACCAATTCACCTAACTGAGAAAATACTATAAAGTTAGTTACTTGCTGCGTTGTAATGGTCAATTTTTCTTGAAACGGGTTTGGGTAAACTGCAATTGTGCCATCTATATTATTTTCATTTACACTAACAAGGTTTTCAACCAAAGGACTTGCCAAAAAGGGCGGGAAACTTGCATCATCCCCTATTTTTACAACCATCGCAGATGAGCCACCTGCACCATAAAACGTATGCATCCCAACTGCGATCGCGAAACCATCTAATGTATTTATCATGTGGCTAAATTGATCTTGACCAATCCCACTATAACCTACACCATAATTATCCCAATAAAAGCCCCCATCAAAACGGAAAATGAAAGCATCCTCGCCATCAATAAATGTTGGATATGTCGTATTAATTAATTGGGAAGTGACAAAATGTTTTGGTCCAGTGGTTGCGTTGTAACGAATAGCTTGCGTGTAACGAGCGCTTTGAGGAACATAACCTTCTTCCGTCAAATTTACTATTCCTGTTAAAGAAAGGTTAGCACGAAATGCATCAAAATCCGTTTTTCCTGTTTGTATTCCTTCACCAACTGCTAAAATATCAGCTGGAGCAACCACCAAATCATTGATAAAATAATTGCCTTTACTTCCAAGCATTACTTCCCAATTTAAAGAACTATTTACATGATAACTTGCAACATAGCCTTTGTTGAGTAAAGAATCTTGATTAAAGGAAGTGCCTCCAACAACAAAAGTGGAGTCAGATGTCTTTTCAATCGTAGTCAAGCGATCCAAACCTGGTGTTCCCAGTTGCATTGACCAATTGATGTTTCCTGTTTTATCAATACGCATTAAATACATGTCAGGATTTCCAGAATTTGTAGCATCTGTCTCCCCTACCATGATAACCGATGTGTCTGTAAGCAAAAGTGCATCCGAAATGCGTTCCCATCCTCCATTGTCGAAATATTTCTCCCACAATAAATTTCCAGTGTTATCCGTAAAGTAAACTACAGCATCAAAGTTTGAAGAAGGTCCACTTGAGCTTGTTCCGATGATGAAATTCCCATAACCAACGACAGGTAAAACGCGAACTCCCTCCTCGTATTCTGAACCACCGTATGCTTTTGACCATTGATATGTTCCCATTTTACTCAAACTCAATAAAAAGGCTTGTGCTGGTGCTTCGTCAAAACTTGATGACGAACCAGTTATTAAATAAGAACTGTCTGGTAATTGAGCAACTCCCAAGGCTTTGTCGTAACCGTTACCCGAAAAAACTTTGTGGAACGAAGCATTTTGACCTAAAACAGGAGGTGTTAAGGCTGAAAAAATGAAAAATAATGCATACAAACACTTCATATCGCCCAAGAAAAACGTAAAAATAATGATTGACCAAATGCTTTTTTAGAAACAAAACCTAACGCATCATCCGTACCTAGTGAACCTGAAATTTTGTTGCCTGTGAAGGAAAAATACCAACCGTTTCTGAATTTTCCGAAAGCACCATACGAAATTGATGATGCCAAAGCGAATTTTGAATTTATTTTGCAATAAAGACCGAAAAATCCTGCTGGAATTGCTGCAAAAGTAGGATACAATTTAATTCCATAATAGGTTTGTATTTTTTTATTACTTGTGCCGTCGATCAATTTTGTGACTTGAATAAACGCGGGCAACAATACCCAACTTTTCGTTATTCGTTGCTTTATGCCAAGTGAATCCATCAATGAGAAATTAGATCCAAAAAGCGCATTCGCATTTACCAACTGATTGATTTGAAAACCACTGTAATTATAGTTAGAATCTATTTCATAGCGTTTTAAACCAGCATTTACATAAGCTAAGCCAAGATTTTGAACCTGAATTTGAATCGTTGCTTTTTGTTCATTTTGTAATTGTACTGCAATTCGTTTATCAAAATCAAGCGCAAATCCAATACCTGAAGACAATGCATTTGTTGGTGTAAACGCGAGTTCTCCTTGTAATTTTAAATCGATTTCAGAAGCATCGTTGTTTTGTGTCAAATATGCTTTTCTGAAGTAAGTTTTCGTATATTGTTGCAAATTAACTAGATTCAAAAAAAATGAACTTTTATCTGACTTATTGAAAACACCAAAACCGATTTTTTGAAAAATTGCTGTATTTAAGCTTAATTCGGAAAAATTTGCAGTATTCCCTAAATATTGTTCGTTGCCTAAAAAAGCTAGCCCAAAAGCATCTTTGCTAAAAAACGTATTTGCATGTCCATAAACTCCTGCTTTCATTCCCCAAGAAAGCGAATCCTTGAACAATTTTTTGTTGCCAATAAAACACCGAAATTCATTAAATGACTGCACAGCAAAACGATTGATTGCCGCTTGATCTTGAAACGTGTTTTGTAATTGTTCATTGGGGATTTGTCCGCCAAAAATAAATTTATTCGTCAAGGAATTTGGAAGGGAATTGGAATGATATTCCGTTCCAGATTCAATATAAAAGGTGTTTTTTGAAAAACTAGTATCCTGCGTTAAGGGTAAATAAAACTGACCTTTAACCGAAAACGAGCAAAGTAAAATGACAACAAATTTGAAAACAAAACTTTTCATCACAAGCGATTTTCTATGGTTATTTTCGTTCCTACTTTAAATTTAAAAAACGCATTTTCAGGTATACTAACCTTTGTATTACTGGATTGAGTTGCATTTGGAGTGTTTAATATTAGTTTAACAACACATTTACTCGAAGCACCAACAAGATCAACTATACTTTCTGGAAAATCAAAAACGAGGTAAGAATCCTTTTGATACAAACCATTTACTATATTTCCCGTTAAACTAGAAGCTACTGTTGATGAACCAGATAGTGTTGTTATTAGGTTGTTATTGTTATCCAACAATTGCAAAACCACAGAACCTTGAAGAGGAAATGCATTGGTTGCATTCATCCAAATTCTACCTGCTTTTATATGCGTTTTTGTCGGATCGTTTTTGATCGTTAACGGAAACGTATCTTGTATCAATAAGTTATCCATTTGAATATTCAAAGGTAAATCACCGGTTATTTGAACGCTTAGCGGATGATTGTCCCAAATTTCGTCCCAACCTCCAGAGATATTTCCCCATGGATTTACCTGTAAATCATATTTTAAACCGATTGTACTGCCATGATTCTCAATAAACTGCTCCAAATTTGAATTGGCACCATCAACTAGCATGTTGTAAACACTTGGTGTGAGTGATGCATACGTTCCTGTTGCAGCGTTTATCGTCTGCCAATTGCCAATTGTTGAATGGTTCAAGGAAACGGTTTGCGCTTGGTGATTGGTGTTTTTAAATTCATTCAAACGAAACTTCGCACTCAATTTCAATCCGTTTTCAATGCGAATACCAAGTGTAGCAGCATCGATGTCAATCAAACCTGACTGAATACTAGCTAAAAGTGCGCTGTTTTTATTAATGGTTTCAGAAATCAATTGTGAACCAAAATAACCTCGTGCATAATCGAGTTGAATATCAGCAAGCTCGAAAACAAAACGCATGGAATCTTGATTCGAAAGAACCACAGATTGACCAGTTGGATCAGACTGAACGACCAATCGTGATTGAATGAGATTAAATCCTCCTAAGTCAGCACCGCGTAAATCAACTGTATAACCTGACAAATCCACAAATCCATTTACTTGTCCAGGTTGCGAATTTGTACCAGCTGGTGCAGCAAAAAACTGACTCAAGGTAACTCCATTTTGGGTAACTCCAGGTAATTCGACCGTAAAATTTGTTTTTGTAGCAATCGGATTGAGTACTTTGATTTTTATCCCACCGCTTTTAACAACGATTTTTTTCAATTCAATCTCCCCTAAATGCAAATCGTGTTCTTGGATATCATTCACAAAAGAAGTTCCAGGAGGGATTGTAATTCCATTCAATGAAAGTGCATAAGCATGATTGATTGTCGTATCAGGAATTTCAACGAAATCACTTAATTTCATCGTTAACAATTCACGATCAAAGGAAAGTTGGTAATTTCCCCCAACGACTGATAGAATGGAATCATCCACCAAATTGGTTAAGGTCAACGAATCACTCAATAAAGGCAATTGCCAATTCGAATCCCAAACTGTTTGCTCGCGTTTGCAACTGAATAAAAAACTCAGCACAAAAACAGGAAACGCAACAAACAGTAGTTTTTTCATGATTATACCTTTTCAATAACTGCTGCGTAGCCTTGACCTACACCAATACACATTGTTACCAGTGCATATTTGCCATTTGTTCTTTTTAATTGATTAGCCGCAGCTAGTAAAATGCGAGAACCAGACATTCCAAGAGGATGTCCCAAAGCAATCGCTCCACCATTTGGATTAATTCGTGTATCTTCATCAGCTAATCCCAAAGCACGCGTACAAGCCAAAACTTGAGCTGCAAAAGCTTCGTTTAATTCAATCACATCCATCTGATCCAAGGTCAAACCAGCTCGTTGTAATGCTTTTTGCGATGCTTCCACAGGACCAATTCCCATAATTCGCGGTTCAACACCAGAAACTGCTGCACTAACAATACGCGCTAACGGTTGTAAGTTATGTGTTGTAAGTCCGATTTCAGAAGCCATTAATAAAGCCGCAGCTCCATCATTTAAACCAGATGCATTTCCTGCAGTAACAGAACCATCTTTTTTAAATGCAGGACGCAAAGCAGCCAATGTATCAATAGTTGTTGAAGGGCGTAAAAACTCGTCGTGTTCAAACAACAATGCTTCTTTTCGTTTCTGAGGAATTAGAATTGGGGTGATTTCTTGCGCCAATATTCCATTTTGTTGTGCAATAGCCGTTTTCATTTGCGACCATGCGGCAAATTTATCTTGATCTTCGCGAGATATTGCATAATGCGCAGCAAGGTTTTCAGCAGTCATTCCCATTGGATCAACGCCATACAATTCTTCCATTTTAGGGTTAATGAAGCGCCATCCAAACGAAGAATCAAATAGTTGTTGGTCGCGGCCATATGGCGTTGCTGATTTTGAAAGCACCCAAGGTCCACGCGTCATGTGTTCAACACCTCCAGCAACATAAATATCACCCGCATTATCTTTCAAAGCACGAGCAGCATTGATAGTTGCTGCCATTCCAGAAGCACACAAGCGATTGACAGTTTCTCCACCAACAGAAATTGGGTAATCAGCCAGTAACAAGGCCATGCGTGCAACATTTCGGTTATCTTCACCTGCTTGATTTGCGCAACCTAAAATAACATCTTCAATTGCAGCAGGGTCTAAATTGGGTACTTTTTCTAATAATGCTTTTAAAGCATGGGCAGCCAAATCATCTGCACGAACTGGTGCTAGTGTTCCTCCAAAATTTCCAATTGGTGTTCGAACACCTGCTACAATATATGCTTCTTTACTCATTATTATTTTTTTCGTTCAATAGTGGTGTAAATTTAACTCAAATTCAAGAATAGGACAAACAACTTGCGATTTATCTAGTTTTCAGTTTCTGAATCAAATTCATCAAAATCGTCGCTTTCTAATTCCAAAGCTTTGACAGCTTGAACGGCATTTCCAGCTATTCCACGCACAGATCCGTACATATCAATGGTATTGACAATTACTTTTTCGATTTGTTTTTCGCGCTGTTTCCAAATACGTTGCATCGATCTTTTTTCGGTTTCTAAATCCGCTTTCATCTGAGAAAAGCCTTCTACGATTGCTTCCACTTGCATGCGAAAGGTATTGCTTGTAAGGAAATCGTACAACAAGTGCATTTTATCACCCTTGTTTTCTTGTGAAATTAACGAGGTATTGAGACGAATGAGTGATTCCCTCAAAACAGTACACAATCCTTTAAATTCTTCAAAAGTACAAATCCAAATACCGTCTTTCATTCCCATTCGGGACATGTCACTTGGTAAAACATCAGTTACCAAAACGCCAATGTCTGCACTTTTTTCACGGATATCTGCTTTGAATTTTTCAATCCAACTGGGTTGAAAATCTTTTGTTCGTTTGGATTCGTAGTAGATTGTACCACAATTTTGTTGTTGACGGGTGTGAACTGTTTGAATACAATCACCACCGCGCGCACCTTTTTTAATCTCATCAATTGTATCGAGTGGGAATTGAGCTACCAACCATTCTTCAATTGCAAGTTCTTGCACTTCACCTTGTAATTGCATGGAACCTTGCTCCTGCTTTCGTTTCATTTCTTCTGTCAATTTTTTCTGATCCTCTAATTGTTTCAGTAATTCTTTGACACGCAATTCGTTTTTATCTTCCTCAATTTTTCGGATTTTCTCTTTTTCCTCAACTATTAATTGATTCAATTTGACTTCATTTTCAGCTTCAATAGCTTCTTTCAATTCCAATTTTTCACGTTTCAATTTTTCTATTTCAGCTTTCGTTCGGTTGAGTTCTTTGATTTGTTCGGACTTTTCGTTCAACTCTTTTTGCAACAACTGAAATTGCTCTTGTTGCTCTTGCACCAGTTGATGCTTAAGTTTTTGTTCAATAATGGTTTTTTCTTGTTTGATTTTCGCTTCAATTTTTTCTTGAAACAATTCGTTTTCGCGTAATTTCTTTGCTTCAAACGCCTCTTTTTCAGCTAATAAATCACGTTGTTTTTTTGAAAACTCATCACGCTGCACTGATAATTGTGCTTGGTACTTTTGTTTGATTTGCTCTTCTAATTGATGCGCGAGAATATCGTTTACATCAATAGCAGTTCCACAATTGGGGCAGTTTATTTGATTCATATTTATTCCTGAAAAGTTGTGCAACTAAATTAGTGAAAAAGAAGCGTGATTATTATAAAAAAAACAGTCAACTTTATGAAAATAACGGGTTGTATCAAACTTTCATATTGATTTTAATTAAATTTGAACAAAGATTATTCATGAACAATTCTATTTCAGCAACGCAACTTTCTTTTTTTCGAGAACTATTGGGACAACGCTTGCATGTTGGTGAGGCAATCTCTGCACACTATGCATCTGATCACACGGAGGATTTCGTGTTTTATCCAAGTATAGTTGTCCTACCCGAAACGACGGATGAAGTTGCTCAAATCATGAAGTATTGTTATGAAAACGAACTAATAGTTACACCTTCTGGCGCTCGAACAGGCTTGAGTGGCGGTGCACTTGCAAACCATGGCGGTGTATTGCTGAGTTTGGAGCGCATGAATAAGATTATTAAAATCGATGAAGAAAATCACCAAGTTATAACTGAACCTGGTGTGGTGACTGAAGCTTTGCAACATGCAGTAAAAGAAAAAGGCTTGTTTTATCCACCTGATCCAGCATCCAAAGGTTCTTGTTTTATTGGTGGAAATATTGCTGAAAATTCAGGAGGTCCGAAAGCTGTCAAATACGGTGTGACCAAAGATTGGGTGCTCAACCTCGAAGTTGTTCTTCCGAATGGAGATATCATGTGGACAGGTGCAAATGTGATTAAAAATGCAACTGGTTATAATTTAACGCAACTAATCGTTGGAAGCGAGGGAACTTTAGCCATTGTCACAAAAATAGTTTTGCGCTTAATCCCACACCCTACCCATACATTATTGTTATTGGTTCCATTTCGAAAAGGTGAAGAAGCGTGTGAAGCGGTAGGAAAAATTTTTATGGCTGGAATTTTACCTAGCGGAATAGAATTTATGGACCGAGAGGCATTACTTTTTACATTACCCTTTGTAGATGATGCTCCAGCGATTTTAAAAGACGACCACGATGCACATTTATTAATCGAATTGGATGGGTTCAATCCGGATGTTCTCATGAGTGATTGCGAGAAAATAGTTGACATTTGTGATCAATTCTCCATCGACGAAATATTGTTTGCAGAATCAGAGGCACAAAAAGAAAGTCTTTGGAAAATCAGACGAAAAATAGGTGAATGTGTCAAATCGCATTCTATTTACAAAGAAGAAGATACGGTTGTTCCACGATTTGAATTACCTAAATTATTGAAACGCGTCAAAGAATTGGCGAAAAAATATGGCTTCCAACCTGTTTGTTATGGACATGCAGGTGATGGTAATTTGCATGTGAATATTGTGAAAGGAACATTAACAGATGAACAATGGCAAACGGAATTACCAAAAGCTATTCACGAGTTATTTGAAACGGTGGTCGCATTAGGAGGAACAATCTCAGGAGAACATGGTATTGGTTTAGTACAACGTGAGTACATGAAACTAGCGTTTTCAGATCAAAGCATCGATTTAATGAAAGCTATTAAACGAACTTTCGACCCGAAAAACTTGTTAAATCCAGGAAAAATTTTTCCAGAAACTAATTAATTGTTCCAGTAAGTTCCTTCACCATTTTTCATTTGGTGATACGCTCTTGATAAGTAAGCAATTAAAATACGCATCGCATCAAATGCCTCTTCTGTCGCTGCACTGATTTCTTTTTTCTGCAAACGCAATAATAATTTCATGTACAAACCATGAAAACAAACTTCCACATGGTTTTTATCCTTTAAATTGGAATGATCCATGAAATCGGTTAAAAAAGGAGTTGCCGTTTCAAACAAGCGCTTGTATTTTTCGTCATTCATCACTGTTAATAGCGAATTATGTAAAAAAGACAACTCGACCATTACTTCTTGTAAGCGCGACAAATGCCCTGCTTCAGTGATCCGTTCTACTTTCATTTCACGAATCAAGTCTGCATACCATTGTTCGTACTGTGCCACAAACGATGCGTCTGGTAATTGAGGACGAACAAAATGTGTAATTATATTGTCCAAATTGAATTGATACGAACGAATAACATCTTCAATCTGATACATGTACAAGATGTATTCAGCGATATTTTCGTGTAATTTTTTTTGAGCTATCAACATTGGTTATTTCCCCATATCTTTTTCTAACTGTTGTTGTTCGTAGTTGAGGTAATCAATAAAAGAACGCGTAACATCCATTTTTTTATTGATGAAATTGATTTGACCTCCTTGACCATGAATTAACAACAAATCGATACCGTATTTTTCACAGTATTTTTTTCCAGCTGCTTCAATTTTTTTCGTTAAAGACTCCAACGATTCATTTGTTTCTGTTTCCAAGGCAGCACCTTGTGTTTGTTGAAACGTCATGAATTGTTGTTCTTTGCGTTTGATTTCATTTTCCAAATTCATCATTTCCTCTGCAGACGCTGTTCCAGCTTGATAACGTTCTTGGAAACGCATTTTCAATCCATCAAGTGCTTTTTGACGTGCCATCAATTGACTTTCAAACGCTTTCCCTTTTGCCGTCAAACGATCGTCTTCTTTTTTAAAGAACGTGAATTGTTTTTTCAAACTGTCCGTGTAATAATAAGCGATTTTTAAACCGTTAGTTGCTACAGTAGGAACTGATGGAGCAGTTTCCTGTTTCACTTCTTTCTTTTCATTTCCAGAACATGCAACTGTTGCAAGTGCAATGCTCAAACCAAGGTAATTAATTAGCTTCATTGTTATCTTTTAATTTAAATGCTTGTTCCCAATCTGTTCGCATGGACAAAAACCTGTCCAAGCTGTTTTTTAATAATTCATCCGTAACCATGCGTTTCACGTCCTCCAATCCTAACACATCTGCTTCATTAATTTTAAATACTTGTTCAAACTGTCCAAGTTCGATTTTAACAAGGTATTTAGCATTGTACGAGAATATTTGAATCTTGTACCTTGCATGAGGAATATCAGCTACTACGCGCATAATTTGATAAAGAAACAAAAATAATCAAATTGATGTTATTTGATAGGTTTTTTATGAATTTGAACGATATTAACGATTCTTTTCAAAAAAAATATCAATAGCACATTTCTACTTTTCGTTCTTCATTTTTTGATACTTTTAGGAAAAGAAAAGATTCTTCATGACTTTCAAAGAAAAATATACAATCCTTGCTTCGTTGTCCAATCAAAAAAAGCGAAAATTTTCGGAAGTATATACGTGCGAAGATAGTAGCACAAAAGAGCGATTAGTCTTAAAACAAGTAATGAAAAATCAGCACAACACGTTGGAGCAAGATCGACTTAGGTCTGAAGCTAGCTTTTCATTTCAAAAAGAAGGTCTACCAGTTATTTGTGACTTTTTTGAAGATGAAAACAGTATACAAGTTGTCAAAAAATACGAAGCAGGCATTCCATTAAACGAATTTCTTTCTGATTTAACACCACGAAAACGAAGAACTGTACTTGGTCAACTTTTGCCCCTAATAGCTGATTTATTAGGTAACATCCATAAACAGAAAATACTTCATTTGGATATCAAACCAAGTAACATCTTAGTTGCTAAATTGGAAAATACGTATCGTGTAGCTTTGATTGACTTTGGTATGGCGATTCGAATGGATCAATTCGAAACACGCAAAACTCTTTTCCCGTTGGGATATGCAGCACCAGAACTGGTTTTAAATCAATTACATTGCTGTGATAAAACAAGTGACTATTTTAGTTTAGGAATAACAATCTGGCACTGTTTAACAGGTAAACTTCCGTTGTACCATTCGAATCCTTCGATTTTCACCAATTTACAAATCAATCACCCCTTACCTGAAAGTTCATTAATTCCAAAAAAACAACACGAAATATTAGCAAAATTGTGTGCAAAGTATTCGTTTGAAATTCCACCCAATCATTTATCTGAAACAGAAATGATAAAACGGTTAAACGAAGGCAAAAAAGAACGTTACCAAGATTTAACTGATTTTAATAACGCATGGAATGAAAGTATACACCGAAAATGGTGGCAATTTTAATACAAATCGCGTCTAAATCCGAGATTGAAAGCAAAAATAAGCGGTGAATAAGTTCCATATTCATTCGCTAAATTGTTGGATGACAAACCTAAAATTGAATATGCTGCCGTTACATCAAAAAACACCATTCCTACTCCAAAATGTTTCTTAAATCCAGCATTTAAGCCAATATTTAAAGAAACTATACTACCTTTTTTTGGATAAGGTTCTCCTAAAGAATTAACAAATTCATATTTCGTTTCATCAACTCCTGTTGCTTCCTTACGCACTACGCCATTTGTATTCAACATGACAATGTAACCTCCATACAAAGCCAAACCTGAATCGTATCCCTCTCCTAAATAATGGCGTGTTCCACCTTCTAGGTTAAACATCCCATTTTTGAAATCGCAAACACCACTTTTTACAACAGGAGAAGTCAAGGGATCAATTGCCTGAAACAAAACAGACTCTGAATAAGTTGATCGCGTGGTGAAAGAAGCTCGGATAAATAACGATGTCTCATTATCACTAGGTATTTCAATTCCTAAATTAATTCCTGGTAAATTTTTGTGACTTCCAAAACCACTTATTAAAGACCCACCAACGGAAATGCCCGTTTGAGAAAACGTATTATAATTAACTAACAAAACGATTATTAAACCTATAAATTTCATTTATTTAATTTTAAAATTCGTTGTATCTGAAACAGCCTTTGTGATGTGCTCCTGGAAGGTAGTTTAAACTCATCAAAAATTCATTTACAATTTCTCCTCCGACAAATTTAAACCTCTTTTTGAAAATTTTTACCCATTCCTCTTTAGAAAGTTCACCTTGAAGGTCTAACCAATTCTTAAAAGTACCAAATTCTTTTTGTATTTCTATTACTTTTTGCGCATTAAAAATCGCTGCATTAATTTTTAATCGATTGCGAATGATACCACTATTGTTCATCAATTCATCGAATTTTAGTTCGTTGTATTGAGCGATTTTTTGAATTTCAAAATTATCAAATGCAACTCTAAAGTTATTTTCTTTTTTCAAAATAGTCGACCAAGATAAACCTGCTTGGTTAATTTCTAATAGCAAACGACCAAAGAGTTCATTATCGTCGTTTAATGGAGTGCCATAATGTACATCATGATATACGCGGTGTACATTGTTTTCATCTTGTAAGGCTGCAAATTCGCAATAATTCATTTCAATTTGGTTTGACTATTTTTGTAAAAAAACAAATGTATGGCAATATACGCATTTAATGGATTTATTCCTGTTATTAAAGCTTCAAGTTTTGTTCATCCTCAGGCTGCAGTCACTGGTAACGTAATCATTGGTGAAGATGTTTACATTGGTCCTGGCGCAGCTATTCGCGGCGATTGGGGAAAAATAATCATTGAAGATGGTTGTAATGTGCAAGAGAACTGCACCATTCATATTTTCCCTGGAGCGACTGTAACCCTAAAAAAAGGTGCACACATAGGCCATGGCGCAATTATTCACGGTGCAACAATAGGAGAAAACTGTTTGATTGGCATGAATGCTGTAATAATGGACGAAGTAATCATTGAAGACGAGTCCATTGTAGGTGCATTGAGTTTTGTTGGTGCTAAAACTACTTTTCCAAAACGCAGTTTGATCGTTGGAAATCCTGCAAAAGCTATCAAAGAAGTTTCTGATGACATGTTGGCATGGAAAACAAAAGGAACGGCGCTTTACCAACAATTACCTAAAGAATGTCACGATAGTTTAATTGCTTGCGAACCTTTGCGGGAAGAAGAAGTAAATCGTCCTACACAAGAAACATTGCTGGCTACTTGGGAAGCAATTAAAAATAAATAGGCAAAAAAAAACCTCGAATTACTTCGAGGTTTTCAAGAACTTAAATGTTTGACTATGCTTGTTTTACATTTATTGCCATCAATCCTTTTCTTCCTTCTTCTAGTTCAAACGTAACCTCGTCGTTTTCTTTAACTTGGTCAACTAAGCCACTTACGTGTACAAAATACTCTTTGTTTGACTCTTCTTCTTTAATGAACCCAAAACCTTTTGTCTCATTGAAGAACTTTACAATTCCTTTATTCATAATATTCTATTAATTCAGCAAAGATGAAACAATTAATTGAATATGAGGTGTTTATTTTGAATTAATTTCATTATTTATTTTCAAAATCAGCTACAAGGCTGATTATTAGGACAAAAAAAAGGAGAACACACGTTCTCCTTTTTGAATAATTTGTTGATATTGCTATTAAACTAACATCGTAACTGGATTCTCCATGTATTGTTTGAACGTCTGTAAAAACGCTGATCCAGAAGCTCCGTCAACCACTCTGTGGTCACATGAAAGCGTTACTTTCATTACGTTTCCTGGAACTACTTGACCGTTTTTAACTACTGGTACTTGTGAAATTCCACCAACAGCCATAATACAGCTATCTGGTGGATTTACAATTGCAGTGAATTGTTCGATACCAAACATACCTAAATTCGAGATTGTGAATGTATTACCTTCCCAATCAGCAGGTTGTAATTTTTTATCTTTTGCTTTTTGAGCAAATGTTCTTACTTCGTTACCGATTTCCATTAATCCTTTGTTGTCTGCAAAACGAACAACAGGAACTAACAATCCATCTTCAACTGCTACTGCAACACCAATATTAACATGATGGTTTGTACGAATCACATCGCCTAACCAAGAAGAGTTTACTGTTGGGTGTTTGCGTAATGCCATTGCAACAGCTTTCACAACCATGTCATTGAAAGAAACTTTAACACCTTCTTCGCTGTTCATCGATTTACGCGCTGCAATTGCATTATCCATATCGATTGAAATCGTTAAATAGAAATGTGGAGCAGTAAATTTAGACTCAGCTAAACGACGAGCGATTGTTTTTCTCATTTGAGAAATAGGCTCATCGGTAAACGATTCAACACCAACAGTTACAGGAGTTGCCGTTCGAGCTGGAGCATTGTAAGGAACATAATGGTCAACATCGCGTTTCGTGATGCGTCCACCTTCGCCTGTACCAGCAATGAATGCTAAATCAACACCTTTTTCTTCCGCTAATTTCTTCGCTAAAGGTGATGCTAAAATACGACCGGTTGCAGAAGTGTTAGAAACAGTAACCGGAGCACTTGGTGTTGAAACAGGTGCAGCAGCAACAGGAGTTGGCGCTGGAGTTAAAGCTGGTGCTGGTGTTACAACTTCAGCTTTTGGAGCTTCGGCAGGAGCACTTGAACCTGCTTGAGCAATAAGAGCTTGAACATCTTCACCTGCATTACCAATAATTGCTAATAATGCGTTTACTGGAACAGTTTGACCTTTCTCTACACCAATGTGTAACAATACACCGTCGTAGAACGATTCAAATTCCATTGTAGCTTTATCTGTTTCAATTTCAGCTAATAATTCACCTGATTTCACAGTATCACCTACTTTCTTGTGCCATTCTGCTACCACTCCTTCAGTCATGGTATCACTTAATTTTGGCATATATACTATCTCAGCCATGCTTTCGAGGATTAATTCGTTTGTAAATTATTCAATAATGTAAGGGTAATTTGGCTCTTGATAAATATCATCGTATAAATCATCTGCCTCAGGATATGGAGAGTTTTCAGCAAATGTCACTGCTTCTTCTACTTCATTTTTTACCCAATTGTTTATTTCTTCAATTTCTTTGTCAGTCAGCCATTTGTTTTTTTGAATCATTGATAAACAATGTTCAATTGGATCTTGTTCCATCCATTCTGAAACTTCTTCTTTCGAACGGTATTTTTGAGGATCAGACATCGAGTGACCTTTGTAACGGTATGTTCTAATATCTAATAAAGACGGACCATCACCTCTTCTTGCACGAGCAACTGCTTCTTCAACAGCTTCGTGCACAGCCTCTGGAGACATTCCATCAACAGATTTTGAAGGCATTTCATACGAAAGTCCAATTTTTGATAAATCAGTTACGTTTGTTGTACGTTCTACCGAAGTACCCATTGCGTAATTGTTATTTTCTATGATGTAAATCACTGGTAATTTCCAGTTCATGGCCATGTTAAATGTCTCGTGCAACGCTCCTTGACGAACAGCACCATCTCCCATTGAAACAAAAACTACATTGTCAGTTCCTTTGTATTGTTCTGCAAAAGCAACACCTGTTCCCATTGGAATTTGAGCTCCAACAATACCGTGTCCACCCATAAAATTACGTGATTTATCAAAAAAGTGCATGGAACCGCCTTTTCCTTTTGAGCAACCAGTCGTACGTCCGTACAATTCAGCCATCAAAACACGAACATCTGTTCCTAATCCGATTGGATGCGCATGATCACGGTATGCAGTCATGTGCGAATCAGTTGGGCGCGATGCACTCACTGTTCCAGCTACAACAGCCTCTTGTCCTATGTAAAGGTGACAAAATCCACCAAATTTTTGTTGGATGTACAATTGACCCGCTTTTTCTTCAAAACGGCGCATCAACAACATGTCTTTATACCATTTGATATAGGTTTCTTTCGAAAATTTAGGCGCGTTTTTCAAAGCCCCTTTATTTGTTGCTCTCGACGGTTTTGATGCATCTTTTGTTGCCATACGTAACGTTTAATTGAAAGTTTAACCGACAAATATAACAAGAACAACTAAGAAAAAAAGCGCTTTGTGAAAGTTTAATGATTTGATTTTTGAAAGTTAGTGTAAAAATGACACATTGAATCGGTGTTTCCATTACTTTTTTGTAGTTTTGAAAAGCACAAAAAAAATATTTTCAATGCGAAAAATTGGCTTGCTTTCTGATACCCACAGCGATTTACCCCAACAAGTTTTTGATTATTTTTCAGAAGTTGATGAAATCTGGCACGCTGGTGATATCGGTGATTTGAAAGTAACTGATGCTTTAAAAAAATTCAAGCCTCTTCGAGCTGTGTTTGGAAATATTGATGATCAACTAGCCCGATCGGAATTCAACGAACATGAAATTTTTACTATTGAAAATGTCAACGTTGTGATGACGCATATTGGAGGAAGACCTGGGAATTTATCGCTTCCTGCAAGGGAATTAATTCAACAACACCAACCAAAATTGTTTATTTGTGGTCACTCTCATATTTTATTTGTGAAATTTGATCGTTCCAATAATTTATTGTGGCTTAACCCTGGAGCATGTGGCAACAAAGGCTTCCATCACATGAGAACATTGCTTCGATTCACCATAGATAACGACAAAATAACCAACATGGAAGCCATCGAAATTGGAAAAAGAAGTGCTGCGAAACAATTCTAATTGTAATTTTACGTTATGTTGAACATGAAAAAGCTTTTTCTTCTATTTGCACTTAGTTTTGTGGCGATAATTACATACGCTCAAACTGGTGGATTGAATAACTTTCAAAACTTGAATGCGTTTTACCAAGCTCGAACAATCGGTTTGGGAGGTGATTTAATTGCAGTTAAGGATGGTGATATCAATCTAGGTTTATCAAATCCTGCGCTCATCAATGCTAAAATGATGGGAAAAGGAGCTATCAACCAATCCATACTTTCAGGAGGTGCGACAACTGGGAGCCTGGCATATGGAAAAACAATTAAAAACGTAACTTCAAGTCTGAATTTCAGGTACATCTCATACGGTAAGATGACTCGAACAGACATCAATGGAACTGAAACAGGAACATTTTCACCAGGTGATTTCATAATCGGTGCATCAGCTGCAAAAAACATCAATGAACGCTTACACATCGGAGCAACGCTCAATTTACTATATTCACAACTTGACAATTACACGGCATTTGGAACAAGTTTAACTATTGGCGGAGCGTATACAAATGAAGCCAAACGATTGGTCGTAGCTGGTCTTGTGAAAAATTTAGGTGTTACAATCAAAAGTTACAACGGAATTAGAGAACCGCTTCCACTTTCTATTGAAATTGGAGTCTCAAAAAAATTAGAACATGCTCCATTCCGTTTCTCACTGACGGGACAACATCTGCAACGTTGGGATTTGAGTTATGTCGATCCAAATCAAAAAAATGAAATCGATCCATTGACTGGTGATACTATCTATGTTAAAAATGCTGGATTTATTGAAAAAGCAGCTAGACACTTGCGCTTTCAAACAGAACTTTTATTTGGACCTAAATTCCACCTGCGCGTTGGATTTGATTACCAACGCAGAAAAGAATTAGCAGCCACCAATAGACCTGGTTTAGCTGGTTTTAGTTTTGGTACTGGCATGTATTTCAAACGATTTACATTAGATTATGGATGGCTCATTTACTCAGCAGCTGGAATCCAACATGCAATAGCTATTACAATTCCAATTGGAAAGCCGTAATTTTTTCTATTTTTGTTAAAACGAAACGTCATGAAAACGATTATTCTTTTAACAATTTCAGGATTTTTAACCATCATAAGTTTTTCTCAGCTCCCCGATAAAACGATTCCTTTTTCTTTAGAAGGTCAATTAAAATTGGATAATGGTTTAACATTCAGTGCACCTAGCATTCGCTTGCGCTATTTTCACTCGCAAAATTTTGCTACACGGTATTCTATTAATTTCGCGCAATCAGGGAGTACAAGCTTTCATTATCAATTTTCAGACTTATCTGGCGATGTTGGAACAGAGAAAAATCGTGCAATGACTGCAACGATAAATTTAGGAGGTGAATTGCATTTAAAAGGGACAGACAAGTTTTCTCCATATATAGGTGGCGATATTTTTTATGGTTTTGGAACTTTAAGCAAAAATCGTGTGAATTTTGATGGAAGTAATTGGACAATTAATTACAGCAGTACAAACAAATCAAACTATACCATTATAGGTATGAACCTTGTTGCAGGTGGAGATTATTACTTTACGAAAAACATGTACCTTGGAGTTGAATTTGGTCTAATTTGGAAAACAACATTTTACCACGAGGGTATTGAAACAATAACTATCGATAATCAGTCTGCTGTTTCTAAAACACCAAAATCATCATTGACAACAATTGGAAATAATTCTATTAGTTCGTTGCGCTTTGGTTGGCGATTTTAATTCCTAAATGCATACAACATGTCTCCAAAAAAAAGAATTAATATTGCCATTGATGGTTATTCAGCTTGTGGAAAAAGCACATTAGCAAAAGCTCTTGCAAAAAAATTAGATTATGTTTTTATTGATTCGGGGGCGATGTACCGTGGTGTGACGCTTTTTGCACTTGAAAATAATCTTATAACAGCTGATAAAATTGCAGTTCCTCGATTAATCGAGTTAATTGATTCGATTACGCTTTCCTTCGGACCTTTTGATGATAATGGAAACCGTCCATTAATACTCAACGGGAAAAATGTTGCAGAAGAAATTCGTTCACTAACTGTTTCTCAACATGTTAGCGAAATTGCATCAATTAAAGAGGTTCGTGTTGCATTGGTCAAACAACAACAACAAATTGGTGAGGAAGGCGGCGTAATTATGGACGGACGTGACATAGGTACTGTTGTTTTTCCAACTGCTGAATTAAAGTTGTTTTTAACAGCTGATAGTCACATTCGTACACAACGTCGTTTTGATGAAATGCAAGCCAAGGGTGATTCAACTTCGTTTGAAGCAATTCAAGAAAATTTAGCACACCGTGATCATTTGGATGTTACAAGAACGGAAAGCCCACTTAAACAAGCAGCTGATGCCATTGTTTTAGATAATTCTTTTCTCAATCAAGAGGAACAACTTGCTTTTGTTTTAAAATTGGTCGATTCATTGCTTAAATAAACATGCTGTAACAGCATTTCCGATGTCTCTTTGTTTTTTTTTAAATAAAACGTATAAAAAAAGTATTTTTTGTTGTAATTTTAACAAAATATTTTTACAACCCCATGCAGTCAATAGGAAAAATAACAGAAGAAATCATCGGAAGAAGTCCATTTCTGCGCGAAGCTATGACAGATGATTTAATTAATATTTCATCTTTAGCACGCAAAATCAAACCCGAAATAGAGGAAATTGTAGGGAAAGAAGTGAAAGAAGGAGCTATTGTTATGGCTATAAAACGCATGTCACCTGGACTATACCACCGATTAAACTATAAAATCACCAACATTATCGGTGAATTGGGTGATTTTCTTGTTCGTTCAAATTTAGAAGATTTTACGTTTGAAAACACTGAATCACTTCGTTTAAAACAAGCTGATTTAGTACAACTTGTAAATGCTGATTCAGATGTGTTTTACACCATATGCCGTGGGGTAACTGAAACAACAATCATTGTTTCCCAAAGTATTTCTAGTAAAATCAGTACACTTTTAGCAAAAGAACGTCTTAAGTCACATACGAAAGATTTGGCTTCAATAACAGTGAAATTACCTTCCGTAAATTCAGAAGTCTACGGAATTTATTATTACATATTAAAACATTTGGCTTGGGAAGGATTAAACATTGTAGAAGTTGTTTCCACAGCAAATGAATTCACCGTAGTTGTCAAACAAGATCATGTCGATAAAGCATTCAAAGTATTGATGCAATTAAAACGTGGTCGGTAAGCAGTTACTGTATTGGAATTAAATTTCCTTCACCAGTTTTTATTACAGAAATAGTACTTGGTGTACCTTTGTAGCGAATATTTCCACCTGCTTTGATGTATCCTGACATTGGTATGCCATTAGCATTCAAAGTAATATCCCCTTGGGATTCTGAGCCGACATAAACAGAATCGGAAATTTGCAACTGATCAACAGAGCAAAAACCATTGCTTCGAACTGCAATTCGCGCAGTTTTTGTTGTACCACTCAAATGATATTCACCCCAACCGTGAGCAATATCTGCATTTACAACCAACGATTCTAAATCAAGTGTAACAGGTCCTGCCCCATCGCGAATAAAGAGTACGAAATAATCAGATTTCAAAGTTCCTTGGCCAACAAGTGGTTCTGTTCCTTCAAAACGAATATTGGAAACATTGGTGCAATGGATTGCGATATTAATTTCGTTTTTAGGATCGCGTAAAAAATTACATTTATTGCCGTTTTCAAGTGTCAATAGTCCATTTTCATTTGTCCATTTCACATGTCCTATCAGATTTTCACCTCCAGTTATTACTATTTTATCCGTTGAATCTTGTACGAGTGTGTAGCTCAAATGCCCTTTCAAAAATAACGCAGTATAATCACCAACAGCGATTGTTAACGATTTCGTTTCTCCAGCAAATTTCCAACATGTTCTGTTGATGGGTTTTTTGCACGAAAACAGTACTACTAGTAGCACTAAAACTTGAAAAACATGCTTCATTTTTTGTAATTAAAAGTATAACCAATTCCCCATTCAGCATAATCTGCTTTTGCCCAGTGCGATTTTAACACAACATTTAATAGCAAACCATTATCACATTGATAACGCAACCCAACACGGTGATAAATTTCATTATCGGCATCGTACCTATCTTTCAAATAAACCCCCATACCAAGAACAAATTTCAACTTATCCAAGGGTAAAACGTAAGCTGCATAAGTTCCTATTTGAAATATACTTAACTGGGTTTTCGGAATGTACGGTTTGTAATTAAACAAGGATTGTTTAGAGATAAAATCAAACCCTATTTCCATTCCGACTTTTTCTTTAAATCGCTTAGAAACAAAGGTGTTTACAGCATAAACTGGATAATCTTTTCCGCCAGTTGGGAATACCTCTTTTTTAGAAATAATACCAACCACATGAACATTCCAATTTGTGAAAAATGGCGTATGTGTAATTTTAACTGGGGAACAAACTGGATCTTTTTTTGGACTCAAATTATAGGAATAACCCAATCCAATAAAAGGCATGTTCAATCCTAAATTCGGAACTTTTGTTGATGCATTAGAAAAATGGGTCACATCAAAGGAATATATCACAGCATGTTTGGGTGTGATTTTCCAGCGACCTTGAAGTCCTAGACATAACAAAGCGTTTACGTGTGCACTGACTGCTACATTTTTAGGATTGTTTTCTTGATCGAAGACTTTTGTAACATAACCTAATCCAGCTGATAATTTAGCTGTTACGACATGTTTTTTTTGATTTATAAAAGGAAATTCAATAAATCCATACGATCCAAAACCGTTTCCTAGAATGTCATTGTTTCCTAAATTAGAGCCGTAAAATGTACACCCTACGTATGGGTTTTTATAAATTGAAGCCCAATTTTTTGAAGCAATTATTCGTTTTGAAAAAGTTATTTCAGTACCAATAATTCTGTCTTTGTATAAATGCCCCATAGTCCCTCTGTGCGCTGCAAGAAAACCAAATTTGGGTTTAATTGTAATTGCTCGTTCATCTGAAATTGAATCCTGAGCAAAAACAAATTGAGCAATAAAAATGAAAAACAAGAATAAACGCATGAATCAAAATTACAAATTTTCTTCTGTGTACATTTGTAAAAAAAATATTTATGGCAATCATTTCATCAGATCCGCGCTTAATAGCTTTTCATAGGTTGTTGTCCATCATGGATGATTTACGCGAAAAATGTCCTTGGGATAAAAAACAAACCATCCAGAGTTTGCGTCATTTAACAATTGAAGAAACATACGAATTAGCAGATGCAATTTCACAAAACGACATGGAAGGTATCAAAGGCGAATTAGGAGATATCTTGTTACACATGGTTTTTTACGCGAAAATCGGTAGTGAATTAGGCGCATTTGATATCACTGATGTATTAAATGGTATTTGTGATAAATTAGTTCACCGTCATCCGCATATTTATAGTGACACCGTTGCAGAAACAGAAGAAGAAGTCAAAGCAAACTGGGAAAAACTGAAGTTGAAAGAAGGCAAGAAATCTGTTTTAGAAGGAGTTCCTAATACTTTGCCCGCATTAATTAAAGCGATGCGTATTCAAGAAAAAGTGAAAGGAATTGGTTTTGATTGGGACAATGTGGATCAAGTCAAAGAAAAAGTAATTGAAGAATTCACAGAATTACACGAAGCACAAATAACTGGTCTAGTAGACGAAATTGAAAATGAATTTGGCGATGTACTTTTTTCTTTGGTGAATTATGCACGTTTCATTTCAGTAAATCCTGAAGATGCTTTGGAACGCACCAACAAAAAATTTATACAGCGCTTTCAATTAATGGAGGAATTAATGGCAAAAGAAAGTGTAAATATTTCATCAATGACCTTAGCAGAAATGGATGTGTTTTGGGAGAGAGCTAAAATCACCATTGCTCAAAAAAAGCACTAATTTACCGTTTAATCAATAACTAAACCATTCACTCATTTTTGAAATAAAAAAGTCGAATTAACAGAAGATTTAGTTATTTTCGTCATCTTAAATACTATTGAAGATACTATGAAAAATTTACTTTTTCTTTTTGGACTTTTTGCTTGCTTTGCTTTTTCATACGGACAAGATCACATTTTGCGTGGATTCATCTACGATACAGAAAATGGTGAACCTGTTCCTTTTGAGAAAGTTACATTAATTCCAACTGTAAAAAGTAGCGCAATTACCGGAGCAATTACCGATGTGAATGGTTTCTTCTCTATTCCAAAACTTGCAATTGGAACATATTTATTGCGTGTTGAAGATTTGAATTACAAAAAATTTGAACAAGAAATCAATATCACTAAAAAAGAAGGAATAACCGATATACGGATTGACTTAATCACTCCCGATGCAAAAGAATCGATCGATGTTGTTATTTCTGCCGAAACAAAAGCAAAAACTACTGAAGTATTGATTTCTCAGATCAAATTGGATAAAAAAGGAATTGAACGTGTTCCATCTGTTGGAGCTGAAAACGACATCACAGCTGCATTCTCAGTTACACCTGGTGTTGTTACTACGGGTGATCAAGGAGGTCAATTGTATGTGCGTGGAGGAACACCTATTCAAAATAAAGTATTATTAGACGGAATGACCATTTATAATCCTTTTCATTCAATAGGATTTTTCTCCATTTTTGAAACGGAATTGGTGAAAAACGTTGATATCTATACCGGTGGATTTGATTCCAAATACGGAGGTCGTATTTCTTCTGTGATGGATATTTCGTACCGCGATGGTAACAAAAAAGAATTCGGAGGAAAAGTTTCCACATCACCATTCATGGCTAAATTGGTATTAGAAGGTCCTATTTACACAGCCAAAAAATCTGGCGATGGAGCCGGATCTTATGTTTTCTCTGCGAAACATTCATTGTTAGATTACACAGCAAAATCGCTTTATAGAAATGTAAATGAAGGAAATGGATTGCCATTCAACTTTACCGATTTATACGGAAAAATAACGTTAGCATCCGGTCAAGGTTCGAAATTTTCATTCTTTGGATTTAATAATAATGATAATGTTGCTTATACAGATATTGCTGACTTGAATTTTAAGCAAAGTGGTGGTGGAATGAACTTTGTTCTAGTTCCTAGTGGCTCTCCTATTTTCATCAAAGGACACTTAAATGGTTCACGTTACGAAACAAGTTTCAATGAGGTTGGTACAAAACCACGTTCCAGTTCAATTGGTGGGTTTGATTTAGGTTTTGACTTTACTTACTTCTTGAAAAAAGAAAGTCAAGTTGAATATGGTATAAACTTGAATGGATTTAATACGGATTTTATTACCTACAACGAGGCCGCTTCTAAAATTCAAATTCAAAACTTTACAACAGAGATTGGTTCGTACATTAATGTGAAAAAAGTAACCAATCGCTTTGTTTTTCAACCAGGAATTCGCGTTCAAGCATACCCATCACTCGGGACTATTTCTGTTGAACCACGTTTTGGTATGAAGTACAACGCAACAGAGAAATTTAGATTAAAATTCTCAGGAGGACGATATACTCAAAACTTCACTTCTGCTTCTTCTGATAGAGATGTCGTGAATTTATTCAACGGATTATTAAGTGCTCCAACCAATGTCCAAGAAACATTTATTACTCAGAACGGAAAACAGAAAAATCCGCAAAATGGTTTGCAAATTTCTTACCATGCTATTTTAGGTACAGAATTGGACTTATCAAAAAATTTAACAGTAAATATTGAAGGTTATTTCAAATACTTCCCACAATTAAGCAATATCAATGTAAACAAATTGTACGACGACGTTTCTGAATTCTCATCAGTTGATGATGTGTACAAAAAAGATTTTTTGATTGAATCAGGGAAATCATACGGAGTAGATTTATTAGTGAAATATGCTAAAGACCGATTATTCCTTTGGGGTGTATACTCGTTAGGGAAATCAACGCGTTGGGATGGTTTCGCTTCTTACTTTCCTGTTTTTGATAGACGACATAATATCAACATTGTTGGTTCGTATGCTATTGGTGCTAAGAAAAATTTGGAATTGAATATTCGTTGGAATTTAGGATCTGGTTTGCCATTTACTCCTACTAATGGTTACTACCAGCCAGAAAATTTCAATAACGGAGCAACAACAAATATAACGACTTCAAACTCATCTAACATTGGTGTTTTGTTGGGTCAATTTAATAGTCAACGTCTACCATATTACCACCGTTTGGATATTACTGTGAAAAAACAACACAAATTCAAGAATAAAACTGAAATGGAAATTACTATTGGCGTAACAAATTCCTATAACAGAAAGAATATTTTCTACAGAAACCGTGTTACGAATAAAACAATTTATCAGTTCCCTTTACTACCAAGTATGGGTGTAAGTTACCGTTTCTAGTAGGGAGTTATTTACTCCAATTCTCAAATGCTTTCAATTGAAGGGATGATAACTCTTCATTCTTTGGCATAAATGAGATACCGTATTCTAAATAAAAGTACCGTTGTACTTCTGGTAAAGTAACTTGTTTGATTATTCCCGCTCGGTTGATAGTGATTACTTTTGAATCATTATCAAAGAAAGCTAACCATCGATCTAGTTCAACAGCTACTGCTATATCATTGATAGCTATGATTTCGTCTTCTAACATTATTCCTGCAAGGTCAGCGGGACTTCCTGGATAAATTGCTTTCACAACGTGATTAGCTCCTTGAATTATTGTTTTTATTCCTGTTTTAGCTTGAGAATATTTTGACGAAGGTTTGTGCGTTAACGTTAAACCAATTGCTTCTAAAGCTTCAGTAATTATTCCCTCAAAAGGACGTGTTCCATAAAAATAATCGTCAAAAACAGATTGAAAATCCTCACCTGCTAATGATTTCACTACAGAAATATAATCCGCTTCACTTACACCTTTGTTTTGTAATGTAAAATTGAAATACAAACGTTTCATCACCTCATCTAGTCCCAATTTATCACCTGTTTTTAGACGTATTTGAATATCCGTAACAAAAGCTAACAAACATCCTTCTGTGTAAATTGATACTTTTCGACCAGGTGCTCCAGGTGTATAACCATCTAACCAGGTATCAAACGATGAATCTGCAACAGAATAGGCAAAACGACCAAAATTATCAAAATGCTTTTGTAGTTGTTGTGTCAATTCACGCGCGTATTCGTTGAAAGTAAAAACACCGCTTTTGTACAACATCAAATCGCCCATGTACGTGGTAACCCCTTCGCACAAGTAGCCCAATTTGGAATAATTTTCTCGTTGATAATCGTACGGAAACATTTCAATCGGACGAATCGCTTTTACGTTCCAAGTATGATACAATTCATGTGAACTTACACCAAGCAATTCGGGATATAATTCTTCAAAAACAGCATAACTTGGTCCAAGTGTGATAACTGTTGAGTTTTGATGCTCTACACCGTGATAAGCTTTTGTCGGAAGAATTTGGAACAAAAAATGATAATCCCTAACTGGGAATTCCATGAATTTTTCAATTTGTTTATCCGTAAATCTTTTGAAATCATGAATGAGTTTTTTCCAATCAACATGAACGACACCATTAAACCACAAGTGAAAAAGCGTCCCGCCCGATTCGTATTGATTGTATTGCAATTGTTCTGAGCAAATAAAAGGAGCATCAGCTAATTCATGATATGTTTTTGCAACTAACTGATTTGCTTCACGTTGTAAAGAAGTAGCTATTTTCCAATTTTCTGAAATGTTTAAGTGAACTGTTTGTTGTTCATCCAATTCTTCTTTTAGATAAACAAAACAATTGATTGGATTGATGTATAATTGTTCGTTGGATAAAAAACTGGATCCTGCATTTAATTCTGCAGCGTAATAGCTATATTCAACTCGGATTTCTTCGTTTGCTGGATTAACTAATTGCCATGATGAACTATCTAACTTATGATATGACACTGCCTTTCCATTAGCATCAAAAACACGAAAATGGCGTACATTTTTAGCAAAATTACCCAATTCATAACGTCCAGGACGCCATTTCGGCAAATAAACTATGGTATTTTCGTTGACATTCGAAAAGACTATGTTGAACTGGATATATTGTTGATGTGCATTGTCAATTGAAATACTGTACTGAGCCATTTTGGATTTTTTTTCAAAGTTAGTAATTCATTCGTTAACACTTTACAGGTATTTGAGTGAATAATCCACATCTAACCATGTAATAATATCAAAAAATTAAACGGAATTGTTTACTTTCGCACTGAATCCAATATTTGATTATTATGAACTACGATATTATCGTTCTTGGAAGTGGACCTGGTGGATATGTAACTGCAATCCGTGCTTCACAATTAGGATTAAAAACAGCAATCGTTGAGCGCGAGTCGCTTGGTGGAATTTGCTTAAACTGGGGATGTATTCCAACTAAAGCTTTATTAAAAAGTGCAAATGTTTTTGAATACTTAACTCATGCAGCTGATTACGGAATCAATGTAAAAGATGCTTCTGTTGATTTTACTGGTATGATTGACCGTTCAAGAGGAGTTGCTAGTGGAATGAGTAATGGTGTTCAATTTTTGATGAAAAAAAATAAAATTGATATCATCAAAGGTTTTGGTGCTGTTAAAGCTGGAAAAAAAGTCGCTGTAACTGCTGAAGATGGAACAATAACAGAATATGCAGCTGAAAAAGCTGTAATTATTGCTACTGGTGCGCGTTCAAGACAATTACCAAACTTACCTCAAGATGGCAAAAAAATAATTGGATACCGTGAAGCAATGACGATGACAACTCAACCAAAAAAAATGGTTGTAGTTGGATCTGGAGCAATTGGAATTGAGTTTGCATATTTTTATAATGCAATTGGAACAGCAGTAACAGTTGTTGAATATTTACCGAACATCGTTCCTATTGAAGATGAAGATGTTTCAAAACAATTAGAGAAATCGTTCAAAAAAGCTGGTGTTACAATCAAAACAAATGCTTCTGTAGAATCGGTAGACACTTCAGGAAAAGGATGTGTTGTTACTGTTAAGACGGCAACAGGTGAAGAAAAAATCGAGTGTGACGTTGTTCTTTCTGCTGTAGGTATTCAGGCGAACATTGAAAACATTGGTTTAGAAGAATTAGGAATTGTAACTGACAAAGGACGTATTCTAGTTAATGACTTTTACCAAACAAATATACCAGGTTATTATGCAATTGGTGATGTAATCCCAACAGCTGCATTGGCGCACGTTGCTTCTGCTGAGGGAATTATTTGCGTAGAGAAAATTGCTGGACATCATCCAGAACCATTGGATTACAACAACATCCCAGGATGTACATACAGTTCTCCGGAAATAGCTTCAGTTGGTATGACTGAGAAAGCTGCAAAAGCTGCTGGATACGAATTAAAAATTGGTAAATTCCCATTCTCTGCATCTGGAAAAGCTAGTGCAGCAGGTGTGAAAGACGGATTTGTAAAATTAATTTTTGATGCAAAATACGGCGAATTATTAGGTGGTCATATGATTGGTGCAAACGTTACTGAAATGATTGCTGAATTAGTTGCGGTAAGAAAATTAGAAATTACAGGTGAAGAATTGATAAAAACAGTTCACCCTCACCCTACAATGTCTGAGGCAATTATGGAAGCTGCAGCTGCAGCCTATGGTGAAGTGATTCACTTGTAATACAAATTTATAGCAATAAAAAAACCTGGATAAGTCCAGGTTTTTTTTTTGTTTTATACAATTGACTTTTAATTTCCAATTGTTATTTTCATGCCAATAACACCAATTAATTTTGTGTAATTATCTGTGTTCTTTTTCCATGAATAATCGTATTGCTGGGTATTCCCGTTGTAAATTGAATTCATGGTATAATTAGTTGCTCTATACCCCCCTATTCCTAAACCAATATAATAATCGAAGGCAAAATTATCGGACAACCATTGTTGGTAACCAACATTAAAGGTAAACATCGTTTCATTTGAATACGCAGTTTGATTCGGCAATGGCAAATCCAATGCCGTGTATTCCGAGTTATATCTTCTGTATTTTAATCTTGGTGAAATATACAATTTGTTCATTGCCCAAGATCCTTCTAATGGATAATAACGAACTGCAGCTGATACCAAACCGCCCATACGTGAATTGACTTGGTATTGGTTAAAACTATCAAAAAAGAAACGATTCCCACCTAAATTAGAAATTGTTGGACCAAGTTCAAATTCGACAGAAATTTTGTCGTCAATTCGTTTTTCCCAACTAAAATTAATCTCTCCAATAGTCATTCGAAGTGGATCAAATTTGAAAGCGTTGTAATTTTCAACGTTTCTATCTACAGTTTTTCTTTTAGCTGTTTTTGAAGTACCACCTTGTTGTCTTACAACAACTTGTTGTGCATGTAGCGAAGAAAAACCTAACAAAATGGTGAATGATAGTATGATTTTATTTTTCATTTTCAATTGATTTGAAGTTAAAAGTATTAAAAAAAATAATTACAAAATAATCTAAACTGTTAAATTATGCTGAACAGTAATAGCAGCTGTAGTTGTATTGCTTTTAATTCCTTGTTGAAATGTAACATCAATGCGTCCTAAAAACAATCCTGCATAACCAACTTGATTGATTAACGTATTTTCCCCTTTTTTATTTTTCACCGTAACAGCCTCTGCTAAAAAAGTGTGCGTATGTCCACCTATAATCAAATCTATACCAGACGTATTTTGAGCTAAAACCACATCTGAAACTTTGTTTTCATTTGGATATTCAAAGCCTAAATGTGACAAACAAATAATGTAGTCACAGCCTTTTGAGCGCAACTTCGTTACTTCATTTTGTACTGTAATTATTGGATCCATATATGTTATCTGTTGGGCAACATCATTGGCAATTAACCCGTTTAAATCAATTCCCACTCCAATAATTCCAATTTTCAACCCACCTCTTTTTACTATTGTATGAGGTGAAACTAATTCTTTTAAAGTTGTTTTATCTAATTGATAATTACAATTAACAACTTTGAAAGCTGCATGTTTTTTTGCTTGCACATAACCCGAAATACCAATATCAAAATCGTGGTTACCCAAGGTGACAACATCGTAGTTCATTTCGTTCATAACTTTCATTTCAAGAACGCCTTTGAATTTATTGAAATACGGTGTTCCTTGAAAAATATCTCCAGCATCCAATAAAAGAACATTCGTTTCTTCACTTCTGATTTGATTGATTAGCGTCGCTCTTTTGGCAACACCACCTAGATTCGGAAATTTTGGATGTGAACTCGAAAAAGGTTCAATGTTAGAGTGTGTATCATTCGTATGTAAAATCACTAATTTAGTTGACGCATCGTTTTTAGCACTCATCAATGTAGGAGCAACAAGTGCAGCACCTGCTAATAGACTTGTCTGTTGAATAAATTTTCTTCGTTTCATACTACCAGTTTATTCGTTCAGAATAGTTGACTTTTCCTATTTCTTGTTGATCAATAACCGTTTGAATCAACACGTCACGCAACAAAGCGTTAACAGCTTTCTTTTCAATGGCATTTTGAAAAAAGAGCATTTTATCGCCACCATTTGCAAGGAAATCAGTTGTTATTACCCAAATGTAATCATTCGAAGTGGATTCTTTTGATAATACAAACACACCATTTTGTACTGTAAATCCAGCAATTGGCTCTCCACCTGTCATTTTCAAATAAGCAAGTATTTCTGTTTTAACACTAATTGGGAGTTTTACGGCAACTAATCGGTTATCAAAAGGCATTACTTTAAAAATATCTCCTTTCGTAATTGATCCTTTTGAAAGTGAAGCACGAATTCCACCTGTATTCAACAAACAAATCACTGGTTCATTGTTCATTTGTTCTTCTTGAACAACGTATTGAAGAGCAGCATCTGCTACCCATGAACCCAGGTTACTACTTGGGCGTGCGACCAGAAAATCAACAAGTGAACGACCGATAATTTGCGACATTTCTTTGTCCAATTCGCGTTTATACGGAGCAACAAGTGAATCGATTTTACTATTTGCTGTAATTGTTTGATCAACACGTAGATTGGAATCACGTGTCAACTGAGGGCTTAAATAAGAAGAGCAGGCTGTGACACCTGCTCCTATTAAGACAATCGATAAAACAATTGTAAATTTCATGTTATTCTATCACTAAGTTACGTGTTACAGCACCTTTAGGAGTTGTAACAGAAACGACATAAATTCCTTTAGCAAAGTCAGCTGTTGACAAATGAACAACGGGTAAGGATTGATTACTATTTGAAGCGACACATTTTCCTGTTGCATCAACAATTGTATACGATTCAATCGTTAAACCATTTACTTGTAAATACAAATCAGTTGAAGCTGGAACAGGGAAAACTGTAAAATTAGCTTGTAATAATTCATCAATACTTAAACCGCAATTTGTTGCATCGTATGTCATATTTGTGAAATTAATTACACAAGCAAAATCAACACTATCAACAAAAGGATTACGGTTATTTTGTTGCGAGAAAATATATTCATTACGAGCGATTTCATAATTATCAGGTAAATCTTGGTAATGCCAGCTTTTAATTATCGCTTGCGGTTGATTAGTTCCTAATCCCCAACCAAACCCATTGATTCCATTGTAAGCTGTTGCCATATACATCATAGCTCGCGCAACATTTCCTTTTTGTTCATCTCTCGGTTCGTAAACTAATTGAGCTCCGTTGTATCCTGCTTTTCCATCTAAATAAGTGAATACAACATTTCCTGTTACAACATCCATTGGTAAATTACTACGAACAGAATTTGCTTGCGTTTGATTTACAGGGTACAAATTGTGTTGATCAGAATATTCTGGTTTAGCGGGATTGTCAGCTGGATAAGTAGGCATCCATGAATGGCAATAAGAGTGCTCACGTGAATATCCAACTGCTGTCCAATCAAAAGGATCATTGAAAACTTTACGTTCACCAGTATACGAACAAACTACAAATGAACGACCTTGTGTTGTATCTCTAATTTCGAATTGATTCATAACAGTTGGTTTGTAATTTCCATAAGTAATGACATTATGTGGGTTAATCAATGTAGTTAAATCACTGATGAAAGATGTCGATGTTGAATTAATTCCAGCATAATAAGCACCTATTTGTTGTCCTTGAGAAGTTACAGTTCCAGTTAACGGAGCAGCAGTACGGTAGTTTTCAAAACCAGCTGGACCATTGAATGCATAAACTGCGAAATGGTAAGTTTGGTTTGCGATGATATGACGCGGAGCGAACGAAGTTGCAGGACCTATGTATGCAATTTTACCATTTCCAATGATATCACCTCGTTGATATGTTGTTCCATCAACTGGTGCTCCAGCTACAGGTGCCCCATTTGACCATACAACAACATAATTTTCAGCTGTTGAACTTCCTGTAAATCCACCATTAAATCCGTATGCTTTTACATTACTAAAAACTAAACCAGTTGGATTTGCTGCTGGTTGTGTAGCTATATTATCGTTACCAATACCGTATAAATTAATAACATAAGACGACTCATCTGCATCATCCGAATTAATTGTCAAAGTACCAAAGCGAGAACCATTTCCTGTTGGATTGAATTGGATCGTTAAGTTTGCTGTACCATTTCCTCCAATAATTTGATTGGTGAAAGTTGTGGTAAATTCACTCCCATTTGTTCCTGAAAAACCAGCTCCAGATACTGTTAGGTTACCTGTACCTAAATTCTGAATTGATACAGACGTAACTGAATTTGTACCCACTACATACTGTGTTCCTGTTAAGTATGTTGCACCTCCTATTTTTACATTTATTTCTTTCACTGGTGCTACATAAGGAACGATATCGCTCGAATTTCTCAACAATAATTGAAAGGTATTGTATTGTCCTAATAATCCATAAACAGTTACTGGACCAGTAGGAATAGTTACACCAACCAAGTTTGTACCTGTTGTAACACGAACTTGCAATGTATTTGTTCCATCAGTAACATTGTAATTTGTATTGCCAGCGAAAGTACCAGTCTGTGTAAATGTTACATTATCAAAACGCAACAATTGAGCTTCGTAAGCTTCACCAACATTTGCAATTGGTAATTGCAATGCAGCAGGAATAACACTTGCACCAAGAGCTTGAAAAGAATTTGTTGGAGAAATTTCTAATAATCCGTTATAATCATACAATACTCCAGTAACCTCTACTGAATCACCTCTCAAAACAGAACTCAAATTTGAGCCGTAAGCAGGTATTGCTCCTGTACCATCTTGAATGTAGCGAATTGCTCCTAACTCAGCACCATTCGTTGCAACACCTCTTACTGTAACCGTTTGGCCTATTGCCGAGTTACGTGCCGCAGCAATGTTTGATTGTCCAAAAGAGAAAAAACTCCCAATAAGGCACAATCCAAGTAACATTTTTTTATTCATCTTCTTTTTATTTTTAAAAATTAAAATTGAACTCCGAGTGAAAGATTAAATCGGAATCCTTGTCCAAACATAACAGATGCTGAATTTGCATCAAAATTATAAGGTGCGTAAAAACTATTTGTTGCGTCAGCTATGTATTTGCTATTCAAAGCATTTGTTATTGAGCCGTTAAAGAACATGTTAACTTTATTGATTTTGCACGAATATCCTGCAAAGAAATTCAACAAGCCATACGAAGGAATTTGCCAAGATTCACGTCCGCCATTTACTCCTTGCAATGAGAAAGGACTGAAATTTGCATAATAACGATCAAACCATTGGTATTGAACTTTCACATATAACTTCTCCATTGGTTCATATCGTAATCCAATGTTCATCATTGTTTGAGCTGCATCACCAACATGCACTCCTTTCGCATCAAATGTGAATGAATAATCAAATTCAGGGACATAAAATGTTTCTGACGAATTCCATTTCCAATCACCGTATGAGAACATAAATTCACCAGATAGCTTTTTGTTCACTTTATAAGCAAAGTCAAGTTCACCACCGTAGTGAATCGCATCCATTCCGTTAATATTCAAATAAATACTATTTGTAGGGTCTAAAGGGTCAGGTACAGAAACGCCAAATGGAAACGGTTTATTTTTCCAATTTGTTGCATAACCATTAACACTTACACCAAAACGTTTGTCGGCATAATTATAACCGAGTTCAAGGGCTTGAATGATTTCGTTTTTTATTTCTCTAAAATATGTGTTTGTGTTGTTGTCAATTACATTGCTAAATTGAGGAGTACGGGACAAATATCCTAAATTCATGAAAACGGTTGATTCTTCATTCAACGTATAGCTTGCACCAGCTTTGATTGTTGCACCAGGTATTGTTTTCCAAGCTGTTTTGTTGTAATCCAACCCAGCTGAAGAAGCATTGTAAGTATTCCCATTATAAACGATTGTATCTGTCGCACCAATTTCTAACACCGTGTCACCAACTGTTAAACGTTTTTTCATAAAGTAGTCAACTCCTTTGTATGAATTTAAAACACCTGATACATTTACAAACGTTGTCCATCGAGTATTTGAATATTCTGCTGAACCAAACAAACCTGCCCATTGTACAAAACCATCTCTGTCTTTGTTATAAGAATTTAATGCAATTTTATCACCCTCTCTTCGCATGGGAGAAGCATTGTTTCTGTCTGCTGCATTGATGTAGTAATCTCCTCCTAAAATATCGTTGATTTCTTGGTAGTGAGACCCTTTGTAATAACGGTAATCAAGTCCACCTGCAAACGATAAATTTTTAGAATAATTGTATTGAAATTGACTCAAGTAACCAACCCAAAAATGGTTGTTGACACTTGAAACAAGAACTTGGGTAGCTTTTAACTCTGTTGCAGAATATTGAGGGTCAATATTAGGTCCTCCAAATAATTGATCCACACGATTGGTTTGTACTATTTGATCCCAATCGATATGCCCGTCTGCAGTATAAGATATCCCGCTTGAGTTGGCCAATTTTGTACCTCCTCCACGTCCGATGGACATGTAAGCAATGTTGGAAATGGATAATTTTTTATTGACAGTCCAAAAATCTTTTAATGTAATTTGAGGTTTGTGGTAATAATTTAAACGTTCATTTTTTAATTCTTGTTTACCGTCTTCATTCGTGATATAGCCATAATGTTGATTGAAACGAACCCCTTTGTCCATGGGACTTGCATTATCAATTGGCGCACCTAAATCGCGTGCTATATTAGAATCCCAGTATTGTATTTTTTGGTTAAACGCACGTTGACCATGTCGTTGTGGAGCGCCAAAAGCTGAAAGAGAAATCAAGTGATTAACCAATTTTTTTTGCACTTTCACATAATAAAAAGCTCCTTCCGTATTGGTGCCTTCAACCCATCCATTTCCTTTTTTATAAGAACCAGAAAAGGTAACGCCATAGCCATTTTTTAATAATCCCGAGTTATAAGTTAACGACGAGCGGAAAAAATCACCTGTTGCATATTCCTGTTTGTACGTAATTCCTTTTCTCCCTCCAATTCCTTGTGTTACGATATTCATCGATCCACCAACAGAAGGCATGGATAATTTGGTTGCTCCTAAACCACGTTGTAATTGGATTTGACTTGTAATAGCATCTAATCCAAACCAATTTGACCAATAAACAGATCCATTTTCCATGTCATTTACGGGAACACCGTCAATCAATACACCTATATTTCGTTGGTCAAATCCACGAACGGTGATACGCGCATCGCCGTCGCCTCCTCCTGTTTGTGTAGCGTATACACCAGGTGTTGCATTCAGTAACATCGGTATGTCACGAGATCCCAATTCTTCCAAAATCTTCTTTTCAGAAATTTTTGTGATTGGGACTGGCGTTTTTCTGTCTTGCGATATGTTCGCTATCACTTTAATTTCTTCAATTTCAATACCTCCTCGCATGGTTAAAGCTAGCGTGATTTCTGGCTTTTCTAATTTGAAACTAAGTGATAAAGTATCCAAATCATCAGCTCCAACAGTCAATACATAGGACCCATAAGGAATATTTAAAAATTCAAACGATCCATTTTCCTTGGTGAAAACTTTGTAACCACCTGAAAGTTGAACATAAGCAAATGGCAACACATCATTGTCTGTTTGAATGACTCCTTTGATTGTACCAGTATTTGAGTTCGGTTGTGCAAACAAAAAAACAGGCAACAAAAACGAAAAAACAAGTGAAAATCGTGTCATAAAGAAACAAAAAGAGGTCGTTTTTACACGACCTCAATAAATAAATAGCTAATTATTTTACAACAACTCTTTTGGAGCTAATAGTACCATCATTTTGAGTGATTCGAAGAATGTAAACCCCGCGATCATTCCCTAATTTCAACGTCATTGTTGCAGTTGCATTATGTGTCGCTTTTCCAACAAACTGACCTAAAGCATTGTAAATTTGAATTTCTTTGATTGAACCTGCGCCTTTAATTGCAACATAACCATCAATAGATGGATTTGGATACACAATAATTTCTTCTTGTGTGTTTTCAACTGCACCCAAATTGTTACACTCACAATTGTGAGTTCCTAAAGAGAACCAATTACCAAACTGAATTGGGTTTCCGCTTGCTCCAGAAAGTGTATCTCCATTAGCGTCGATAATGTAAGTTACCGCTGGAATAGAATCGTATTGTAATAAGGGATCAAAAAATGAAGGATTTGCTGTTACACCTTTCAAAACAGTTGGTTTACGAATCAATGAATGGTCACGTGTTACCAATACACCTTGACCATTGTTGTATGGAAAAGAAGTTGTCCATGCCCCATCAGGAGTTGAAGTTCCTCCGTTTTCATTCAATGGATTTTCACCAATTTTACCAAATACATCAATAATTTGAAATCCTGTAGCAGTATTCACATTTGCAGTCGTAGTAGTTGGTAAAACACCTTTTGCTAACATGATCGCATCATTTCCATTCCAATAAAAAGAATTGGATGTTGTGTAAACTGGCGCATAAAAACCATCAGCACGTACTTGCAATGAATCCCAAATTGGAGCTTCTTGACCTGTTCCAGCTGGATCACGTTTGTCTAACACGGCAACATAAACTCCTCTTGGAGGAACTGTTCCATTTAACTGAATCGCATTAGCAACGGTTGCAGATGCAGAACCATTTGAATAGCGTGCAACAAAATACTCGCTCAAATCAACAGCAACATTCGAAGGATTGTAAATTTCTAACGCTTTGTTATTTGACCAACCTTCAACGTACTCAGAAATAAAAATTTTTGTACAATCTTGTGCTTGCGCGACAGAAGATAATAGCCCTAAAAAAAGTAATGCTTTTTTCATACTTGTTTGTTTTTAAAATTTAGAAAATGCTTTTGGAAAATGTACAAAATATTTTTGTTGAATAACAAAAGAGATAACTGTTTTTTACTTAAAAAACTGATATTCAACGAAATGTTCATTTTTATTTAGTACATCACATATTGTCGTTACTTCGAAGTGGTTTCAACATATAAATTATGTATCAAGGAGAACACTACGAAATTTTCAAAACAAAAATAGTGTTTTTTATTTTTGCTTGGATTATCGAATTATTAACATTTTAGAAAGAATTTTTATTTCGTTGTTAAAAACACTGATTTACAACATTAATAATATCGTCAATAAGTTTAATTTCAAGCTTTCTTCTTCATACAAATGGATGTTTGTATATTTGTTTCAAACATAACAAGATGAAATTTTTATTCCCATTACTATTTTTGTTTGCTTTTGTTGCAAACAGTCAACAACTAAGTGTTGAACGCATTTGGAAATCTTCCGAATTTGCTGCAAAAGGAGTTCAAGGATTCACTTCATTAAATGATGGTGAACATTTTACACGCATCGTGAGAAATCAAGATGGAACAAGTTCATTGATGCGTTATTCATTCAAAGACTTCAAAGGAAAAGGTGAAGAATTAGTGAACTTATCTTCCATTTCATACAATGGCCAAAAACTTAGTATTGACGACGCTAGTTTGTCTAAATCAGGAAACAATTTGTTGATTTCTACTAATACCGTGAGTATTTATCGTTACAGTTTCAAAACTATTTACTTTGTGTACAACCTTCAAACGAAAAAAACGGTACAACTTTTTTCCAATGATACACCGCAAACATTAGCTACTTTTTCTCCAGATGAATCGCAAATTGCCTTTGTTGCTGGTAATAATCTCTATAATTATACTTTCAATACTGGAGAGACAACGCAACTAACGTTTGATGGAGCACAAAACAACATCATTAATGGTACAACGGATTGGGTCTATGAAGAGGAATTTGCCATTACTCAAGGTTTTGCTTGGTCACCTGATTCTAAATACATCGCTTTTTTAAAGTTTGACGAATCTGCAGTGAAAGAATTTTCAATGGCCATGTACGGTGAATTGTATCCTGAAAACTACACGTTCAAATACCCGAAAGCTGGTGAAGATAATTCGAAAGTGAGTTTACATATAACACCAAGTACTCAAGCTGCTGCACAACCTGTTAATTTAGGAAATTACGAATACATTCCGCGCTTTCAGTGGTCACCAATTAAAAACCAACTGGTTGCTATAACGTTAAATAGACATCAAAGTGAAATCAATTACCACCTTGTTTCAAATCCAAGCATTCCAAGTAGTGTAGTTTTCTATCATGAAAAATCGAGTACTTATTTAGAAAGTGAATTTTTGTTGTTCATGAGCGATGGCAAATCGTTGTTACATAATTCGGACAAAGATGGTTACAATCATATTTATCAACTTGGCTTTGATGGACAACAAAGACAAATCACCAAAGGAAATTGGGAAGTAATTGATGTGTATGGATGCAATGACAAATTAAAAACAATTTATTATTCTTCATCAGAAAAAGGTGCTATTAATAAGGTGCTTTGTACTATATCCTTTGATGGAAAAACGAAAAAAATGATTTCACCAGAAAATGGGTACAACAACGCTGAATTTTCAGTTGGCTGCAATTATTTTGTTCGTTCTAGTTCACAAGCAAATGCTCCTGCTACGTATACATTGTGCGATAAAACAGGAAAAGAATTGATTGTATTAGAGGACAATGCTGTACTTCGTGAAAAGTTAACGAAATTAAACTTACCTAGTAAAGAGTTTTTACAAGTAAAAGGAGCTGATGGAACATTGTTAAATGCTTGGATGATTAAACCTGCAAATTTTGACCCGAACAAGAAATATCCAGTTTACTTTACTATTTATTGTGGTCCAGGTTCGAATACCGTATTAAATAAGTGGGATGGCGCAAATTACATGTACCATCAATTATTAGCAGAAAAAGGTTACATCGTCTTCTCAGTTGATCCACGCGGAACAATGTATCGTGGAGCAGCATTTAAAAAATCGACTTATTTACAATTAGGTAAATTAGAAACAGAAGATTTAATTGCTGTAGCGCGCCAATTGCAAAAAGAAAGTTATGTTGATCCTACACGCATCGGAATTCAAGGTTGGAGTTATGGTGGATTCATGACCTCACTAGCAATGACAAAAGGGGCAGCTATTTTCAAAGCAGGAATTGCTGTTGCACCTGTTACAAATTGGAGAAATTACGACAATATTTATACCGAGCGTTTCATGCAAACACCAGCTGAAAATGCAACAGGATATGATGATAATTCACCTGTAAATCATGCTGACAAGCTCAAAGGCTCTTTTTTATTGATTCATGGTTCAGCTGATGACAATGTTCATTATCAAAATACCATGGAATTTATTAATGCTTTAGTTGCGGCAAACAAACAATTCGATTTGTTTATTTACCCCAATAAAAATCATGGTATTTATGGAGGGAATACACGTAACCATTTGTTTACAATGTTATTAGATTTCACCCTGAAAAATTTATAACATTCACTGTAACTGTTCCATTTTTGTTAAATAAATAGAAAATTTCGTTGTAACTATAATTAATTAGCAAAAAAGATGGTATCCAGATAGATTATTGTTTTTTTCTTTCTTAATTTAGTGCGGTAAATAAAAAAGTTAGAAAACATTTCGAAAACACATCATGGGCGAAATTGCAAAAATTGAATTAGGAGGAAAAGTATATGATTTTCCTGTAATTGAAGGTACTGAAAACGAAAAGGCAATTGACATAACTAAATTACGTCAAGAAACAGGGTACATCACGTTAGATTCTGGTTACAAAAATACAGGAGCTACGTTGAGTGCTATTACTTTTCTCGACGGAGAAGAAGGTATTTTAAAATACCGTGGTTATCCGATTGAACAATTAGCTGAAAAAGCGAGTTTTCTTGAAGTTTCTTACTTATTAATTTACGGAGAATTACCAACTAGTGCTCAATTAGAAGAATTCACTTCGAACATCACCAAACATACATTGGTGCACGAAGACATGAAACAATTCTTTGAAGCATATCCAGCTCAAGCGCATCCTATGGGAGTATTGTCTTCTATGGTTTGTTCGTTATCTACTTTTTACCCTGAGTCACTTGACCCTAACAGAAGTCCAGAGAAAAAAAATCTGACTATTTTACGTTTGATGGCAAAATTGCCAACATTAGCAGCTTGGGCTTACAAAAACTCAATGCGTCATCCATTCATGTACCCTAAAAATGAGTACGATTATTGCAAGAATTTCTTGCATATGATGTTTGCGATGCCAACTGAGCAATACGATATCGATCCTATTGTTGTTTCTGCTTTGAATAAATTATTAATTCTTCATGCTGATCACGAACAAAACTGCTCAACATCAACTGTTCGCATAGTTGGATCATCACAAGCAAATTTATACGCTTCAATTTCTGCAGGTATTTCTGCACTTTGGGGTCCGTTACATGGTGGTGCAAATCAAGCAGTTATTGAAATGCTTGAAAAAATCCACAATGACGGAGGTGACGTAGACAAATGGGTATTAAAAGCTAAAGATAAAGACGATTCATTCCGATTAATGGGATTTGGTCACCGTGTTTACAAGAACTTTGATCCACGTGCTACTATCATCAAAAAAGCAGCTGATGATGTGCTAGAAAAATTAAAAATCAATGATCCATTATTGGAGATTGCTAAAAAATTAGAGAAAGTTGCATTAGAGGATGATTATTTCAAAGCTCGTAACTTATATCCAAACGTAGATTTCTACTCTGGTATCATTTACAAAGCGCTTGGAATTCCAACAGATATGTTTACAGTGATGTTTGCAATTGGTCGTTTACCAGGATGGATTGCTCAATGGAAAGAAATGGTTGAGGCAAATGAGCCAATTGGTCGTCCTCGTCAAATTTACACAGGAGCTGTCACTCGTGACTATGTAGCTATTGAAAATAGAAAATAAGAAATACTCAAACACAAAAAAGGCGTCATTACTGACGCCTTTTTTGTTTGATAATACGTTGTGTTTATTCTTCCTCTTCCTCAGAAGTTACAGCTTCAACTGAATCTGCATGTTGATTTTTCGCTTTTTTCGACCCGTCGTATATTGTGAATTTACGGAATGAACATTCCAAATCGCCATTAAACAACTTGATTTTTCGTTCTGGGCGCAAACCTACCGATTTAAATCCTTCTTCACTCGAAGAAATAACCCAACAAGTATAACCTTGTAATTGATGTTTAAAAGTCGAACCAATTTGTTCGTACAATTCAACAACATCTGTCGCTAAACGTTCTCCGTATGGTGGATTGGTAATCAATGTTCCTTTTTCTTCTGGAAATTTCACATTAGCAACATCTTCCACTTGAATTGGAATAAAACGTCCGAACGAAAAATTTCTAAGGTTGCGTCGTGCAATCGTCACCATATCAGCGTCAATATCTGAACCTGTAATGATACACGGCAATTCTTTTACAATTTTATTGGCAGCAGCATGCATGTCCTCCCAAAGAACGCGATCGTAGTTTTTTAAGTTTTTAAAAGCATAATGAGTTCGTTCTATCGTTGAAGGAATTCCCGTAGCTAATAAAGCTGCTTCTATTAACAAGGTTCCAGAGCCACAAAACGGGTCTACAAACGTTGATTTTCTATCCCAACCTGATAAGCGAATCAAACCAGCCGCAACAACTTCATTCAAAGGAGCTTCACCAGTCGATTGACGGTAACCTCTATGAAAAAGTGGCAAACCGCTTGTGTTTACAGACAATGTTCCTTGATTTTCACGCACGTATAAATCAATGACAACTTGTGGTGTGCGGATATTGACATCAGGTCGTTCACCAGTTTCTTTTCGAAAGACATCAGCTACAGCATCTTTCACTAATAAAAATGGAAACTGTGAGTGTTTGAATAAATGGGAATTAACTGCTCCTTTAATTGCAAATGTTTTATCGACACCAAACAAGCTAGGCCAATCAACTTTCAATGCTTCTTTGTACAAATCATTTTCTTCAGAGATCTGAAACGATCGCAATTCGACCAAAACAGAAAGTGCACAACGTGCAAACAAATTGATGCGGTATACATCTTTCCACGTTCCTGTAAGTTGAACCGCTCTGTTTAGTTTTTCAGTCGATTCGTAACCCAACTCTTTTAATTCTTCTTGTAAAACCTCTTCTAACCCGAAAAAAGTTTTGACAACTATTTTTATTGTTTTTTCCATTCGTAAAATCGGTAATCATTACAGGATTACCTCAAAGACAAAGGTACTGTTATTAATTAGGAAGTAAGCAAGATTTTTAGTTCAAATGAATTGACCTATCAAATTAAGCGGAAAGAACTCACTTAATAAATTCAATTTCCCTTCAATATTTCGTAAATTTGAAAAAAAATACAGTTGACTATTCGCGTTAAAATTGCTTTTTTATTGTTCTTACTAAGTCCACTAATGAACTTTGGGCAAGGTGTAGGACTTGTTTTAAGTGGTGGTGGTGCATCAGGTTTTGCGCATATTGGTGTTTTAAAAGCATTGGAAGAAAACAACATACCAATTAATTTCATTTCTGGAACGTCAGCGGGTGCATTTGTTGGATCGCTTTACGCTTGTGGAATGAGTCCTACTGAAATTGAAGCCTACGTAAAAAGCGAAAAATTCATGCTCATGACAAGAGGTGAAGTTGAACAAAAACATGAGTTTTTATTGCGTGAAGACCCTTTAAATTCATCCATTTTTAGTTTTTCATTTTCATTAGATAGTTTATTATTAAAATCATTACCTACTAATTTTATTCGTCCTGAATTATTGGACTTTGAAATGTTACGTCTTCAGGGGAAAACTGCTGCGACTTTTAATAATAATTTTGACAGCTTATTTGTTCCTTTCCGATGTGTTGCAAGTGACATCGTTGAAAAAAAAGGAATTGTATTTGCAACAGGTAATTTAAATGAAGCTGTTCGTGCTTCTATGACTTATCCTTTTTATATCAATCCAATAAAAATTAACGGGACCTTATATTTTGACGGTGGTTTGTACAACAATTTCCCCGCTGATGTCGTATATGATAATTTTAATCCAGACTTTATAATTGGAAGTAAAGTAACTTATAATGCTAAAGCTCCAAATGAGGATGATTTAATTAGCCAACTAACGAATATGTTAGTTGCGCAAACTAATTTTGCATTGCCATGTGCAAATGGAATTATCATTGAACCAAAATCAAGTATTCAAACATTTGATTTCGAAGATGTTGAAACAGCCATTAATGATGGGTATAATGCAACAATGTTACTCATTGATTCAATTAAAAAAGGGATTTCATTACGTGTTACACCTCAAGAAATGACCGCGAAAAGAAGCACTTTTTTGAAAAAGATTCCACCAATGACAATCAATCATATTGAAACATCTCATGCAAATGGAAAAGACGAACGATTTGTTCAACAATCCATTCTGAAAAATAACGATCAACAAGAAATTAGTGAAAAGCGTTTCGAACGTCGTTATTTTAGAACGTATGCCACTCCTCAAATCAGTTACTTATACCCTACTCTTGCGCTTCAAAAAGACAGTACTTTTGCCTTACGAATAGCAGTTTCAAAAGCAAAGCAATTCAGAGTCGATGTAGGCGGAGTGCTATCGTCTAGGGCTATAAATACTGGTTTCTTACAAGTAAATTACCTAAATGTAAGACGAATGGCACTTGGAATTCATGCAAACTCATACTTCGGGAAGTTTTATGGTTCAGGAAAAGTAGGCGTAGACTTACACTTACCAACTTATTGGCCATTGTCGTTGAGTGGTTATGGCGTTATTAATCGTTGGGATTATTTCCGAAGTTTTGCTACATTTTTCGAAGACGTAAAACCATCTTTCTTAGTTCAATACGAATCGTACATTGGGGCACAATTAAAATTACCAATCTTCAATAATTCAAAATTAGTACTTGATTATCGTTATGTTGAATTAGAAGATAGTTATTATCAAAATGAAAACTTTACAAATAAAGACACCAGTGATTTAACTACCTTTAGAGGGAATGTAATCACGTGTTTCGTAGAACAAAACACATTAAACCGAAAACAATATGCTACTTCAGGTTCGTTGTTAAGCTTGAAATTTAGATTTGTTTCAGGTCGTGAACATAGTATTTCTGGATCACAAGCAACAGAGCAATACGATTATCGCAAACATCACGAGTGGATAAATTTATATGGTGAGGCACAACGATTTATCTTGGCTAAAAAAAGATTAGCAATTGGTCTTCATGGAATAGCAAGTTTAACAAGTCAATCGTTATTTAAAAACTATACTGCATCCTTATTGAGTATGAATACTTTTCAAGCTTTACCGGATATGCAAACCTATTTTCTTCCTGAATACCGTTCTCCACAATTTGTCAGTGGTGGAGTGAATTTGGTTTTTTCACCTCGTAAAAACATAGATATTCGACTAGACGCCTATTTTTATCAACCATTCAAACAATTAGTAAAAAATTATGATGGTTCATTTGGTTATTCTAAATTATTCAAAGGTGAGTATACTGTTGCGAGTCTTTCAGCAATTTATCATTCACCCGTTGGACCTTTGCGATTGAGCTTGGATTATTTTCCAAAACAATTAAAACCATTAATTTTACAATTCAGTTACGGCTTTATCTTGTTTAATGAACGTGCAACAAGGTGGTAAAATATAAATTATGACAAAGATTATCTGTGGAATACAACAAATGGGAATTGGCGTTCCCGATGTACAAGGAATTTGGAAATGGTACCGTCAAAATTTCGGTGTAGATGTTCGGATTTTTGAAGAAGCAGCAGAGGCTCCGCTGATGACCCGTTACACTGGAGGACAAGTACATGCTCGCACAGCTACATTGGCACTTTCCATGGAAGGTGGTGGCGGTTTTGAAATTTGGCAATTCACTTCTCGAGGAACAGAAAAATCAACTGAACCAATCATTCTAGGTGACTTTGGATTATTTGCTTGTCGCATCAAATCAAAAAATGTACGTGCTAGTTATGATTTCCTAAAGAAAAATGGAGCAAACGTCTTATCAGAACCTCAGCAATTACCCTCAGGCGAATTGCATTTTTTATTACAAGATCCGAATGGCAACCTCTTCGATATCGTTGAAGGAAAAGAATGGTTCATGGATACGAAATTCGAGGGACAAACAGGCGGTGTTGCAGGTGCAATGATTGGTGTGAGTTCGATTGAAAAATCATTGAAATTATACCAAGAAATATTGGGTTATAGTGAAATCGTATATGACATCACGGATACGTTTGATGCGTTCGATGCTGTTCCAAATGGCAATCAACGCATTCGTCGAGTCTTATTACAACACCCAGAATTACGCAAAGGTCCGTTTGCAAAACTACTTGGACCAACACAAATTGAATTGATTCAAGCTGTTGAAAGAACAGATGCCAAATCTATTTTCAACAACCGTTTTTGGGGCGATTGGGGATTCATTCACTTGTGTTTTGATGTACAAGGAATGGATAGCTTGCAACAAGAATGTGAAGCTGCCGGATATCCTTTTACAGTCGATTCTGGAAAAACATTTGACATGGGGGAAGCTGGAGGACGTTTTAGCTACATAGAAGATCCAGATGGCACTTGGATTGAGTTTGTTGAAACACATAAAGTTCCTGTAATGAAGAAGTTAGGTTGGTATATTCATTTGAAAAACAAAAAACCAGGTGCTTTTTTACCTAATTGGATGTTGCGTGCAATGCGCTTCAATCGCGTGAAAGATTGAGTAAACCGTGTGGTTAACTGATTTTAATGTGCCTTGTAAGTTGAATAAATTTGTTATTTTTGATAGAAATTATCATCATATGAAAATTATGCGTTTCATTTTCTTATTACCAATAGCTTTGTTATTCGTTTCTTGTAATGAAGAAATTGAAAGTAATCCAAATGCAAAACAAGTTCCTGTTATTTATGGATTGTTAGATGCAACTGACACGGTACATTACATTAAAATTACCCGCACATTTTCTGGTACTAACAATGCAATAGATGTTGCTCAAATTGCTGATTCCAGCTATTTTGATCAAGTTGATTGCACCGTAGAAGAAGTTATCATGAACCAAGTTACCCGAACTTGGACGTTAAATGATACAATCATTACAAATAAGGAGCCCGGTGCTTTTTACAGCCCTGACCAAAAGTGCTATTATTTTGAAACTACGTCTGCAGCTCCTTTGAAAACAAATGCAATTTACCGAATGAAAGCAATCATCAATAATGGTGAATTTACGGTAACAGGAGAAACAGCAATGACTGGAGGTCTTGGTATTACAAATCCAAATCCATTAGGATCATTCAACTTTATGGCGGCTGTAAATGGCGTGGTTTCATATACCAATCAAACGTGCAAGGTTAACAACGGAAATGCAAAAATTATCGATGCTCGATTAACGGTTTATTTTGACGAATACTTCAATGGTAACCCCGTTGAAAAATCATTTGTTTGGAAATTAGGGGAATTAAATGGCGATGATATTCAAGGAACAAGTTCTACTTTTTTAGCAAACGGGAAAAATTTCTTTGAATTAATCAAAACTAATGTCACCAATGACCCTACAATAACAAAACGACAGTTTACGAAAATAATGTTAACATTCACAGGTGGTACTGATGATTTGAGTAAGTATATTCTCATTAACAAACCTAGTTCTTCTTTGGCTCAAAATAAACCAACATTTACCAATTTAATTACTAGCGACGGGCGTGGAGCAATCGGTTTGTTCTCCTCTCGTTTTAAAGTCAGTCAAACAAAAATAAAATGGCAAAATTTCCAACCGTATACGCGAGGAATTGATAAAAATTCTGTTATTGAACTTTGTACAGGACCTATAACTGGTAACTTACTTTTCTGTAGTGACCATCCTACAGATATAGCAAATGGCGAAAGCTTTGTATGTCAATAAAAAATTGAAAGCCCTGTTTTAAAAATAGGGCTTTTTTAATGGTAGTTGTTTAACTTTACGTCATGAGTGAACGCATTACACTTTTTGTTGACATAATCCTCCCAATCTCATTAAGTAATGAGTTTACTTACCGCGTTCCTTTCGAAATGAACGAATCGGTGCAACTGTTCACGCGTGTTATTGTACCGTTTGGCAAAGGGAAATTTTATACTGGAATTGTCACAAAAATACACCAAAATGTTCCAACACTCTATCAAGCAAAGTATATCGAACATGTGTTGGACGATGCACCATTAATAAGTCTGAAACACTATCAATTTTGGAATTGGATTGCACAATATTACATGGCACCAATTGGAGATGTAATGAATGCCGCGCTTCCTGCTAATTTCAAATTAGCTAGTGAAACTAAAGTGGTTCTCCACCCCGATTTTGATGAACAAAACACACCGCTAGATGATCGCGAATTTCTGATTATTGAAGCCTTGAGTATGCAGGAGACGCTTGATTTGAAAGAGATCTCTGAAATTGCAGGTATAAAAACAATTCAACCAATCATTAAGCGATTAATAGAAAAAAGAGCTGTTTTAACACAAGAAGAATTAAACAACAAATTCACCGCTAAAACCGCTTTGTTTGTTGTTTTACAAGAAGCTTACCGCAGTGATCAGGCACTCAATGACGTATTTGAAAAATTACAGGGTAAAAAATCAAGTGGAAAACAAGAAGCAGTATTACTTCATTTATTAAAATTAGGTGGTTTTATCGCTGGAGAAGTTACACCCATCTTACGCAAAGCATTGGAAGAGGAAGGTTGTTCGCTGTCTGCAATGAATACACTTGAAAAAAATGGAGTTATTCGCTTTGAACGACTGGAAATCTCTCGGATTCAATCGGCACAAATGCTAACAGATAGTTTTCCGATTCTTTCCAAAGGACAAGAAATTGCATACCAATCGATTCAAGAACAATTAACAACAAAAGACACAGTTTTATTGCATGGAATTACTGGATCTGGTAAAACCGAGCTATACATTCATTTAATAGAAAATGCATTAAAAAACGGTAAGCAAATCCTGTTTTTGATTCCAGAAATTGCATTGACGACACAGTTAATTCAGCGATTAACAGTCTATTTTGGGAAACAAATTGGTGTGTATCACTCTCGCTTTAACGCCAACGAACGTGTTGAAATTTGGAACAAAGTACTAGCGAATGATCCCAATGAATTTAGAATCGTTGTTGGGGCGCGCTCTGCTGTTTTTCTACCGTTTCAAGATTTAGGATTGGTCATTGTTGACGAAGAACACGAATCATCATACAAACAACACGATCCTTCTCCGCGCTATAATGCTCGTGATATAAGTATAGTTTTGGCACATTATTTCAAAGCAAAAACAGTATTAGGTTCTGCTACACCTTCCATAGAATCATACCAAAATGCACAAGAAGGAAAGTATGGCTATGTAACTTTGAATGAACGTTTTTCGCAAGTTCTCTTGCCTGAAATTTTCTGTGCGGACATGAAAAAAGAACGCATTGAAAAGACGGTAAATGGTCATTTTTCAAGTTTTTTATTGGAAGAAATTAAAGCAGCATTGGAGCGTAACGAACAAATCATCTTGTTTCAAAACAGAAGAGGCTATACTCCTATTTGGACTTGTGAGTTGTGTGGTTTTAGTCCAAATTGCAAGAATTGTGACACGACTTTGAATTACCACAAACATGCCAATATATTAAAATGTCACCATTGTAGTTATCAAATTGCTCCCATTGGAACATGTCCAGCTTGTGGCAGTAATCGATTGAAAATGCTTGGGTTTGGAACCGAAAAATTAGAAGATGACTTAGCGTTGTTACTTCCAGATGCGCGTATAGCACGAATGGACTTCGATACCACTCGCAACAAAAATGGCTATTTAAAGATTATTGAATCCTTCGAAAATCGGTCGATTGACATTTTGATTGGAACACAAATGATTGCAAAAGGCTTGGACTTTAATGATGTTGGATTGGTTGGGATTCTAGATGCAGATATGATGTTGAATAAAACAGATTTCAGGGCATTTGAACGTTCGTTTCAATTAATGAGTCAAGTTGCAGGTAGATCTGGCAGAAGAAACAAACGTGGACGAGTAATCATACAAACGGGTAATCCTGATCATTGGGTAATCCAACAAGTAATTGCGCACAATTACACTGCTTTTGCATCGAATGAGATTATTGAACGACGCAATTATCATTACCCGCCATTTTACAAGTTGATTAAGTTCACTCTAAAACACAGAGACAGAGATTTGGTTTCTGATGCTGCTAATCATTTCAGTCAATTGTTGCGAACTGTCTTTCAAGAACGTGTCTTAGGACCAGAATTTCCTGTTATAGCGCGTATTCAGAATTATTATTTGAAAGAAATAATGCTAAAAGTAGAACACGATGCTCCTCAGAAAAAGGTCAAAGAGCGATTACATGAATTAACCGATCAATTTTACAGCAACCCTACTTATCGGTCAATTCGCTTAATAGTGGATGTAGATCCAAATTAACCCAAGTAGGTTTTTAATGAACGGCAACGCGAGGTGTGTTTCAATCTTCTAATTGCTTTTTCTTTGATTTGTCGCACACGTTCTCTTGTTAAATCGAAACGCTGACCAATTTCTTCAAGCGACAAAGCCGTTTTTCCATTTAAACCATAAAACAAGCGTACAACATCGCTTTCTCTTCCAGATAAACTCAATAACGATCGTTCAATGTCTTGTTGTAAGGATTCTAACATCACGTTTTCATCTGGACTTGCTAACGCATCATTTGGCAAGACATCATACATGCTTGACGAAGATTCTTCTCCTTCAATCAATGGAGCATCCATAGAAACATGTCTTCCAGAATTTGCTAGTGATTGGCGCACATCTTCAACGGAACATTCCAAATGCTCTGCTAATTCATCTGCGGTTGGCGGGCGTTCGTATTGTTGTTCCAACTCACTGTATGCACGATTTATTTTATTGATTGAACCAATTTTATTCAACGGTAAACGAACAATACGTGCTTGTTCTGCTAACGCTTGAAGTATGGATTGACGTATCCACCAAACAGCATACGAAATAAATTTAAATCCTCTTGTTTCATCGAAGCGTTCAGCAGCTTTGATCAAGCCTAAATTACCTTCGTTTATGAGATCTGGCAAGGACAATCCTTGGTTTTGGTATTGCTTGGAAACGGAAACAACGAAACGTAAGTTAGCTTTTGTCAAGCGTTCCAATGCCAATTTATCACCTTCTTTGATACGTCGAGCAAGCATGACTTCTTCCTCGGCTGTGATTAATTCAACACGTGCAATTTCTTGTAAATACTTGTCCAAAGAAGCATTTTCCCGATTGGTAACTTGCTTTACAATTTTTAGTTGTCTCATAGTATAACGTGTTGGTTCTGAACTAATATAGTTATTTAATAACAACGAACTATCAATTCGTTTCACAGAAAATGAAGCAAATGAATAAACTACAATTATTAAAGAACAAAGCATCTTAACGATTGAACGTTCTGTGTATGAGTAGAAAGTTGCTATCTTTGTATGAGAAAGTAAAAAGATGCGTGTTTTGATGGTTTGTTTGGGAAATATTTGTCGCTCGCCGATGGCGGAAGGCTGGCTTTCTCATAAATCTACATTGCAACAGCTTGATATTGAAGTTGATTCGGCAGGAACTGCCAATTACCATATCGGTTCACAAGCTGATGAACGGATGCGTAAGTACGCAAAAAAAGCTGGTGTATCCATCGATCATTTGCGTGCACGACAATTTCAAGTATCCGATTTTGATTCATTTGATCGGATTTTTGTGATGGACAAATCGAATTACAAAAATGTCCTCGCATTAGCAAGAACGAAAGCTGATAAGGAAAAAGTGAGTTTGTACTTAAACGAACTCTATCCGGATCAAGATTTAGAGGTTCCCGATCCCTATTACGACGGTGAACAAGCATTTAATGACGTCATTGCGCTATTAGAAAAAGCAACCGACGCATTTATTAAAAATACATTTACAAAATAATCATGGCAAAAGGCACATTATACTTAATTCCGAATACGTTAGGGAGTGAAACTACCGATCAAATCATTCCAAAACAAGTGGAGGAAATTGCAACAGGTTTGCGCTTTTTTGCTGTGGAAGAATTGAAATCAGCGCGTCGGTTGTTGCGTAAAATGGACCGTACTTTTCCAATTGACGATTCTCAGTTCTCAATTCTTACAAAAAATACTACTGCACCAGAGTTGACTCCGATCATTCGTTTGTTGAAAGAAGGAAATGATGTGGGAATTATCAGTGAGGCTGGTTGTGCAGGCATTGCAGATCCAGGAGCTGTATTGGTTGCCCTTGCGCATGAACATGAAATCCGAGTAGTGCCAACTGTTGGACCAAGTTCAATTTTATTGACTTTGATTGGAAGCGGTATGAATGGTCAACAATTTGCATTTCATGGTTATTTACCAAAAGAACAAAAAGTACGCATCAAGAAATTGAGAGATTTAGAAGCGAAAGTGAGAAGAAGTGGAGAAACACAGCTTTTCATGGATACTCCTTTTCGTTCGATGCATGTATTTGAAGACTTGGTGAATATTCTTGCAGATGATACGATGCTGTGTGTTGCCTCCAATTTGACAACTTATACAGAACAAATACACACGCGTTCTATCAAAGATTGGCGAGAGAACGCGTATGATATTTCAAAACAACCAACCATGTTTGCGATTGGTAAAACGCAATAAAACGTTTACTTGATTATTTTCTGAACCGTTGTTTTACCGTTTGTAGCAACGTAATTAACAAAATAAACTCCTGATAACAAGCCTGTTGTAATACATGTCATTGTTTCAGAATCAACTTGTTGTTCCAAAACACGATTTCCTGTTGCATCATTGATCGAAATCATAGAACCAATTTGAACTGCTCCAAGTGTGATTTCATCTTGAAAAGGCATTGGATAAATCAATTGATTCGCATCTGAAGATTCTTCTAGTGCTAAAGAACTACTTCCAAAGCGGATGTTGTCAAAATAACAAATGTGATCTGTAGAACGTGCTAAAAAGTCAGGAAAAACAATTAATTGATCAATGCCAGATGAAGAAGGCAAGCCGATAATTCCAGAAAAATCAAACGTTAATTCTTCCCATTGATTAATTAAGGTATTTGGAACTTTTATTTCACCAGTTGAAGCACCAGAAGGAGTTGCGAATTTAATTCCCACATCACTAATAACAGGTTTCCAAACTAATATCTTTACATAACAATTGGTTGCATTTAATGTAAAAGTTCCAACACCAGCTCCATGTGGCGTTTCACATCCTGCCCATGGTTGACCTGCTTGTTTTGCTGTGAATTTGACAACTGTAGCTGACGTATTTGGTGTTGCAACATTTGGATTTGCGACAAATTCAATGGTTGTTTGTGTACTGTTTTCGAATGCAACCCAATTCCAGCTTGCGCCGTTTCCGTTACTTTCGAAGTTAATTGGTGAAACTTGTGCAAATAATAAAGTACCCGCAAAAAGTTGAGCGAAAAGTAATCTTTTTTTCATGTCTTCCTGTTGTTTAGTTGTGGCAAAAGCGCCTTCTTTTAAGCGATTTGATACCGTCCCCTTTGGAAAACAAAAAATTACTTATTGTTAAATATACAATAATTAATTCAAACTAAAAACAAAATTACAATCCGCGTGCTTTTTTGATGTTATCGTAAGCTTGCTGGATTGACTGAAATTTCTCTTTTGCGCCTTTTTGGTATTCTTCACCTAGCGATGCAACTTTATCCGGGTGATAGCGCACCGCCATTTTACGGTATGCTTTTTTCACTTCTTCATCAGATGCAGACTTTTCAATGCCCAAGACGTCGTAATCGGCATCTAAATTGCGTTTGAACATGCCTTGAACGGATCTGAAATCCATTGGAGGGACTTGTAATAGCTGAGAAAGGTATTGCAGTGTTTTTATTTCCGCATCCGAAACTTCGCCATCCGATTGAGCAATTCCAAAGAGATAATGTAATAATTGAATGCGTATTTCTTCTTGCGCTCTCATTCGAATATCCGCACAAATTTCTTCGATTGGAATACGTGGAGCATCTAAAAACTGCTTTAACGTTTGTAAATGTTGAACATTAAAGTTTGAACCAAACTGTTGCGCTAAAAATGTTTTTACGAAGTTTAGTTCTGACTTGACAACTTTGCCATCACTTTTCATCATGTAAGCAGAAAGTGCGACTAATTGGGTTGGAAAATCGTATCGTTGGGTTTGTTGGCGGTAAAACTCAAATATATCTTGGAAAGATTGGCGATTTCCTCTTTGATTGGATGCTCCTCCACCCGCTTTTCTTGAGCGAACAGCATTATCAATTGTACCTCCAATTAACAAACCTAAAAAAGCAAATAAGAAATTGCCTTTGAATAAAATAAACGCCAATATGGCAAAAACGATACTATACACGTTATAAAAAATAAAGTCCCGCAAATTGATTTGCGGGACAATGATACATTTTTTTAGATAAATTCGATGCTTCTTTCAATGAAATTCGTCAACTCCTCTCCTTTTAACATTCCTTGAGAAAGCAAAGCCAAATCGGTTAATTGCTTCACTTTGGTTGTTTTTTCCGATTCGTCGTTCATTTGCAACAAGCTTTCGACCTTTGCATGATTTGCATTTACAACAAGGTTGTACGTCTCAGGAAACGCTCCAAAGAAACCGCCACCGCCTGTTCGTTGTTGTTCCATCATTCGGCGAATAAACTCCGGTTGTGTGATGATAATTGGTGCATCTGTCGCAGCCATTGATTTGAATTCCACTTTGAATTTTTGCGCATTTACTGTTGATTCAAATAAAGGTTTCAACGAGTTTTGTTGTTCCTCTGTCAATTTAGACGGCAATTCACCCTCTTTTTGAATCAAATGATCCAAAGTATCCGCATCAACACGAGCAAATTGAATATTTTCAATGCTTTGTTCGATTTTTGAAATCCAGTGCGGTGCTAAAGGTCCGTCAATAATTGCTACTTGATAACCGCGGTCTTTTGCTTGTTTTACAAACGAAAAATGTTCTTCCAAGCTGTGCGTGTAAAGCGCTACAACTTTTCCGTCTTTGTTCGTTTGAAGCGGTGCAAGTTGCTCTTTTAATTCGTCTAAGGTATAATACTTACCATCGGTGTTTTTAACCAAGGCAAACGATTTTGCTTTTTCAGCAAATTTATCATCAGAAAGCATTCCGTATTCGACAAATATTTTCAAATCATCCCATTTCGCTTCGAAATCAGCGCGGTCTTTTTTGAACATATCCGCTAATTTATCAGCGACTTTTTTCGTGATGTGTGCTGATATTTTTTTAACGTTGCTGTCACTTTGCAAATACGAGCGCGATACGTTTAATGGGATATCTGGAGAATCAATAACTCCGTGAAGTAAGGTCAAGAATTCAGGTACGATTTCTGCGACTGAGTCGGTAATGAAGACTTGATTGCAATACAAGTTGATTTTGTTGCGTTGCACCTCAACATTTTCCTTGATTTTCGGGAAATATAAGATACCAGTCAAGTTAAACGGATAATCAACATTTAAGTGAATGTGAAACAATGGATCTTCGAAAGTCATTGGATACAATTCACGGTAAAACGATTGGTAATCTTCGTCTTTCAAGTCAACTGGTGCTTTCGTCCAAGCTGGAGATGGATTATTCACTTGATTTGGCACATCAACTGATACACGCTTCACTTTTCCGTCCTCATCTTTTTCACCTTCTGGAGAATCAATGTACTCGGTTTTATTGCCAAAGAATACTGGAATTGGCAAGAACTTACAGTATTTATCTAGGATTCCCTGAATACGTGTTTTTTCTAAAAACTCAATTGATTCTTCGGTAATGAATAATACGATATCCGTTCCTCTGGTTGTTTTTTCGATGTTTGTAATCGTGTATTCTGGCGAACCATTACTTTCCCATTGTACCGCTTGAGCGCCTTCGTAGCGAGCAAGTGTTTGAATTTGAACCTTTTCAGCGACCATGAATCCCGAATAAAAGCCCAACCCAAAGTGTCCGATAATGCTTTCAGCACCTTCTTTCCCTTCGTACATTTTGACAAATTCTTCAGCACCTGAAAAAGCGATTTGATTGATGTATTTGTCAATTTCTTCTTCGGTCATACCGATACCATTATCGCGAATGGTCAATGTTTTAGCTTCTTTGTCTAAAAGTACTTCGACTTTTAAATCGCCCAATTCGCCTTTGTATTCACCTGTAGCTGCAAGTACTTTCAACTTTTGCGAAGCATCGACAGCATTTGAAACTAATTCTCGTAAGAAAATCTCATGATCGGAATACAAGAATTTTTTGATGATTGGAAAAATATTTTCCGTTGAAACATTAATTTGTCCTGTCTTCATAGTTTTTGAAATTTTCCTAGCATGTGTCAAGCATTATGCCATTTCGATAAAAATGACAAATTGACAGCAAAGCAAGTTGTGATCAAATACGTTTGAGGGGAATCGCGATTAAATTATCGTGTTCAGGCAAATCTGCAACAGTTGTTACTGACACTAGTTTACCACGTCTTTCTTTCGTTCCTTTTTGTTTGAAGAACGAATAATTACCCAATTCAGCGACAAATGACATGATTGATTCAGGCGTAGCACCTTCTTGATTGGCGCGTTGCGTTGAAACTTCGACGATAAAAACAGGTTGTTGGGCTGTGAACCAATCTTTACCTCCTTTTAATACTTCCAATTCAAAACCTTCGACATCAATTTTAACAAGATGAACGGGTGAATCTGGTGCAAACAATGCGTCAAGACGCTCTGTGTCAATTAGAAGTCCTTCGGTGTCTCCTTGTGAAATTAATGATGCTCCACCTCGGTTTACCTGCCAATTTTCATAAATAACTGCGGTACCTTTTTCATTTGATAACGCCAAGGGAATTAGGTCAACGTTTTCGCATTGATTGAGCGCTAAGTTATGTTGTAAAACTGTTATTGTTTTTGGATTAGCTTCGACAGCATAAACGCGTCCTTTTTCTCCGACAATTTTCGAAGCTATGGTGGACATCAAACCGATATTAGCACCAATATCTAGGAAGATACTGCCTGATTTTAAAAAATCGCCAAGTAATTGGATGGTACCTTTTTCGTACGTTCCTGTTTGGTAAAGTGCTAATTCAACACCTTTATCTTTGGCAGGATCAATCAATAATTTCACGCCGTGAAGCGTTTGTATTTCCATTTTTCCAGCCTGATCGACTGCAGGTAATAACAACTTAGGTAACAATACTGACAAACGACGAATTCCTTTCAAATCAATATCACGCAAAGCTGAAATAAAGCGATGACGCAATAAAAATGATCTGTTTGGAACACTCATTTATTTGTACAATTCTTCTTGTAATTGAGCAATTTTATCGTCAGATAAATAGTCGTCGTAAGGCATCATTTTGTCGATGAATCCATTTGGACCGATTTCAATGATACGATTTGCAACGGTTGCAACCAATTCGTGGTCATGTGAGGTAAACAACAATGTTCCTTGAAATTCGGACATTCCGTTATTCAACGCTGTAATCGACTCCAAATCCAAGTGATTGGTTGGTTCGTCCATCATCAAAACATTTGCTTTTGCTAACATCATGCGCGATAACATACAACGTACTTTTTCACCTCCTGAAAGAACAGTTGCACTTTTCAAAGCTTCTTCGCCAGAGAACAACATACGTCCAAGGAATCCACGAAGACTAACTTCTTCTTTTTCCTCTTCAGTTTGAGCATATTGACGTAACCATTCAATTAACGACGCTTTTGTTTCAAAAAACGATGAATTATCGTTCGGTAAATATGCTGTAGTGATTGTTGTTCCAAAAATAAAGTCGCCTTTATCTGCTGTTGCATTACCATTCAAAATTTCAAAGAAATGCGTCATTGCTAACGAGTTTCTTGAAATGAATGCAATTTTATCACCTTTATTCAAGGTAAATGACAAATCTTTGAACAATGTTTCACCATCGTGCATTTTTGTCATGCTACTAACCGTTAAAATCTGATTTCCAGCATCGCGTTCTTGGTGGAAAGTAATTCCAGGATAACGTCTTGATGATGGTTGAATTTCTTCTAAATCCAATTTATCGATTAATTTTCTTCGGCTGGTTGCTTGTTTCGATTTCGACGCATTCGCAGAGAAACGAGAGATAAAATCTTGTAATTCTTTCTTTTTATCCTCTGCTTTTTTGTTTTTATCGGCACGTTGACGCGCAGCTAATTGTGATGATTGGTACCAGAATGTGTAATTACCTGTAAATAAATTGATTTTACTGAAATCGATATCACAAACGTGTGTACATACGGTATCCAAAAAGTGACGGTCATGCGATACAACGATAACTGTATTTCTGAAATCCAACAAGAAATCTTCCAACCAAGTAATTGTTTTTAAATCCAAGTCATTGGTAGGCTCATCCAAAATTAATACATCTGGATTTCCAAAAAGTGCTTGCGCAAGTAAGATACGTACTTTGAATTCGGAAGGAACATCTTCCATTTTCATGTAATGTTTGCTTTCGTCGATACCCAAGTTACTTAACAAGGTAGCGGCATCCGTTTCAGCATTCCATCCTTCCATGTCAGCAAATTCTGCTTCCAATTCAGAAGCGCGCATGCCATCTTCGTCCGAAAAATCAGGTTTTGCATACAACGCATCTTTTTCGACCATAATTTCAAAAAGACGTTTATGCCCCATAATTACAGTTTGCAACACTTCGTATTGATCGAAAGCAAAGTGATTTTGGCTCAAAACAGCCATTCGTTTTCCAGGCTCTAATTCAACTCTACCAGATGTTGGGTCTTGTTCCCCTGTTAAAATCTTTAAGAAAGTCGATTTTCCGGCACCATTCGCACCAATAACGCCGTAGCAATTACCTGAACCGAATTTTAAATTAACGTCGTCAAAAAGGACACGTTTACCGAATTGAAGAGAAAGATTGTTTACTGAAATCATGAGCTATCTATACCAAATTTGGTGCAAAGATAGGGAAATTATACGGAAACAGAAAGTGAAAATACGAGATGTGAATTTAGTTACCCGGGTAAATGGTGGTAAAGCTGCAGACTGACCACAACAAAACAACTAATAATTGATAATCAATTAGTTAAAAATAATGAAAACAAAAAAATCTCACCAAATCACTTCATCCAATGCAAATTGCGTCCATACATCAACACAAAAATAAGCGCTACAATGCTATTAACGATTACCGAAAATGGTGATATCATTTCCATTGGAACAATTAAAAACGTTCCAAAAACGGAGAATAAACTGTAAATGATATACAAATGAAATCCTTTCTTATTGCGGCGTAACATCAAAACAACCGCAGCTATTCCAGCAGAAAAAGTAATGAAATTTAATAAGGTTGAAAGTTCGTGGTGTTCGTTCAAATAGATTGTCATCTCTTTCAACTTTTCCATGTTCTCAGCAGACCAATTGGCTCCCTGTTGTCTCAAATCATTTTCCAATTGCGTGAAAAAGACCAATGATTTATCCATTTCCTTCGAAGATAATTTACCTGATGCTGCAGACATCAAGGTGCTCAATCCTCCTATACTCGTTACAATCAACGTCAATACACACAAAACCGTTAAAAAAGTCGGGCGCTTTACTAATTGTTGTTCTTCCTCGTTAAAATTTTCCATTACCAACCTTTTTTTACAAATTCTTTACTCGTTTGCATCAGTGGATGCATGTAACTATCTTCCTCAATAAACGGAACATGCTTTCTGAATTCCGACACAATTGCTTCTAATTTTGGATGTGTTTTCATCGGTCTTCTAAAAGTCAACGATTGACAAGCATGCATCAACTCTATTCCTTGAATGGAAAAACAGTTATCAATGACACGTGCTAATTTGGTTGCCGCATTGGCTCCCATTGATACATGATCTTCTTGCCCATTGCTTGAATCGATTGAATCGACACTTGCTGGTGAGCACAATTGCTTGTTTTGACTTACGATCGAAGCACAGGTGTATTGCGTAATCATAAACCCTGAATTCAATCCTGGATTTGCCACTAAAAATGCAGGCAAACCGCGTGTTCCCGAAATTGATTTATAAATGCGACGTTCACTGATACTTCCTAGCTCCGCCAATGCTATTGCTAAAAAATCCATTGCTAAAGCCAAGGGTTGTCCGTGGAAATTTCCTGCTGAAACAACAATATCTTCGTCTGGAAAAATTGTTGGATTATCCGTTACTGCATTGATTTCGCGTTCGACGATTAATGCGCAATGTTCAATGGTATCGTATGACGCACCGTGAACTTGCGGTATACAACGAAATGAATATGGATCTTGCACATGCTTTTTTTCGCGTTGTGCGAGCTCACTTCCAGCTAATAAATCGCGAATGATTGCTGCCGTTTTTATTTGTCCAACTTGCTGGCGAATTTCATTGACATGACTCCCGAAAGGTTCGACACGCCCATCAAATCCATCTAACGAAATAACAGCGATCTCGTTGAATTGCTTCCATAATTTTCGGCCATTTGCTATTGCATACGACGCATACGATGACATGAATTGTGTCCCATTCAACAATGCTAAACCTTCTTTCGAACGCAAAGTAATCGTTTCTAAACCAAGTAATTTATTCAATGCAACACTCGTCATTTCTTCACCCTTGTAACGAACAGTTCCTTCGCCTAACAAGGGTAAGACCAAATGAGCTAACGGAGCTAAATCGCCCGAAGCACCCAAACTTCCTTGTTGGAAAACTACAGGTAAAATATCATTGTTAAAAAAGTAAACAAGTCGTTCAACAGTTGCTAATTGTACTCCTGACGCTCCATGAGAAAGCCCGAATATTTTCAATAACAACATGCGGCGTACGATTTCATCGGGAACACGCTCACCCATACCACAAGCATGAGAAACAACTAAATTTCGTTGTAATTGTTCCAAATCATCGTTTGAAACTGCTGTGTCGCACAAACTACCAAATCCTGTATTCACACCATAGATCAGGCGATCGCTTTTCGCTACTTTTTCATCCAAATACGTTCGACAATCGTTAATTGTTTTTTTGACTTCATCTGTCAATTTCAATTGTGTATTTTCGGCTAAAATTGTTTCAAGGGTGTCCAGTGTTATCCACTGATTATCAATAGCAAATTCTTTCATTTCAATGATTAAAATAGTTCATGAATTCCGACTCCGTCAACGCAATTTGCTCGCCAGAAATCATATTTTTTAGTTGAATAATTTTATCTTTTAATTCATTATCACCAATTAGAGCAACGTATTGAACCGTTCTATTATCGGCATACTTGAATTGTTTTTGCATTTTCGCTGCTGTCGGATAAACTTCACATGCAACACCTTTTTGGCGCAATGCTTTGGCCAACTGCATACAATAAGCTGTTTCATTTGTGCCAAAATTGGCAAACAACAAGGTCAATCCTTTTTCAATTTCAGCTGGGTAAAGCGCTAATTCGTTCAAGACATCATAAATACGATCAGCGCCAAACGAAATTCCAACGCCAGATAATCCAGACAATCCAAATAATCCTGTTAAATCATCGTAGCGGCCTCCACCACAAATTGAGCCCATTTTCACATCGTGAACAGCGACCTCAAAAATAGCTCCCGTGTAATAATTTAACCCGCGCGCCAAGGTAACATCAAATGCAAGATTTGCGCGCTCTAAGCCAAGTTGATGAGTATTGTGAAGCACTTCCCGTAATTCCTCAATTCCTTTTAATCCTATTTCAGATTGTGCTAAGAAAACTTCCATTTGTGCCAAACGTTCTTCGTTTGAACCGGTCATATCAAATAGCGGTGAAATCTTTGAAATAGCAGTTTCTGATACTTCTTTTTCACGTAGTTCTTTGACAACGCCTTCAACTCCAATTTTATCGAGTTTATCAATGGCAACGGTAATCGCAATCAATTTATCAGCTTCACCTGATACTTCAGCAATCCCCGATAGTATTTTTCGGTTGTTTAATTTGATGGTGAAACCAGGAATTCCTAAACGCGTTAATACTTGATCGAAAATTTGAATGAATTCAACTTCGTACAATAACGAATCGGAGCCAACAACATCGGCATCACATTGATAAAATTCTTGGTAACGACCATGTTGCGGTCGGTCAGCTCTCCAAACAGGTTGAATCTGATACCTTTTGAAAGGAAAACTCAACTCGTTTTGATGTTGTACGACAAAACGAGCAAACGGCACCGTTAAATCATAACGCAATGCCTTTTCTGCCAATGAATTAGCAAAACGAGGCAAATTATCTTCCGCCAATGCTGCAACATCTGCTTTTTTCATTTTTTCACCCGAATTTAAAATCCGGAAAATTAAACGATCACCTTCTTCCCCATATTTCCCCATCAATGTGCTGGATAATTCAAAAGATGGTGTTTCGATAGGAGCAAAACCGTATGTTTTAAAAACGGACTTAATCGTTTCAAAAATATAAGTTCTTCGCGCTACTTCTTTTGGTAAAAAATCTCTTGTACCTTTTGGAATTGCTGGTTTTTGTGCCATTAATCGTTTATTTTAAAACAAAGTTAGAAAATTAACGGTAGAAACAGGTAGTTAATGTTGACGAACTGAACCTTTTTGCCGTTGGGCAATTGAAAAAATCCAGGTGTAATATCCAATAAAATGTGCATCAAAGAATCCTTTCTTTGTGTACAATTCACTCGGAATGTACAAACGGTGTTTTTCATCTAAACCTGTAACGCGTGACTGTGGAGCTATTCCGTCTTGTAAACATGGTGCATCAACTGGGAAATTACTGCCATATTGCCAAACCTCTTGCCATTCCGCCAAGTTAACTTTTCCAGCTTTTGCATTTTCAGGCGAAATAATGTAAAATCCTCCCAACTTTATTTTGCTGCGTAATTCATCAATTACACCCAAAGCATATGCAAATCCCATGCTGTGTGCAACGATGTACAACGTGTCATTGTAGGAGGAATTGGGCAATTCATTCAAAGCCTGCAAAATATTTCGCCCAGCTATGCGCCCATTTTTTCTTCGCTGATTGAAACCGCTTTTGTTGGAGGAAAGAGATAACGCTTTTATTGTCTTGATTTTACTGCCACCCCAAATAGTTGATGTGACCTTTGGCATGTCGAAGCAGGTATGTTTGTTTGGATTTTTGCATCGTTTTGGAAAACGAGCAGCCAAACTTGTGAACTGAATTAAATTTTTGTGATTCGACGTTGCAACTGAAAAATGGCCGTCCAAATAAAAAGTTTCTGTGGGCTTGATGCGTGCTTTTACCAAATCATCAAAAGCATTCCATGGTTGCCAATAACTGTGAATATCAGTTGTGTAAATGTGGTTGTACGAATCTGGAAATTCCAAACCATTCTTAAATACTTCGTTGAAACTTGCTTCTAAATTTCCACCAGTGGATGCTGGTCGGTAACCATTGACAAAAAGCAAGACTCTTTTGGGCGGATCAGATGCCATTAGCTTATCGGTTAAATCGTATCCAATGTGGTTGAACACTTTTTCATGCAATAGCTGATGTGCCTCATCGTACGTTCGTATCACAATATATTGACTTTGTGCCACAAATGCCTTTTTCAATGATTTTTTCAATAAAATACTATCCGAATGCTGCACAAAAGTCATTTTAATTGGACGGTTATTCTTACTAACTACCACATCAAAATACAAAACTGGTAAGCGTTGTTTTAAGGTGACTTTGTAATTGTTTTTTATGAGAATCTCCGATCCAATTGAAGGCGTTGCTTTTACCGTTGGATGTACGTTTGTTGCTAATACATCGACTATTTCATCCAACGATTTGTTTGATAACGTTTTAATCGCGCCTTCTTTCACTTCAAAAAACACATACGAATTATTGACTAGCAACAACGATAAATAAATCAAGACTATTGAACTGATTACAAGAACAAATCGCAATAAAACACGAATGATCCAAGATCGTTTCCATCTCGTTTTGATTGTTCTACGCAACTTGCGACTGAATATCCAGAAAGAGATTGCTAAAATTAGAACAACTAATAAATGAACCGTTGAAATGTTATGGGAAATTACCGAAAACAACGGGACAAAAAGAACATTGTCGATTTGTAAATGGTAGGAAAACGTATTGCGTTTGTATGGTCGAATAATTGCTTCCAACGGATTTTTACCACGTAATTCTATATTTCCAAGTGCATCTTCCGTCCAAAAATAGTAGGCGATTAACCCATAATTCGTTCGAATATCTTCAAAGGCATCGAAAAAATTAAATTGAAACGACTTGACTGTTTGTAATTGTTGTTGGATTGGTGTAATTGAATCCAAACCTGCTAAATCAGTTTGATCATTGGGTAACTGACGATAAAGCGCTATTGCAAGGAGTTGATTCAATGATTGTGCCAATAAGTTGTTTTCCTGCACTTTGACAAAGCCGAGCGACTTTCCTTTCACAATGTAACCTGTTGTTGCTGGCTTCACAAATCCTTTAACCAGGAAAAATGTCAATTCTTGTTGGTTCCATTTGGGATATTTTCGCAAAAACGCATCGCGTAATTCATGCATTTGCTGGGAATAGCGATCGTGTTTTCCTGTTGGAACTGTGAAGATATCGTCCTGAATAGCATTGTGGCGTTGAAATCGATTATTGAGTCGGAAACGAAAAAAAGTCTGAGAAAAAGGGAGCTGTTCATTTACAGTCTCAGTCAACGAATCCAAATTTAGGTCAAACGAATAAAGTGGAACCAAACAAATAGTCAGCGTGTCTTTTTGTCCACGTGCATGCGTAGATTGAAAAGCAACAAAAAGCAGCGTTAATAAAATAAGTAGTAGCCGCTTCATTTAAGAAAATTAAGGAATTAATTTTTTACCAACCCAGCGTTCCACGTTATCTTTCCAGATTTCATCCGACTCTTTTTGGGTCAAAATTGCTGCTTCTACCGCATAATCGATGACTCTTCCAGGATATGAATTTGCAACGCCTTCCATCTCGCCAAGTGGATATGGATCATCTAATCCTGCCACAATTTGATCGGAACCAACGCGGGTTTTCAACAATTGTAAGGTATGCGCATCGTGAACCAAGGTATCGAAAAACAAATTAGGATGTCCGAGTGATTCTCTTGGATCTCTTGTTTCCGTAAATAAATCTGGACGACCATCAAAACCTTGCAAACGTCGGCCATAATTGGCTTGACCCAACATGCAACCGTGCGCAAAACACGTTCGGATATTTGAAAAACGATTTGCGATATCTTTCAACGCATAAAAATGCAAGGTGTCAGCTGTTTGTGCCATCATCCATACCAAATGAAAACGCCAATAAGCATCCTTTAACGCAACCATTTTTTCACCGTCATACGGGTGGATTTCAATCGCTAAACCGTATTCATTGGCTAATTCAAATATTGGAGTTGTGCTATCGTCAACAACAGAAGTCCATTCGTTTTGCGCATTTAAAAAGTGAGTTGGCAAACAAAGTACAGGCATTTTCAATTCCTCCACACAACGACGCATTTCCTGTAATGCATCATCCAAGTACAAGGGTTGCACAACAAATCCACTTGTGAATTTATCTGGTCGGCGTTGTTGTACACTGGCATTGAAATCATTTTGCCAACGAATGGCATCATTTGCATCTTGTCGCTCCCATCCATTGCAATAGATTTGAGAGAGATTTAGCATCACTCCATGATCGATTTGGTGTTTTTCCATCCATTCCAACTTTTCTTCAAAAAAGAAACTTGGATCAGTGATTGGTCTTGTCCAATCGTCTTGGCGCATGAATTGCTTGTTATCATCAATCCAGAATAATTTCTTATCCTTCATGAATTGAGGGATTTCCTTCGGCTCTGGTAAAATATGACCGTGACCGTTTATTCTGTATTTTTTCATTGCGGGGTGCTATTTTGAGGATAAATAATGTAGATCAATTGGCGTTAATCTGCACCAAAAAAAGAAGCGACAAAAATATCCTTGTCAAACACTTGTAAATCTTCAATTCCTTCGCCCACTCCGATAAATCGAACGGGAATATTCATCTGATCAGAAATACCGATGACAACGCCACCTTTTGCAGTTCCGTCCAATTTGGTAATAACCAAACCAGTCAAAGATGTTGCTAAGGCAAATTGTTTCGCTTGTTCGTAGGCATTTTGTCCTGTTGAACCATCCAATACTAATAAAACTTCGTGCGGAGCATCGGGAATTACCTTTTCCATCACGCGTTTTATTTTGGATAACTCGTTCATCAAGTTCACTTTGTTGTGCAAACGTCCAGCTGTATCAATAATGACAACATCTGCACCTTGTGCTTTGGCAGAAGTAAGCGCATCAAAAGCAACTGATGCTGGATCAGCTCCCATTCCTTGATGAACGATTGGAACACCAACTCTGTCCGCCCAAATGATGAGTTGATCAACAGCCGCGGCACGAAACGTATCAGCAGCGCCGAGCACCACTTTTTTTCCTGCTTGTTTGTATTGGTTCGCTAATTTTCCAATCGACGTTGTTTTTCCTACACCGTTTACACCGACTACCATGATTACATGTGGGTTGCCATTGTGATTGGGCAAGGTATATTCTGTTGGACTATTTGTTGCGTTTTCGGAAAGCAAAGCTGCAATTTCCTCTTTCAAAACCGTATTCAATTCATCTGTTCCAACGTATTTATCGCGCGCGATGCGTTCATTGATACGGTCAATGATTTTCAACGTTGTATTGACACCAACATCCGAACTGATTAGAATTTCTTCTAATTCATCCAACACATCTTCGTCAACCTTTGATTTCCCAACAACAGAGCGTGTTAATTTCCCGAAAAAACTTTCTTTTGTTTTTTCTAAACCTTTGTCGAGTGTTTCTTTTTTCTCTTTAGAGAACCAACCAAATAATGCCATAAGTACAAAAATAAAAAAAACCCCGATTCCGAATGAAGCGGAACGGGGTTTTTACAATACCGAGTTATATTTAAAAAGAATTAAGCTTTAGAAAACCATTCTTTTACTTTATCGTTATGTACAATCTCTTGTTTAAAAGAGAATGATCCAGTTTTAGGAGATTTTACCATTTTGATCACTTTTGTGTGCTCTTTTCCTCCTCCTTTTTGCAATGATGCTACTACTTTCTTTGCCATGACAAATACGTATTATTTAATTTCTTTATGAACCGTGTATCTTTTTAAGATCGGGTTGAATTTTTTAATCTCCAAACGCTCTGGCGTGTTTTTACGGTTTTTCATCGTGATATAACGAGAAGTTCCTGCTTGTCCAGATTCTTTGTGCTCCGTGCACTCTAAAATAACTTGGATTCTATTTCCTTTTGCTTTCTTAGCCATTTTTCTTTAATTTAAGATTCTCGTAAACGAGGAATCAGGATTTATTTTAAATAACCTTTTTCACGTGCCTCTTTCAAACAAGCAGAAATTCCTTTCTTGTTGATTGTTCTCAAAGCAGACGCTGAGATTTTTAAAGTTACGTACATATCATCTTCTGGTATGTAGAACTTTTTAGTTAACAAGTTGGGATAAAACTTGCGTTTTGTTTTACGTTGTGAGTGAGAAACATTGTTTCCTACCATTACCGATTTTCCTGTTAATTGACAAACTCGTGACATTGTATTTAAATTTTCCTAATTCTAAAAGCGGGTGCAAAGAAAAGCAAATTCTAGCAATTCCGCAACAAAAATTAATATTTTTTATTGATTAATTTCTAAAAGCTCACATCTGATGAAATTAAGCGCTGCTAAAACGCTCATTTGTATGTTTCGCTCTCTGTTGTCGCCAAAGATATGCATTTTACTTGAAACAGCACCATTTCTTGCAACTGCAATCCAAACTGTTCCCATTTTTACCGTTGCTGTTTCCCCTGTAGGACCTACTATTCCTGTTGTTGCGATGCAATAATCTGTTTTTAATTTTTTTAAACCGCCCAAAGCCATTGCTTCCGCAACTTCTTTCGAAACGACTCCTTTTTCGGAAATCAATGCACGAGGCACGTCAGCTAGTGATACTTTTTGATCCACTGAATAAGTTAACAAACTTCCTTCGAAATAATCAGACGATCCACTATTCGCTACAAAAGCTGCTGCAATATTTCCTCCAGTACAACTTTCGACTGTACCTACCGTCATTCCTTTTGCTTTCAATAATTCACCTACTAAAGACGCAATGGGCATTTCTCCTTCGCAAATAAAATGTTGTGGCATGCGTTGCTTTACCTCATCAATAAACGATTGAATAAGTTTGGCATCTTCCTCTCCTTTAAAAGATGTGATGCGCATTTTGACCAATCCTGGAGCTGGTAAATAGGCTAACTGCAATCCATGTGATGCAATGTTGTGTTCCCAATCAGCCAATTGCGTCGCCAAAAACGACTCCCCTATTCCCTGTGTTAAAAAGGTGCGGTGGTACAATACTGCTGTATCAAAATTCTGTGTAATCTTAGGTAACGCTTCTTCTTCAAAAATGGTCTTCATTTCATACGGAACGCCTGGCATGGAAATGTATACCCGTCCTTCTTTTTCAAACCACATTCCTGCAGCAGTGCCAAATTTATTAAACAACACTTCGCACGACTCTGGCAACAACGCTTGATCGGTATTTACTTGCAACATCGGGCGATTACGACTGGAGAAAAACGCTTCGATATGCGCTAAAACCGACGTATTCATGACCAATTTTGTCTGGAAATAATCACACAACACGTGTTTGGTGATGTCATCTTTGGTTGGACCCAAACCTCCTGTTATCACAATCAAATTATTGCGTTCGTGTGCATCGTTCAACGCAGTCACAATAGCTTGCTTGTCATCGGAGATAGTTGCTACATGCTTGACTTTTATGCCAATCAAAGCCAATTGCTGACCTATCCACGAAGCATTCGTATTAATGGTTTGTCCAATCAATAATTCGTCACCTATTGATATGATTTCTGCTGTTAACTTGGTATTGTTTTTGATATGTTGCACAAAATAATTGTTAAGTTTGAACAAATAACGGAAAGAAAAATGAAATTAACTACACAAACTTTGTTTTCATTAGGAATAGTATTGTGCTTTTCCTCGTGTGATGTGTTGGAAGAAGCGACAAAAGCTATCCCAATGCCTACACAACAATCTACAGCACCTGCTTTGACAAATGCAGAAGTTATTAACGGACTGAAAGATGCGTTACAAATAGGTATTCAAAATGCTGTGAATGTAACGTCAATAACAGACGGTTTTTTGAAAAACGATGCCATCCGTTTACCTTTTCCTGCTGATGCAATAAAAGTAAAAGAAAAAGCGTTAGAGCTCGGAATGAATGCACAAGTTGATAAATTTGAAACAACCTTGAACAGAGCGGCCGAAGAAGCCACCAAGTCTGCGTTGCCAATCTTCAAAGATGCCATCTTGAACATGTCAATCCAAGATGGTTTTACCATATTAAAAGCAGGAAACGGTGCTGCTACAGCTTTTTTAAAAGACAAAACGCAACAACAATTAATTACAGCGTTTGCTCCAGCTGTAAAAACTGCCATCAGTCAAGTGAAATTAACTGAATACTGGAATCCTTTGATGAATAAATACAACGGCATCATGACAGTTACTGGTGGACAAAAAGTAAATCCCGATTTAAATGCATACGTCACGCAACTTGCAATTGATGGACTATTTAAAATGGTGGAACAAGAAGAAAACAAAATTCGTCTTGACCCAATGGCGCGTGTAAACGATCTATTGAAAAAAGTATTTGGCAGCATTCAAAACTAATACAGCAAAATGTCCTACCCAGCAACAGAATTAGTACTCGATAAAAACGGAAATGTATATCATTTGGGATTCTCACCCGATGACTTAGCTGATAAAATAATTTTAGTTGGCGACCAAGACCGCGTCCACCAAGTTTCCAAGCAATTTGACACTGTTACGCATCGTTCGCAACACCGTGAATTTGTTTGCCACACCGGAAGTTATCAAGGAAAAGAAATCAGTGTGCTTTCAACGGGTATTGGAACGGACAATATTGATATTGTTGTCAACGAATTAGATGCGTTAAAAAACATTGATTTGATCAATCGTGTCAATAACATTCCACCTAAAAAACTAACCATGGTGCGCATTGGGACTTGTGGTATCTTACAAGCTGCTGTTCCAATTCACAGTTACATTTTATCAACTGCAGCAGTTGGACTGGATAATGTAGCGCATTTTTATCCCATTTCTTTTTCTGCACGTGAGGAACAACTTGCAACTGAAATAAGTGCGCACATCAAATATCCTGCAACGATTGTACCGTATGCAACGGAAGCTTCACCAGAATTAGTAGCCAAGTTGAGAAGTAGTAAAACATACGAAGGCATTACCATGACCAGTTCTGGTTTTTATGGTCCACAAGGACGAAAACTACGGTTAGGCTTACGCAACGAACATATCAATGAACAATTAGCTAGTTTTCAATTTGAAGAACAACAAGTTTTGAACTTTGAAATGGAAAGTTCCGCTTTGTTTGCCTTGGGAAAAGCCTTGGGACACGATTGCACCACAATCTGCTTGGGTATAGCGAATCGTCCGGCAAAAGAGTTTTCTACAGATTACACCTTTGCAATGGATGAATTGATTCATTACGTGTTGGATCGAATTTAAAAAAATGTTCATGAAAAACGTTTTATCACTTGTACTACTCACAGCTTCCTTTTATTTAAACGCACAAAACTGGAATCAAATCGTTGATTTTTCAGGTGATGCGCGTGATGACGCTACTACCTTTACAATTAACAACAACGTTTATTGTGGCTTAGGAATGAATGCGGGCTTTAGTTGCACCTCAGATTTTAAGGTGTTTGATTTGCTTTCCGAAACATGGACTGCGGGCGTTAGTTTGCCGATTGGTGAAGAAAGACAATATGCAAACGGATTTTCACACCAAGGGTTTGGTTATGTTTTTGGAGGAATCAATGGAAACGCTACTTATTTAAGTGATTTTTGGAAATTCGATGCCACTTCCAATACTTGGTCAGCGTTGCCTGATTTGCCCGGTGCAGGAAAAGCAGGAGCTCATAGTTTTTTAATTGGTGACACCGTTTATATTGTTGGCGGAAAAACAACAGGGGGAACAATTTCAAACGAAGTTTGGGCATTTGATCTAAGCCAAGAACAATGGTTTCAAAAAGCGAACCTTCCTTTTGACGGTATCTGGAGAGGCGTTAGCTTTTCATGGAGCAACACCGGAGTTATTGGACTAGGAAAGTTGAACAACAGCACTTTTAATCCTGGCTTTTATCAGTATTTACCCACAACTGATACGTGGCAGTTAATCAACCAACTAAACGTATCCCCTACTATTTATTCCATGTTTGCTCAAATTGGTAAGTATGGCTTTATATATGGTGGCGCATTGGAAAACTTAACGTATTCGAATCAATTTATTCGGATTGATTTGGACACATGGGACACCGCTGTTTTAACTGATTTTACTGCAGCTGCGCGAAAAGGCGGTCTTGCGTTTGTCAACAACAGCGAATTTTTCATCACTACAGGAGTTTCTAGTCAAGCGCGCTTGAAAGAAACGTGGAAAGCAGATTACATACTTGGAATGGACAAAGAACAAACACTTGGGAAAGTTAATCTATATCCAAATCCACTGAACAACCAACTCGTTATCCAATCAGATGCGCTCATTCAACGCATTGAAATTTACACGATTTCAGGTCAATTAATTACAACACAAGCCACCAACGCAAAACAAATCGACGTGCCAATTGATCTGGAAAACGGCTTGTACCTATTACGCCTCGTGGGAGAAAACGGAATGTTAACCGAACAAATTTGCGTGCAGCATTGACCTTTACGGAAAAGAAAATAGCTGGTTTTATTTTTCTAATATTTATTCTTTTTGATTATATTTAGTATAAAATGACCGAATTATTTAGCTAATCTTTTTTAAAAATGTATAATCAGCCAATAAAAACGAACAACGAAAATTCAAAAGTAGTAGATAAAGTGGCATGCGGAATCAGAGTAATTTCATGCATTTATTCAGCTATAAAAATTAATAATTTGGCGAATTTATTATTGAAAACAACAATTCTTTTCAAAAAAAAATGTAATTTCGTAGTAACAGTACCCGCTTTGCATACCGTAAGATCTGCAAGCGGGTCATTTTTTTTATTGAGTTATGGGAATTAAACCTGCTTACTCAATACCTGACCAAATAGATTTGCTCAAAAAACGTGGCATGTCTTTTCGATTTCCTGCAGTTGCCAATCAATTTTTAGCAAACATAAGTTATTACAGATTAAAGGGGTATTGGTGGGACATGCAAGCTGATTATTCGAAACACACTTTTAAACCTGATACTTTTTTTGAGGATATTATTGACCGCTATAATTTCGATAGTCAATTACGACTTATTCTTTTTGATGCTATTGAGCGAATTGAAATCTCCCTTCGTTCTAAGATGATTTATCATTTATCGATTAGTTATGGTGGTTTGTGGTATTGTAACTCTTTACTTTTTGATAGCACTTCGAAAAAAACAAAAGAAGGAAAAACGAAAACCATTCATCAAAACGTGCTCGATGAACTTAGAAAGGAAGTTAATAGAAGTCAAGAGATTTTTATTAAAGATCATCGAAACCGTTATCCTCATCAAGATGCTGATGTATGGAAAGTATTAGAAGTTGCTTCTTTTGGAACGCTTTCAAAATTGTATAAAAACTTAAATCATCAACTTCCTGAAAAAGCAATTATTGCCAAAGAAATGGGTTTTCATCTTCATAGCGAACTTTCAAGTTGGCTTGAAGCAATTACTTATATTAGGAACATTATTGCACATCATTCAAGAATTTGGAGTAGAAATATGGTTAAAAAACCAATCTTCCAATTAAAAAACCCAATAGGTCAATGGTTTATAAATCCCTTAACAACAGTTCAAACAAAAAAGCCATTTCTTATTATTTCTTGTTTGATATATGTTTGTAATCATGTAGCACCAAATAATCAGATAAAAAACAAATTACGCATTCTAATTGAATCAAATCCGAGTATACCAATTTATAAACTTGGCTTTCTGAACAATTGGCAACAGGAGCCGCTGTGGAACGAATAACTCCTTGTTATACTAAACTACTGTTTGTTTAAAATTGTTGTCGTGCCAAATTTATTTGAAAACGAAAGCGTGTGGTCATTAATCATGTTAACAGAAAGTGTATCAATGAATCCTCCAATTGGTTGAACTTCCAAACAAGGTGAAGTTGTCAACGCAGTGTAAGTTGAATCACAGTAAACTCCATTAAACACAATTGATTGTTGCTCAATAGTAAACGTTCCTTTGATATAATTTTTCCATTCATTTATTGCATTACAATTCGATAAAAGAAGATCAGAATATTCAACAACCTTTAAACGAAATTCATTACCAGTAAATTCGTAATAATATTCAATGCCACCAAGATCGAAATGGTTTGCCTTGTTATCGTTCCACTTTCCTTGAATACTTGTTGTTGACAAGGTAGTAACTTGTTGTTGTTGACAACCCACTAAAACAATTAGTGAGAAAACAAAAAGTGAGATTAGTTTTTTCATGAAATTTAATTCAAAATTATTTTTTTCGTTTGAGTTTTACCTTCATATTCAAAGGTTAATAAATAGATACCATTAGTAAATGAGCGCAGATCAATTGTGTTTTCTGCTGTTTGCATTATTTTTTTACCTGTTACATCATAAATCGTGTAACTATCAATTTTATGATCTGTTTTGATAGTAATTATATCATTTGTTGGGTTTGGGTAGATATTATAATGTATGAAATCTGTCGATGAAACGTTGGCTAGATTCGGATCAAAAGTTGAAATGATATTATAATAATGCGGATTGGATTTAAAAGGGCAATAAACTGCCAAAATGAGGTTAATTGATGCAAAACTTGATGGATAGTAATATACGTAATTCATTAAAATAGATGCTCCTGTAGTATCTGAAATGTACCAAACTGTATACAATGAATCTTGGGTGGCTGGATTGTTTCCGTAGTTGGCCGAAACTAAGTATGCGGTATCTAAAATACTCAAATCGATTGCGCAGTTATTAATCCATTCTGAAGAAATTGAACTCAAGTTTGCATTTGGATTTCCAACTACAACTACATTGTTGTTTCCACCACTCAAGTTTTGAATCGCAACAGCAGTCTGCAAAATACATCCCTGACCTTGAATGTCTGATATATAGAGAGAATAATAACCAGGACAGAGGTTCGTTGCAACAGAGTCTGTACTCACAACAGTTTGATTATATGCCCATTGGAAAACAGGCTGTATTCCATTTACATTTGAAACAACAACTTCTGCGTTCCCATCACACATTGCTGCAGTTGTACAATCTGTAGTATTCACTGCTCCTGAAAACCCTACACACGAACTCGTAGTTGAATCCATAATTACAAAGGAGATAATATTATGACAACTATTCGTGTCTATTATGTCAACTGTATAGGTACCCATAGATAAATTGTTGAATGTCGGGTTACTAACAAAGGTACTCAAACCAACATTCAAGTTGTAGAGGTGAGGTGCATTACCACCTAATACAGTAATAGTTGCGCTACCATTAGAACAAGTTGCACAACTAACATATTGTACTGAAACTCCAATTCCAATATTTGGACAAGGCTGTGCTTCTGCACTAAAAAACAAGCTAAATAATAGTAGGAAAGTAAAAAGTATTTTCATAATAGTTAAAATAATTTAAAATGTTTTATTATAATCAAATGATTTATTTCAAAAGTGTTTTTTACATTTCATGACAACCTCGGGTTCTATCAATTTAATTCATTCAAATTTATATTTTAATTCTCTCTCATACAATAGAATTAGTTCTAGAAAAAAGTATAACGAATAGTTGGAATTTATATTTTACTTAATTGGTTAAAACATATTTACTTTCAACCTTAAATATATTAATTCTATTCAAAACCGCAAAACATATCTTATTGGTTTTCATATAACTAAATCAGAATATAGTTATTCAACAAATGGAAAAGTAACATCACAAAAAAAGCTGAATCCAATGAATTCAGCTTTTCAAATCTATTTATCGTATTCTTTACATGTTGCGTCTGTACTGGCCACCAACTTCGAACAAAGCTTTGGTCACTTGTCCCAAAGAAGCGACTTTACAAACTTCCATCAAACGTTCAAACATGTTTTCGTTTTGAACCGCTGCTAGCTGTAAATCCGAAATTAAAGCAGGTATTTTATCTGCATGCAATTGCTTCAAATTAGCCAACATGTCAATTTGGTAACGTTTTTCTTCTTCCGAAGCACGAATAACTTCTCTCGGTTCAATTGTTGGAGAACCTTTTGAACTCAAGAACGTGTTCACACCAATGATTGGAAATTCGCCATTGTGTTTCAATGTCTCGTAATACAACGATTCTTCTTGAATTTTAGAGCGTTGGTACATCGTTTCCATTGCACCCAAAACACCTCCGCGTTCCGTAATACGATCAAATTCAACCAATACTGCTTCTTCTACCAAGTCTGTTAATTCCTCAATGATGAACGAGCCTTGTAATGGATTCTCGTTTTTCGCTAATCCCAATTCACGGTTAATGATTAATTGAATAGCCATCGCTCGTCGAACAGATTCCTCTGTTGGTGTCGTGATCGCTTCATCATAAGCATTCGTGTGCAACGAGTTACAGTTGTCGTAAATTGCATACAATGCTTGTAAAGTTGTACGAATATCGTTGAAATCAATTTCTTGTGCATGCAACGAACGACCCGATGTTTGAATGTGGTATTTCAACATTTGAGCACGCGGATTTGCTCCGTATTTCTTCGCCAATGCTTTCGCCCAAATACGACGCGCTACACGACCAATGACCGCATATTCTGGGTCAATGCCGTTGGAGAAAAAGAAGGATAAATTTGGACCAAATGCATTTATATCCATTCCTCTACTCAAGTAATATTCCACATAAGTAAAGCCGTTTGCAAGTGTAAATGCCAATTGTGTAATTGGATTTGCTCCTGCTTCTGCAATGTGGTAACCTGAAATTGAAACCGAATAAAAGTTGCGTACTTGCTTATTGATGAAGTATTCTTGAACATCACCCATCAAACGCAATGCAAATTCTGTCGAGAAAATACACGTGTTTTGCGCTTGGTCTTCTTTTAAAATATCTGCTTGAACAGTTCCACGAACTTGTTTCAAGGTATCTGTTTTGATTTGATTGTACACATCAGCTGGTAACACTTGGTCGCCTGTTACACCTAATAAAAACAAACCTAAGCCGTCATTCCCTTCAGGTAAATCTCCTTGGTAACTTGGGCGTGTGATTCCTTTTTGCTTGTAAATCGCTTCAATTTTCGCTGCAACTTCCTTTTCAAGTCCGTTTGCTTTGATGTATTTCTCGCAATTTTGATCAATCGCTGCATTCATGAAGAAGCCCAATAACATTGGCGCTGGCCCATTGATTGTCATGGATACAGACGTTGCTGGATGTGATAAGTCAAAACCTGAATACAATTTTTTCGCATCGTCCAAACAACAGATGGAAACTCCAGAGTTACCTACTTTTCCATAAATATCCGGACGTAAATCAGGATCGTTTCCATACAAGGTCACTGAGTCAAAAGCTGTCGATAAGCGTTTTGCTGGCATGCCCAAACTTACATAGTGGAAACGACGGTTGGTTCTTTCTGGTCCACCTTCTCCTGCAAACATACGTGTTGGATCTTCTCCTTCGCGTTTGAATGGGAACAAACCTGCGGTGTAAGGAAATTCACCTGGTACATTTTCTTGTAACGACCAACGTAAAATATCACCCCACGATTTGTATTTCGGTAAAGCTATTTTTGGAATTTGCGATTGAGAAAGTGACGTGGTGTGCGTCTCCATTTTCAATTCTTTGTCGCGTACTTTGAAAATAAATTCAGGCGCTTTGTAGCTTGCTATTTTATTTTCCCAATTTTGAATTATCTCAAAATTGTACGGATCGATATCACGTTTTACCGCTTCAAATGTCTCTTGCAATCCTTTGATTAAGCGATCTTTGTCTTCTAATGCGCTATCTTGAATCGTTGCAATGGAACGTTGTAAGCCATCTAATTTATCTGCTACGATAACTTGCTTATCCACCCATTTGTCGAAAGAACGATTGTTTTCTGATATTTCAGATAAATAACGTGTTCTTTCTGGTGGAATCACGTAAATTTTCTCCGACATTTCTTTGGTGATTTCGAATTTAGAATCCAATTGAGCACCTGTTCTTTCTTTTACTTTATCGATAATTACCTTGTACAAGGTATTCATTCCTGGGTCGTTGAACTGCGAAGCGATTGTACCAAAAACTGGCATTGAATCAACTGCATCATCCCATAAATTGTGATTGCGTTGGTATTGTTTGCGTACATCTCTCAATGCATCCAAAGCTCCTCGTTTATCGAATTTATTCAACGCAATAACATCGGCAAAATCTAGCATGTCAATTTTCTCCAACTGCGTCGCTGCGCCATATTCTGGAGTCATCACATACAATGAAACATCGGAGTGATCCAAAATCTCTGTATCCGATTGACCAATTCCAGATGTTTCTAAAATAATCAAATCGTAATTGGCAGCTTTTAATATTTGAATCGCCTCAGCTACGTGCTTCGATAACGCAAGATTGGATTGACGAGTGGCTAATGAACGCATGTACACCCGCGGATTTTTAATTGAATTCATGCGAATTCTATCCCCAAGTAACGCACCGCCCGTTTTTCTTTTCGAAGGATCAACCGAAACAACAGCGATTTGTTTTTCTGGAAAATCAATTAAAAAACGACGTACTAATTCATCCACCAAAGACGATTTACCTGCTCCACCTGTTCCTGTAATTCCTAAAACAGGTACTTGGTTTTTCTCGGCCATTGCGTGTACTTTTTCCATTGTTGGCGCAGCCATTTCTGGATAGTTTTCAGCAGCTGAAATCAAACGAGCAATTGCAGGAACAAACTTAACGTTTAGCTGATCAATTTCATTGGTCAAAACATTTCCAACAGGATAATCTGCTTTTTGCACCAAATCATTGATCATTCCTTGTAATCCCATAGAACGACCATCATCAGGATGATAGATACGTGTAATACCATACCCATGCAATTCTTCAATCTCAGACAGCAAAATGGTTCCACCACCACCACCAAATATTTTGATGTGCGGCGCACCTTTTTCTTTCAATAAATCGTGCATGTATTTGAAATACTCGATATGACCGCCTTGGTAAGAGGTCATCGCAATTGCTTGCGCATCTTCTTGAATTGCTGTATCAACCACTTCTTCCACCGAACGGTCATGACCTAAGTGAATGACTTCACATCCTGTCGATTGAATGATGCGACGCATGATGTTAATTGCGGCATCATGTCCATCAAACAACGACGCTGCAGTAACGATTCGGATGTTGTTAGTTGATTTATAGGGTGTATTTTGATCCATGAGACAGTACTGTTTTTTCGATAATTCTCTTGTTTTCTAAACGAAGCAACGAAGATAATTAGTTTATCCGAATTTACTTACATATCGAAGCGATTATCTCTTTTTTGTTTGCGGAATGTTAAGAAAAATTAAATCGTTTAAAAAGCAGGTCCCGTGAATAAAAAATGAATACCTTTAATCATTCATTAAAAAACAAAAACATGACAACAGGATTTATTATTGGTGGAGTGATTGCATTGATCATTTTATGGTTTATTTCTATCAACAACCGTTTGGTTGCATTAAAAAACAACCGTGAAAGCGCTTTTGCTGACATCGATGTTCAATTGAAACAACGTTACGACTTAATTCCGCAATTACTTGGTGCTGTAAAAGGTTACATGGATCACGAAAGTTCTGTGTTAACGCGCGTTACAGAAGCACGTTCTCGTTGTATGCAGGCAAGTTCAATCAGTGATAAAATTGCTGCTGAAGCAAATCTTGGTGCTGCAATGAATGGATTTAACATCCAATTAGAAGCTTATCCAGACTTAAAAGCTAACACAAACTTTTTGAACCTTCAGAATGAAATTGGGGACATCGAAAACAAATTAGCTGCAGTTCGTCGCTTTTTTAATTCGGCTACGAAAGAATACAACAATGGTATTGAACAATTTCCAAGCAATTTCGTTGCGAACATGAAAGGTTACAAAACTGAACCATTATTTGATTTAGGTGCGGACCAACGTCAAACACTTGACAAAGCTCCTGAAGTAAAATTCTAATTCGTTTCACATGGCTGAATTTATTGGTTTACACCAACAAATTAAAAGAAACAATACGCGTTCCATCATCATTTTATTGTGTTTTCCGTTGCTCATTTTAGTAGCGGATTATGCTTTTTTGTTTTTCTCTTTTAACGGAAAAGAACATCAAAATGAGGTCAATCAATTGTTTTTACAATCAATTCCATTCGTTATATTGGGAGTTGGCGTGTGGTTTGCTATTGCTTATTTTGCAAATGCAACCATGATTCGCCTGGCGACCAATGCTGAAACCTTGGAACGACAAGACAACATGCGGGTGTACAACCTAACAGAAAACTTGTGCATGAGCGTTGGTATGAAAATGCCGAAATTGTATGTGATTCAAAGTCCCGCTTTGAATGCCTTTGCAAGTGGAATTGATGAAAAATCGTATGCAGTTACTTTGACAACAGGAATCATCAATCACCTTTCTGATGAAGAATTAGAAGGTGTGATTGCACATGAATTGACGCACATTCGCAACAAAGATGTGCGCTTGTTGATTGTAACGATCATTTTTGTTGGCATTTTCTCGTTTTTAGTACAAGTGCTTTTTCGCTCGTTGTTGTTCGGAGGAAATAGAAGACGCGACAAAGACAGCGGTGGTGGTCAATTAGTCATCATTGCTTTAGTGATTTCTGTCGTTGCTTATTTATTGACCATTCTTTTCAAATTTGCCTTATCGCGCAAACGTGAGTATTTAGCAGATGCTGGAGCAGTTGAAATGACTCGGAATTCGATGGCAATGGCTTCTGCCCTGCGTAAAATTTCTGGCAATTCGGAAGTTGATTCAGTGAAAAGTGATGATGTCAAAGAATTGTTTATCGAATACAAATCAGTTTCGGGATTGTTTTCAACACATCCTCCAATAGAAAAAAGAATTGCTGTGTTGGAACAAATGTAAGATGCAGCGAACAAAATTATAGAGAGCGAATTCCAGTCGGAGTTCGCTTTTTTTTTGTTAAAACCTGACGATTAATTTCAGATTGATGCGACGTTGGGTCAAGTAATTTGGAATGGAATAAAACTTACCAGAAACATCTTGAATCCATTGTTTGGAAAGCACGTTGTTAATCCCCAATAAATTAAACACTTCGACTGAAACCGATGCCGTTTCTAATTCGTTCATCCATTTTTTTGGATTGCTTGATTTTTTGTCCAACAAATCATACGAAAAACCAATGTCCACTCTGAAATACGCTTTCATCGTTAACGTATCTTTGTAGCGCGTGTAATCTGGCGGGCCATAAGGTAAACGTGAACCATAATTCAAACCCATTTGCACGCTGAAACGTTCGAAATTCGGCATGTTATCTTGGAATAAAACCCCAATTGATAAGCGTTGGTCTGTTGGTCGGCGAATTCCTCCTGGATGAACAAGCACACTATCAACTGCAACTTGGTCTTGACTGACGCCATAAATTATTTTATCGCCAGCTGCATTGTAATAATTGTAATAATAATCATTCAACATATCTTCTTTGGTGGACAAGATGCCAACTTTGAAAAACGATAACAATCCGGGCACAAATTCACCGTGCAAATTCATATCAAGTCCTGTTGCATAGCCTTTTGCCAAATTTGCTGCATAGTAACGGATACGTACATTTTCAATTTCATATGGATTGATGTCCCACAAATATTTATAGTAAGCTTCTGCCGCGAATTTAAACGGCTTGGAACGATTCCACATGTAAAAACTGTAATCACCACCTAACAACAAATGAAACGATTTTTGTGCGCGTACATCTGCATTCAACCCTCCTGTAAACGTTCTAAATTCGCGATAAAAAGGTGGTTGGTGATAAAACCCTGTTGCCAATTTGAATTTCATAGAACGACGGATGAATTTTCCGTTTGTGAATGCATAACTAACTGGCTGATAGATCAACGAAGCTCTAGGCATCACCAATACCTCATCGTTAAATGTCGTGTATAACCCTCGCAATCCAATATCTACCTGCCATTTTGCAAGTGAACGTTGGACAAGCGAATCAACTATAACACTATCAACTACTTGATTTAAGTCGTTTTTTTTGTAAACAACTTTGTGTAATTGAATAGCAGTTTTTACTTGTTTCCATTCGTAATGATGCTGTGCAAACGCATGAAAACGACTATTTTTCAAAGCAAGTTTTCCTTTGATCACTTCGTACAAAGCCAATTCATCTGGATTTGTTTGTGGTAAAGAATAACCTGCAGAATCAATCATGCGCCATTCACTCAACACATCGTTGAATTGATCAAATTGCATTCCAGCTCCCCACGATAAATCACTTTTTTTTCCTGATTCTTCGGAAACATTGAAATGATAAACGGATGTATGATATGCACTGAAAATAGTTGCTTTTAATTGATTACGTGCATGGTTTAAAAATGTTCCCACCCCAACTACTGCGATTGAGTCACCGTATTCTTCTTTGGAAGGATCTGTTTCCAATAAATTGATATAGTATTGACCTTGAATATCAAATCGTTCCTGTTCGTTGGAATGAAAGGCGGTAAAATAAGTTGATTGCTCGTATTTCTCCGATTGATAATTGAGTGAAGTTCCAACAGTTGACGTGATAAAACGCGTCGCTTCTTGACCATCAAAATAAATATTGAACGAATACGCCTCGCTTGCAGTACCAAAATCTGTCTTTTGTGTTTGAGGCGCAAATTGGTATTTATTAGAAGAAGTATGCGCCAAAGTATTCCACTTCCAATGTTCATTGATATCGTATTCGGTTGCCAATTGCGTATCCCAATAAACAGGATTGTAACTTCCTTTTGCAGGCAATGAATTCAATAAATAGCCATTAGCACGGTAACGCGCAGCAAACAAATACCGAAAACGATCTGCCTTCCCTAATTGATCTTCAATATGCGTTTCTACCCCCAACAGACTGGCCATTGCTGAAGCATGAAATTCCGTTGGACGTTTGTATTGTATCGACAAAACTGAACTCAATTTATCACCATAACTTGCCTGGAAACCACCTGCTGAAAAATAAATTTCATCTACTAAGGCTGAATTAATAAAGCTCATGCCTTCTTGTTGGCCACTGCGCGTTAAAAAAGGGCGATTGATTAAAAATCCGTTGACATAAACAATGTTTTCGTCGTAATTTCCTCCTCGAACGTTGTAATTAGCGGTCAGCTCATTATTGGAATTGACTGGTTGTGTGTATTTCAACAAATCTTCAACGCGACCAAAAGCTAATTTCTGCACATCAACTTTGTCTAATTTTTCAAGTCCACTTTTATCACTTCCATCTTTAATCACAACATCAATTGACGTGAAATCAAAACGAAAAACTGCAGCTAAAATATTTTCACCAATCTGAATTTCAATGGTTTGCTGTAGTGATTTCTCATCCGAATAAACAACTACAGTTGTAAAACCTGGATGACACGACACATTAAAAAACCCAGCTTCGTTGGTCAATGTGGTGATGGTATCTGTTGCTTGAAAAACTACTGTTCGAATAAATGGAACTGGTTTGTTTTGTTTGTCAACTACTTTTCCAATTAAAGTTGATTGCGCGAAAGAGAAGCTTGAAAACAAGCAACACAACAACACAAAAAAGCTTTTATTCCACGAAAACATGTCTTTCAAACGATATAAATCCAAAATTAGTATTTAATCCACAGATAAATCCAAAACAATCAAATCGTTTTGAAAAGGGTCAATAGCCGCGTAAATCGATGCGAACAAGGAGTGATAATCTCCCGTTGGTGCAAAATTCAACCAGTGTAAAGCTCTTTCTTGCAATTCATTTGCGGGTAAAAACCGCTCAGAAACATGTTCCAAAGCTGCTAATTGTTGCTCGTGTTTCGCCTTTTGTTGTTTGATGAGTTTTGCTTCAAACTGCGTTAATTGATTTTTAATTCGAACCGATTCAGCGTTGGCAAAAGAGGATAATGCTTCATCGACCTCTTTTGTTTTGTCTTGCATGATTTGCTCTAATGACGCAAAAGCAGCGGATAAATTAGAAAAATCAAGTTGCATATCCGGTTGTTCAGCCAAATATTCTTTGATCAATGTTTGTTTATCAGTAAAAAAACGAGCTACTTCCCAGTTTGTTTTGTTGACTTTTTTTGCTGTATTTGCATCCAATAACAACAATGAATTACGTTGTTGAATCAAGGGGAAAAGTGTGTTGTGCGCATCAAACACTTGCTTCAATTGTACCCAATAAGCCATTTCTCCGCCTCCACCAATGTAAGCAAGGTTTGGTAAAATAGTTTCTTGGTAAACAGGACGTAAAATGACATTTGGCGAAAAATTCGCTATTTCTTCTGCAAGCAATTGCTCTAATTCTTCGCGCGAAATCAAACGGTCGTTAATGCGGAAAAGGTCGTCTTCACGAACAATTCGTTTGCGTTTTCCTTTGGATAAATAGAACAAATTGATTTCCCGAGCAGTTGCTTGTGGAGCTAATCCTATCGTTGCTAACGCTTCATTTGTTTTGGAAACAGCTGCAAAAGATGGCTGTTCAAATAATTCACGTGCAATGACTGTACGAAACGCTTCTTTCAATAAAGGAGCATCAGGTTGTAACACCAATACCCCAAAATCTGAAAAGAGTTTTGTCAAAAATTCTTGATTGAAATCGGCATATGATTGTGACAAATCCAATTGGAGCAAGTCCTGAATTGCAGTTTCCTTCCCTTCAAACAAAGCAGCAAATTCGTGATAAATTTGAGAAAAATCATTGAGTTCAAAACGACCTACCGCCCCACTTTGTTCAGATTCCCAAGATAATTTGTGTTGAAAAACACGTGCATGCCGCACTTCTTCAAAATCGTGATCTTCACTTGCCATCCAAAAAACGGGGACGATTTTAGTTGACGTTGTTGATTGGTTGTGTAATTCACACAAACGGACAACATGCAACACTTTGTAAACCAAATAAAGTGGTCCACCAAACAGTGTTAACTGATGACCTGTAGTGATTGTGAAAGTAGTTTCGTGTGCTAATAAGTCGATGTTTTCTTGCTGTTTTGGCGAACAAAAATGACCGATTTGTTGCTGTAAGGTATCCACCAACACGTTTCTGCTTTCAGCAGTAACTTGTTCTTTCTTCAGCATAATTTGCTTGTTGAGACAAGTGATATCCGAAAACGGTTGTTGAAGAAATTGTTCCAAATAATCTTGCTTTCCAAAGTTGGTAGAAAACGAAGAAAATTGAGGAATTAGTTTTCTCGGTATGTGGGATACTTTCATAAAACAAAAGTAAGGAAGATTTCATCAATCGCTTCGACTAAAAAAGGTACTTTTGTAAAAAAATAACGTATGGAAGCAATTATCAAAACAGTAAAAGGAGAAATGCGCGTGTCTTTGTACGAAAAAGAAACGCCTAATACAGTTGCAAACTTTGTGAAATTAGCAAAAGATGGTTTTTACGATGGATTAACTTTTCACCGTGTTTTACCTGATTTCGTGATTCAAGGAGGATGTCCTAATTCACGTGAAGGTGCAAGCGGAATGGCTGGTACTGGTGGACCTGGATATAAAATTGATTGTGAAACTTCTGGTGAAAATCAATACCACGACAGAGGTGTCCTTTCAATGGCTCACGCTGGAAGAAATACAGGTGGTTCGCAGTTTTTTGTTTGCCACAGCAGAAATAACACCGCACATTTGGACAGAAACCACACTTGCTTTGGTAAAGTAATAGAAGGATTAGATGTGATTGATGATATCCGTCAAGGAGATTTAATTGAATCAATTACTATTATTGATTAATCAAGCAAGTTATTAATGCAAAAAAGGAGGCAATTGCCTCCTTTTTTTATTCCTATAAAGTTGGATAATTAGCTTTTTGCAGGAGTTGTAGATTCAACTGGTGCTTGAGGTGCAGGTTGAACAGTTCCTGTAATAGTTAACACAACTGGCGTTTCTGATGAGTTAGTACGAACTGTAATTGTTTTTGTGAATGGACCAACACGTTTTGTGTCATAATTCACTACAATTTTAGAACTTTTACCTGGTTCAATTGGTTCAGTTGGTTTTTCAGCAGCAGTACAACCACAAGATGTTTGCACATTTGTAATGATTACTGGAGTTTTACCTGTGTTTTTGAATTCGAATACAAATGGTTCTTTTGAATCATAAGTAATGTTTTGACGTTCAATCTTGATAGATTTGAACAAAATTGTTGGTTGATCGTTGACAACCGCTTCTCCTTGTGGTGCTGGTGCTGTTTGAGTTTGCGCAAAAGAACCTAGCGTTAATAGAGACATTCCGATTATTGCAATTGATTTCATGTTTTATAGTTTTTATTTGTACAAGAATACGAACTCTTTTCTTATTCTTTTGAAACGTTAACAAAAATTTAGCCAAATTTATTCTTCTCTGCTTTCTTTTTGGCCAAAGCTAATACTTGAATTATTGATGGATAGGTATTTTCCAGCACTTTATCCCACTGTTTTTTCTTCAACCAAACAACTTGTGAAATTCCCTCTTCCGTTTGAGGTGTGACTTTTTTTGATCCCGAATAATTTAGTACGAACCACCAATTCTTTTTCAATACTGGAATTCCTTTGTATTCATAAGTATGATACGTATATCCCAATAAATGATTGATAACAGGTCGTTCTATTCCGCATTCTTCCTCAATTTCTCGAATAGCTGCTTGTTCTATGGTTTCATTCTTTTCAATTTTTCCTTTTGGCAAATCCCAAAGACCGTTTCGTTCGATAAATAAAAACTCATTTTTTCTGTTAACAAGACCACCAGCAGTCTCTATTTTTTGAAAATCGCGAAAAACAAAAGCAAAGTCGCTATCAACTTGCTTACTACAAATAATAACTACAATAGATGCCGGTAATGAATTGCGCAAGGCAATCAAATCAATTTCAGAAAGACTATTCGTTTGAATCTCAATAAATTTTGAGTGTTTTTTGACATTTCTGCGAAATTCACAAAAAACGATTAGCTTGTTATCAATAAAAACTTCGTACATTTGTCGCCATGATTTTAAATAAAGACAAAGCGCTAAAGGTAGCGGAATTTTTGCTTCAAATCAAAGCAGTAAAATTACAACCTAATGACCCATTCACTTGGGCGTCTGGTTGGTCCTCACCTATCTATTGTGATAACAGAAAAACGTTGTCATTTCCTTCCATACGAACATTTATTCGTCAAGGATACGCTGAAGCGATTTTGGATCATTTTGGAAAACCTGATGTAATTGCCGGTGTTGCAACTGGTGGTATTGCACAAGGAGCTTTAGTTGCTCAAGAATTAGGTATTCCTTTTATTTATGTGCGCAGTTCAGCAAAAGGTCACGGTTTGGGGAATCAAATCGAAGGACATTTTGAAAAAGGACAACGTGTAGTTGTTATCGAAGATTTAATTTCTACTGGCGGAAGTTCATTAGTTGCTGTTGAGGCATTACGTGAAGCTGGTTGCGAAGTAAAAGGTTTGGTAGCTATTTTCACTTACGGTTTTGAAATCGCTTTGAAAAACTTTGCAGATGCTGAATGTCCGTTTGTAACATTAACCGATTATGAACACCTGATTGACCAAGCAGTGAAATTAGAGTACATCAATGAATCGAATGTTGCTTCGTTGAAGAAATGGAAAAACGATCCAGCAAACTGGAACAAATAAGCTAAGATGAAAATTACAAGCGAAAAAGCATATGTAACCACCTCTATGGTCGAACTTTACGCTTTTTTATCCCAAGCAGAAAATATTTCAGTTTTACTTCCCCACGATAAAATCACTGATTTTCAATCTGATGCAAACGGCTGTAGTTTCCGTGTACAAGGCGGAATTTTGATTCCCTTGGTTTATACAAACCGTGAAGCAATCAATCACATTGAGATGAAATCTGGCGAAAAAGCGCCTTTCCCATACACCCTTACTATTCATTTGAATGACTTAACACATGTTGTAGAAGGGCATATTGAATTTCATGCTGAAATATCTATTTTCATGAAAATGATGGTAGAAAAGCCATTAATTGCGCTTTTTAATACAATGACCCTTCAATTACAGCAACACTTTTGTACTGAAATTTAATTTCTTTTAACCCAAATTTCAGTTCTTCGTTACCTACTTGAAAAACAAGATCACCTGATGCAGACACATCAATGATTTTACCAACTAACTTGGTGTTTTCAGAAACAATCACCTCTTGCTCTTGATTTATTCGCCAAAGTTTCGCTAAGTAATTAGCTTTAATTTCATCAAACTGTAATGCTTTTAACTGTTGGAAGTTTTTTGTGAGTATCGGAATGAAAGCATCTAACAGGACAAATGGTGCCACATTAGTTCCTGCCAACTCTAACAAATTTGTACTGCTTGCTTGATTTGATTCGGCGACTAAATTAATACCGATTCCACAAATGGCACTTTTCACTTTTCCACTAGCAATTTGTGTTTCAATTAAAATTCCTGCAATTTTTTTATCCTTCACTAAAATGTCGTTCGGCCATTTTATGAGTACATCTTCCGCAATGAAAGAAGAAATACACGCTTGAACTGACAACGCAACCATCATATTCAGCGCTACCATTTGTTCAACTGACAAAAAAGCAGTTTCTAAAAAAATGCTTGCTGTAAACTGTTTTCCACCTGATGAAACCCACGTATTTCCGCGTTGTCCCTTGCCTGCTGTTTGGGTTTCTGCCAAAATAACAGTGCCGTGTGCCAAATTACCCGAAGAAAGTAAGTTGGCAACATAATTGTTGGTAGAATCTACGATGGGCAGAAAATGAACACGGTTTCCTATCATTTTGAAATATTAACAAGTATTGGCAACATTTAATCAATCATTTGAATGCGATAATTGATTAGATTTGTAATCACAAAATTACGAATGTATAAATTAAACAACACCATAGATTCCAAAGAATTGTGTGATGCAATTGTAGAAGGAATGCAAGACAACAAAGCAAAAGACATTGTTGTATTAGATTTAAGAAATATCCCTAGCGCTGTAACTGACTTTTTTGTTATCTGTAGTGGTGACTCATCAACGCAAGTAGATGGTATCAGCTCAACGGTAACACGTCACACGCGAACAGCTTTGAAAGAGAAACCATGGCACATTGAAGGAAAAACAAATTCCGAGTGGGTACTTTTGGATTATGTTTCGGTTGTTGCACACATCTTTTACAAAGATGCACGTGGATTTTTCGATATCGAAGACCTTTGGTCGGACGCAATCCGTACGGATATTCCCGATTTAAACTAAAAACTGCTTATCATGTCAGAAAATAATACAAACAAACCGAAAAGAAATCCCAATTTCATTTATTGGGTGTATGGAGGTATTGCGTTGCTTTTAATTGGCGCAAACTATATTTTCAATACAACAGGTGCTTCGTTACGAGACATCAGCGTGTTCTACGAATTAGCTGATTCAAATTATGTAACTGAAGTTTCGGTTGTTAACCGTTCTCGTGTTGACTTTAAATTGAATGAGAAAGGTCAGGAATTTGTGAAAAAACAATCCAAATCGAATGGTGACTTCGCGTTAATGAAAAAAGCTTTAACCAAACCTACCCGTTCGTATGGCGCTAAGAAAAGTCCTGAATTCGGTATTCCAATTGTTGACGCAGGTAATTTTGAACAACGCTTGGATCAAATCAATGATACACTGATCAAAAAAGGTAAACATCCAATTGCTGCTCCACCAGAAGAAGAACACGATTATATGTCTTCTATTTTTGGATATGTGATTTTCTTCGCTGTTATTTTCATTCTTTGGAATGTAATGATGCGCCGCATGGGTGGTGGCGGAGGTGGTGGCCCAGGTGGTCAAATCTTTAATATTGGTAAATCGCGTGCTCAAGTCTACGAAAAAGGCAAATCAACAAACGTAACATTCAAAGATGTTGCAGGACTTGAGGGAGCTAAGGAAGAAATTCAAGAAATCGTTGAATTCCTTAAAAACCCTAAAAAATACACGGAACTTGGAGCAAAAATTCCAAAAGGAGCGTTACTTGTAGGCCCTCCAGGAACAGGAAAAACCTTATTAGCGAAAGCTGTTGCAGGCGAAGCGAAAGTTCCTTTCTTCTCTCTTTCAGGTTCCGATTTCGTGGAAATGTTTGTAGGAGTTGGAGCGTCACGTGTACGCGATTTATTCAAACAAGCAAAAGAAAAATCACCAGCGATTATTTTTATCGATGAAATTGATGCAATCGGTCGTGCTCGTGGTAAAAATGCAGGTTTTAGTTCGAATGACGAACGCGAAAACACCTTGAATCAGTTGTTAACTGAAATGGATGGCTTCGGAACGAATTCAGGAGTTATCATTTTAGCTGCAACAAACAGAGCTGATGTATTGGATGCTGCATTGATGCGTGCTGGTCGTTTTGACCGCCAAATTTATGTCGACATGCCTGATTTGAACGAGCGAAAAGAAATCTTCCAAGTGCACTTGAAACCGTTGAAATTAGATCATTCAGTAGATGTTGATTTCTTGAGCAAACAAACTCCTGGATTCTCTGGTGCGGATATCGCGAACTTGTGTAACGAAGCTGCATTGATTGCTGCCCGTAAAGAGAAGAAATTTGTTGAAAAACAGGACTTCTTAGACGCAGTTGACAGAATCATCGGTGGACTTGAAAAGAAAAATAAAATCATTACAAAAGGCGAAAAAAGAGCTATTGCATTCCACGAAGCTGGTCACGCTACAGTGTCATGGTTATTGGAGCATGCGCATCCATTAGTAAAAGTTACAATCGTTCCGAGAGGACGTTCGTTGGGAGCTGCTTGGTACTTGCCAGAAGAAAGAAGTATCACAACGACCGAACAAATATTAGACGAAATGTGTGCTGCGTTGGGTGGTCGTGCTGCAGAGCAAATCATTTTCGGTAAGATTTCGACAGGTGCATTAAGCGATTTAGAAAAAGTAACCAAACAAGCGTATGCTATGGTTTCTATATATGGCTTGAATGAGAAAATTGGAAATATTTCCTACTACGATTCGCAAGGACGTGAGTCATTTACAAAACCATATTCAGAAGATACTGCACGTATCATCGATGAAGAAGTTAGTAAATTGATCGAAGCGCAATACCAACGTGCGGTTAACTTATTATCTGAAAACAAAGACAAATTGACTACTCTTGCTGATAAATTACTGGAGAAGGAAGTTATTTTCAAAGAGAATTTAGAAGAAATTTTCGGGAAGCGTCAATGGATTTCAGAAGCACAAGCCGAAGAAGACGAACGTGCTGAAATAGCTGCTCATGCTGCTGAAACAGCAGAGAAAATTGAAGAAAGTTCATCAACTGAAGAACCTACAACTGCTGTTACAGAAGCGACAGATGACACGGTTCAAACAACAGAAAACAAAGTAGATGAAGCTCCTGCTACGGAGTCCAATCAAACGACTGAAGAAGAAAATAATTAATTCATCTAAAACTCCCAAAAGCATTTGTTTTTGGGAGTTTTCTATTTATACTGCTCATGAAAGAAATGATCAACCGAAGTGTCTTCGGAATAATTTTCCTATTATTCGTTTTCGTTCCTTATTTCACCGATTTAAACTACGGAACGGAATTGTTCAATTTGGTATTATTTGTGTTCTCAATATTGAGTACCTACGAATTGTTTAAAATCGGAAACAATACTCCTTTTAAATCCACTTTGTTAATTCCAGCGTTGCTGTTGAATTTAGCATTGTTCTTACCCATGTTATTAGAAACTGTTTCCAGTTTATTAGCGCAACCATTACCCAACATCACTTGGATTCATGCCGTTGCTCTTCATTTGGAAAAAGGACTGTGGGCATTTGTAGTCATGAGTGTTTTGTTTTTTACTTTGCTTATTTTCAATGAAAAAAGTATTCAATGGATTTTCAAATACACGTTTTCATTGAGTATTTTTTACATCATTCTTCCATTAGCACTAGTAAGTTATGTCATGACTGGTAAAGATGTTGAAACGAAATCACTTTTATTCATTGTACTACTTCCTATCTATTTGAATGATTCCTTAGCTTATCTTTTTGGGAAATTTTTCGGAAAAAACAAACTGATTCCAAGTGTTTCACCAAAGAAAACATGGGAAGGATTTATCGGTGGAACTATTGGAGCGGCTGTAACTATGATCGCGCTCATTTATTTTCGTAATGGCGGTTCAATAGAAACATATTTCATGATGGCTACAGTATCTGTTTTAGTTTCAGTACTTGCAACATTTGGCGACTTGTTTGAAAGTAAATTAAAACGTGCAGCGGAAGTGAAAGATTCAGGCAACATTCTTCCTGGTCATGGTGGTATTTTGGACCGAATTGACGCGATGCTTTTTGCAGTTCCCGTTTTATATGTATTTTTAACGACTATATTTATATGAAAATGACGTTACACAGAGAAGGAACTGCAACAATTATATTAGGTATTATCGTTTTAGGATTAATACAATGGGCAAATTACTGGTTATTACAACAAACAGGATGGGATTGGTTATTTTACCTCTTATCTGTTGGTGTTATAGCTGTGTTTTACTTAATTGTACAATTTTTCCGAATCCCAAAACGCTCGTTTACTTTTGGAGAGAATGACATTTTATGTCCAGCAGATGGGAAAGTTGTGGTGATTGAAGAAGTGGAAGAAACAGAATACTTCAACGACAAACGTATTCAAGTATCCATTTTTATGTCGCCATTGAATGTCCATGCCAATTATTTCCCAATTAGTGGACTTGTTAAATACGTTCGTTACCACAAAGGTTTATTTCTTGTTGCTTGGCACCCAAAAAGTTCGACAGACAATGAACGCTCGACGGTTGTCGTGGAACACAAAAATGGCTCAGAAGTCTTATTCCGCCAAATAGCAGGTGCTTTAGCAAGAAGAATTTGTTATTACGCCAAAGAAGGGCAAAATGCTGTAACTGGTGGGGAGTTTGGATTTATTAAATTTGGGTCACGAGTGGATATATTTTTACCACTTGGTACACAGATAGATGTTAAAATTGGTCAAAAAGTACAAGCAAAATTGACAAAATTGGGTCAATTAACAGAAAAATAATTAATTTAGAAACGTTATAACAAAAACTTAAAATCATGAAAAAAGTATTAGTTGCAATGACATTAGCATTATTCGTAGGTTCAATGTCAACGACAGTTTACGCTGCAAATAATGGAACTCATTCAGTAGTTGTTAAAAAAGAAGACGACAAGAAAAAGAAAAGAACTAAAAAAGCAAAAAAAGGTTCTTGTTCTTCAACTGAGAAATCAGGATCTTGTTGCCAGAAAAAAGCAGCTTAATTCGCACTAAATAAAAAAATCCGATTCGTTACTGAATCGGATTTTTTTTGCCTATATCTTTTATTCTTTTACTCGAAGCCAGGTTTGCGTTCTGAAGAACGGCCCTACATAACCCCGGACATTTAATTTATCTGGATTGCCTTCTTCCAACCAAATCGAACACTTATAAACTTTTCCGTTTTCTGGATCAACAATTGTTCCATCTTCCCATTCAGAACCATTCCAAGTTAATCCTATTACAATTTGTAAGCCAACAAGTGGTTTGTTTTTTCTATCACCAGGGCATTTTTTACAAACGGCATTTTCTTCTAATCCTGGTCTTGGATAAACATACGTGATTTTCCCAAACAACTTTCCGTCTTGTTTGTACAATTCTACTTTTGACTTTTTCTTCCCTGATTCATCATCAATAGTTATCCATGTACCTACACAAGTCTGTGCGATGGAATAAGATGCTAGTAACAGTACACTTAAAATACTACCTATTTTCATTTATCTATTCGTTAGCTCAATAAAATTACGGATAATTGTCATTCCATTTTCTGTCATGATACTCTCAGGGTGAAATTGAACACCATAAACTGGCAATGATTTGTGTTCAAACGACATCAAAACATCAGTAACTGAAAATGAAGTTGCATGTAATTGATCGGAAGTTGTTAAATCTACCGCCCACGAATGATACAAACCAACTTGAAAAGTAGCAGGGCAATTTTCAAACAAAACCGAATTTTTAATCACTTTTAAAGTTGTATCAACACCATGTTTCACCGCTTTTTGGTTATACAAAGTCGCGCCAAAATAAGATCCGATTGCTTGCATTCCCAAACAAACGCCCAGAGTAGGAATGGATAAGTGTACAAGTCGGTCGATAGTTTCCAACAACTGACCAGCTGATTCTGGTAAACCAGGACCCGGAGATAAAACTACCGCATCAAATTGATTCAGGGCATCTAATTTTACCGATAAATTATCCCAAATAGTGAGATTAACACCGCATTGTTCCAAGTAATGCGCGATGTTATAGGTAAAGGAATCAAAATTGTCAACGAGTAGAACTTTCACTTTTTGATTCAAATTTAGTAAACTTGCAAAAAAGAATCATGAAAAAAGCAATTCAAATTCCAGGAGCTCCTTCACCAATAGGACCATATAGTCAAGCAATCGTCTCTGGCAACACCATTTATGTGAGTGGACAGATTCCTCTGAATGCTTTTACAGGTGAATTAGAGGTTGATACAATTGCAGCTGCAACACATCGTATCCTGACAAATATTGGTTTATTATTGGCTGAAGCTGATATGGGGCTTGATGATGTCGTTAAATGCAGTATTTTTATGACGGATTTGAATCTTTTTGCTGAAATGAATGCTATTTATGCTTCTTTTTTCAATGGAATACCACCAGCAAGAGAAACAGTTCAAGTAAGTCGATTACCAATGGATGTTCCAATTGAAATCTCGTGTATCGCAATTAAAAGCGTCTAAATAACTATGAACGAACAGCCGCAAGTAGCAGTCATCATTGTCAATTATAATGTTGCATTCTTTTTAGAACAATGTTTGAACGCAGTTGAAAAGGCATTATTATTAGAACCAGCTGAAGTTTGGGTGGTGGACAATAATTCTGTTGATGGGTCTGTTGCAATGGTACGTTCGAAATTTCCTTGGGTAAAACTTATTGAAAATAAAGACAACAAAGGATTTTCTTCAGCAAACAATCAAGCGATGCGTCAATCTAATTGCGCTTATCAATTGCTATTGAATCCCGACACCGTAATCGAAGAAGACACACTGAAAAAAGTTGTTGCATACATGAACGAACACCCAAAAGTTGGTGGACTTGGTGTTCGCATGGTCGATGGGAAAGGTGTTTTCTTGCCCGAATCTAAAAGGGGACTTCCAACTCCAGCTGTTGCTTTTTACAAAATTTTCGGTATTTCTCGCCTTTTTCCAAAATCAAAAGTTTTCGGAAAATATAGTTTGAGTTATTTGAGTGAATTTGAAACCAACGAAGTTGAAATATTGAGTGGTGCTTTCATGCTCATGCGCAAAGAAGCACTCGATAAAGTTGGTTTGCTGGACGAAGCATTTTTCATGTATGGTGAAGATATTGATTTGTCTTATCGGATAACACAGGGTGGATACACCAATGTTTATTATCCCGAAACACGCATTATTCATTACAAAGGAGAAAGTACAAAGAAAAGTTCTGTCAATTATGTGTTTGTTTTCTACCGTGCAATGATCATTTTTGCACGCAAACATTTTTCGCAAAAAAACGCAAAACTTTTTTCTTTCTTAATTCATTGCGCCATTTATTTCAGAGCAGGACTAGCTATTACCTCGCGTTTGATAAAGCGCATTACACTGCCAGTTATTGATATTGCTGTTGTACTAATCGGACTTTTCGTTTTAACGAATTATTGGCAACACCTAAACATTCGTTTCCCCGAATACGTAGTGAATTTAATGATTCCAATATATGGTTTGGTTTGGTTTGGTTCTGTGCTTTTGCAAGGAGGCTATGACTCCCCTGTTCAGTTAAAAAAATATGTGAGTGGCTCATTAGTTGGAACCGCTCTAATTCTAATGCTTTATGGATTACTTCCAAAAGAATGGCAATTTTCACGCTTATTCATTTTGGTAGGGACAAGTTGGATCATCTGCTACTTTTTACTGACACGCTTTGCACTTCATGCGTTGATTGGGAAAAAATTCAAACTAAACGGACACATACATAGTAAATTTGCAGTTGTCGGAAGTTACGATGAATACCTGCGTGTTTCAGAAATATTAAAACAAACACAAGCCAAAACAGAATTAATCGTACATGTCGCGGCAGAAAATGAACCAACTCATGATGCAGTTGGAACAATTGACCAATTAGAACAAATTGTGACTATCCATAGCATTGACGAAATCATTTTTTGTGCGAAAGATGTTACTGCTCAAGCAATTATTGCTTGGATGACCCAAATACAACTTCAAACGATTGATTTTAAAATTGCACAACCGGATAGTTATTTTCTAATCGGTTCCAATTCCATTGAACGGGCTGGAGATTTGTATATTTTGAATATCAACGCAATCAGTCAACCTACCAAACAACGGCAAAAGCGCGTTCTTGATTGCATTGTTGGCACTCTTACACTTATCACTTTCCCATTAATATGTTGGTTTTTCGATTCAAAAAAAGGACTTTTTCGAAATGCACTTGCATTACTTGTGGGTCGAAAAACATTGGTTAGTTACAGAAACAATAATAATGCGCGCAATTTACCGCAACTAAAAACAGGAATTTTATCACCATACGAACACATACAAGAAACTGATATGCAAGTGATTACTAAACTAGAATTGCTGTATGCTCGGGAATACCAACTTTTATCCGACGTGAGAATATTACTTCGTTCGTGGAAAAAATTGGATCGTATAAAATAAAGGAAGCTAAATTCTATTTTTTCGCTTATTTTTGTAGCAACTATTAAGAGAATTGTACATAACGTATGGCACAAATTGAAATTCGTCTTCCTAAAATGGGAGAAAGCGTAACAGAAGCAACTATTACAAATTGGTTAAAAAATGTTGGTGACACTGTCGCAATGGATGAACCATTGGTTGAAGTTGCAACTGACAAAGTTGATAACGAATTACCTTCAGAAGCTGCAGGTGTTTTAGTTCAACAATTATTTTCAAAAGATCAAGTTGCTCAAGTTGGAGATGTTATCGCAATTATTTCTACAGATGGAGACGCTACCCCAGCTCCAACTAGCGCTGCACCAGCAATGGTAGAAAAAGCTGAGGAAATCGTTGCAACAGCTGTTCAAAATTCATCAGTAAGTTCTGGAAATGAAGCTAGTATTTCTTCCGATAAATTCTTTTCACCTTTGGTAAAAAGTATTGCATTAAAAGAAGGAATAACTTCTGCAGAATTAGAAGGCATAACTGGTACAGGTTTAGCTGGAAGAGTAACAAAAAAAGATGTCATTGCTTACATTGAAAACAAAGGAAATGTAACTACAACGGTTGCCCCTACTGTTGAATCGGTTACAACAACTTCAAATCAAACAGTTGCAACTCCAGTGATAACTGGTGACAATAAATCGTTTTTAGCAAACATTAAAGAACCAATCGTCGTTCCAAATCCAGGAGATGAAATCATCGAAATGGACCGCATGCGTAAAATCATCGCAGAACACATGGTAATGTCTAGTCATGTTTCTCCTCACGTTACATCGTATGTGGAAGCAGACGTTACCAATATTGTAAATTGGCGTAATAAAACGAAAAAGGAGTTTGAAAAACGCGAAGGTGAGAACTTGACGTTTACTCCTATTTTCATGGAAGCGATTGTGAAAGCAATCAAAGACTTCCCAATGATCAACGTTTCAGTTTCAGGAACGACAATCATCAAGCGAAAAGACATCAATATTGGGATGGCAACAGCACTTCCATCTGGTAATTTAATTGTTCCTGTGATAAAAAATGCAGACCGAATGAATTTAACTGGTATAGCAAAATCAGTAAATCAATTGGCGCGCAATGCACGAGATAACAAATTGAAACCAGAAGATATTCAAGGCGGAACATATACCGTTACAAATGTTGGTACATTTGGAAATGTAATGGGAACTCCAATTATTAATCAACCTCAAGTTGCTATATTAGCATTGGGAGCGATTCGCAAAGTTCCTGCTGTCATTGAAACGCCAAATGGTGATTTCATTGGTATTCGCCAAAAAATGTTTTTATCTCATTCTTACGATCACCGTGTTGTTGATGGCGCATTAGGAGGTCAATTTGTAAGAAGAGTTGCTGACTATTTGGAACAATTCGACGTCAATCGCGAGTTGTAATCCAAAAAAAAATGTAATTTAGAACACCGGTAGTTGATTCCTATCGGTGTTTCAAAATATAAAAAAATGAATCGAATAAAAACTACTATCTTTCTATTAGTGATGCCACTATTAGCTTTCAGTCAATTCTCACAATCTGAGATTGAGTTGAAAATTGAAACTTTTTCTGAACAAGAATTAGTTACAGAATGTACTATTCTACTTAGCGACGGTTATTTTTATGCTGCTGGCTTAATATCGGACAAGCTATTAGAGCTGAATCCTGCAAGTGCTAACTATCATTACAGAAGAGGATATGTTCATTTGAGTTTGAATCAAAATTTCAATGCGGCAATACCCCATTTAGAAAAAGCAATTCTCAATACAGATAAATTGTATGACATTCAAAGTGCAAAAGAATTAAGTGCGCCTATTGATGCTTATTACTATTTAGCAAAAGCATATCATTTAAAACATCAAATTACACTTGCTGAGCAATATTATAATGCATTTATAGAGCGTTCATTGCCAAAGTCACCACTTGTCATTATGGCACAAAATGGATTGAAACAATGTTTGATTGCTAAGGACTTGATGTTGTATCCTAAAACAGCTCAAATTAAAAATGTTGGAGGTAAAATAAATACCGATTTACCAGAGTACTCGCCAATAATATCATTAGATGGAACGTCACTCTATTTTACATCACGTCGCATGTGGGAAAATAATTTGAGTTTACCGAGTTTTGACTATCGTTTAAACCTCCATCCTGAAGATGTTTATATTTCCTATTTATCCAAAGATAGTATTTGGGGAGAACCGTTTAAAGCTCCTTTTAATAAAGCACTTAACAACGAAGCGACACTGTCAATTAGCCCTGATGAACGACGTATATACGTATACGAAGATTCGATAGGAAATGGAGACATCTTTTACTCGGAATATGCAAAAAACAAATTCAAGAATATTGAGTATTTTAACGAACCTTTGATTAATACAAAGTATTGGGAACCACATTGTTCTGTAACTCCCGATGGAAAAACAATGTTTTTTGTATCTGATCGAAAAGGTGGATTTGGTGGAACAGATATTTATCGATGCGTGAAATTACCTGATGGCAAATGGAGCATCCCAACCAATTGCGGTCCACAAATAAATTCGGAATGGAACGAAGATTCGCCGTTTATTGCAATTGACCACAAAACGCTTTACTTCTCAAGTAACGGTGCGAAAAGTATGGGAGGTTATGATATATTCGTATCAATCCAAGGAGAAGATGGAACATGGTCACAACCAATCAACTTAGGTTACCCTATCAATTCAGCTGGTGACGATTTGTTTTACACCACAACCATCGATGGAAGTGTGGGTTACTTTACCTCTCAACGAGATGATAGTTATGGGAATAAAGATATTTATCAGGTTAATTCCAACCTATACAGTTTTAAAAACTTAATAGTTTTCAAAGGTCGCGTTCATGTGAAAAACGGCCGTGATTTACCAGAAGATCTTTATCTGAATATTCAATGTTTGAATTGCGGTGAAACTTCAAAGAAAAAAATATACCCCCGATTAACTGATGGACTGTATATTGGCACACTAGATGCTTGCCGCGAATACGAAGTTTCTTTTTCGTTCGACAATGGAAAAAAAGAAATTTATAACGAAGCGATCAATACAAATTGTACAGCAGACCGAGATGAAATCTACCGAGATGTTTGGTTAGATTTGGGTGATTCAACAATGGGTAAAAACTTTTTTCTTGCAGGTAAAATATCAGAGAGTGGTTCACGCCAAAATTTAGCAGGTGTCGAAGTGAAAATCTACAACAAGCGTACAAACGAATTAGTTTCTTCAACCCTCACTGATAAAAACGGAAAGTATTTTTCAGACACACTCGAAACAGGTTCAGGAAATGACCCCATCAACTATAAAGTTGTCTTTGAAAAAGAAGGCTATTTAAATGTTAATTATGAAATCCCTATCATAGTAGGACAAAATCATATTGTTTATTTAGATACGCTCATTAATTCACAATTACTTGCTGCTACTCCAGGAAATAATATTGGGGTTACGTTGAAACCGATTTATTTCAATTACAACAATTATAATATCAGAAAAGATGCAGCTATTGAATTAGATAAAATTGTTGCAATACTCAAAGCAAATCCATCCATTACCATTGAATTAGGTGCTCATACAGATGCTAGAGGTGATGACGAAAACAATCAACGTCTCTCAGAAAAACGAGCACAAGCATCGGTAAATTATATTATTTCAAAAGGAATTGATCCGTCACGTCTTAAAGCTGTTGGTTACGGTGAAACGAAATTAATTGTTTCAACTGAAAAAATTGACAAAATGAAACGTTACCGCGATAAAGAAGTCGCACATCAAAAGAACAGACGAACTGAATTTATCATTTCTAACAACCTGAAATAAACAAAAAGCCATTTGTTTTTTTATCTAAAAGTCTCAGTTTTACTGGGACTTTTTTTGCATCTTTGAAAAAAATAAAAAATGAAGTTATCGCTAACACGTCCTTTTGTCATGCTCGATTTAGAAACAACAGGATTAGACATTTCAAAAGATCGTATTATCGAAATCGGCATGATCAAACGCATGCCTGATGGAACCGAAACGGATTTTTTTAGACGTGTCAACCCCACTATTCCTATTTCTCAAGAATCTACTGAAATAACAGGCATTTCAAACGAAATGGTAAAAGACGAGCCTACTTTCAATCAATTAGTTGATGAAATAGCGGCTTTTATTGGTGATGCAGATTTAGGAGGTTACAATTCTAATAAATTCGATATTCCCGTTTTAGCAGAAGAATTTTTACGTGCAAATCATGTTTTTGATATTCAATCACGAAAACTGATTGATGTTCAAAATATTTTCCATAAAATGGAACAACGTACCCTTGTTGCAGCCTATCAATTCTATTGCGATAAGAAAATGGAGAATGCGCACAATGCTATGTATGATACGAAAGTAACAATGGAAGTGTTCAAGGCTCAGTTAGAAAAATACGATGAGTTAGCTCAAACAGTTGCTGAATTATCAGACTTTTCGCGTCAAGGAAACACAGAGATAGCTGACTTCGCAGGACGTTTAGGTAAATTAAAAGATGGTCAAATCACCTATAACTTTGGAAAACACAAAGGTAAAACCATTGCTGAAGTTGCAAAAACGGAACCTGGATACTATGGTTGGATGATGGATGCTGATTTCCCGTTGTTTACCAAACAAGTATTACGTGAGGAAATGGAACGTATTAAAGCAGGTAATCGTGCAGAGAAATCAAAAAACGAACCAGAACTAACTGATGCGGAAAAATTGATTGCGCTTCAAAATAAATTCAAAAAATAACCAAATGAAAATCATTTGTATAGGCAGAAATTATGCGGATCATGCGAAAGAATTGAAAAATGATTTGCCAACTGAACCCTTGTATTTCTTAAAACCTGACACTGCTTTATTGCCCGCAGGAAATCCGTTTTACATTCCTGACTTCACCAAAGACTTGCATTTTGAATGTGAATTAGTAGTGAAAATTAAAAAAGTAGGGAAAAATATTCCAGTCAAATTTGCAAGCGATTATTTTGATGAAATCACCTTAGGAATTGATTTTACAGCAAGAGACATCCAAGAGGAATGCAAAAAAAAAGGTCTTCCTTGGGAAAAAGCGAAAGGATTTGACAACAGCGCGCCTTTGGGATTTAAATTTATTTCAAAAAATGAATTAGACTTTTCAAATGTCAATTTTTTCTTGCACAAGAATGGTACTATTGTTCAACACGGACAAACAAGCGACATGATTTTTTCCATTGAGACAATCATTAGCTATGTCTCTCAATTTATCACATTGAAAACAGGCGACTTAATTTTTACTGGAACACCAGCTGGTGTCGGACCAACAGTTATTGGAGATCATTTCGAAGGATTTATTGGGTCAGAAAAAATATTGGACTTAAAAATAAAATAAGCCTGAATTTACTATCTTTGCTATGCTAAAAGACTGCGCACGTGGTGAAATTGGTAGACATGCCATCTTGAGGGGGTGGTGCCATTAGGTGTGCTGGTTCGAATCCAGTCGTGCGCACAAAAATTCAAAGCACTTTTCTGAAAAGAAAGGTGCTTTTTTTATTTGTTCACGAACCGATTTACCGCAATCGGTACGATAAATATGGCTAATGTTAATCCTGAGATAACCAAATCAAATTGTTCCGATTCAATCCACTTCGTACTTGGTACAAAATGTACAAGCAACGAAAGGCACAATTTCACCCCTAATATTCCAATGACTAAAAATGCTGACTTTTCTAAGAATGGATATTTCTCCATCAAAACGACAAAATACTTGGCTACGTAACGCATCGCTAAAATGCCAATAAAAACACCAATACAAATCAAAATTATGTTGTCTGAGTATGCGACGACAGCAAAAATATTGTCAATTGAAAAAACAATATCCATGAATTCAACGGCTAGAACTGTTGACCAAAACACACCTAACACACCAACCGTGTATTTATACAAAAAGCTAGATTTGGTGTCTTTTACTTCTTCGTCTATTTCGGTTTGAATTTCTTTCGCGGTAAAATGCTTGATACACATGTACAACAAATAAGCTCCTCCAATTGGTTTCAACCACCAAATAGTCAAAATAGATTCAACTAAAATCAATGCGATTCCTCGAAAAACATACGCTCCAATGATTCCATATTTCAAAGCCTTTGACTGTTGTTCAACTGGCAAATCCTTAACCATAGTTGCCAAAACAGCAGCATTATCAAACGATAAAATAATCTCCAATAAAAGTATTCCTAAAATCAAAAACACCGCATTCAATGGGTTATTTGAAAAAAGAGTGATGAAATCATTGAATTGTTCCGTCATAATCGATTTACTTACAAACAACAAAAATACATTTATCTTTTCGTTCCGCTTTAAAATCAGTCATAAGATTCCATTTTTCATGTGTAATTGTCGTATTTTTGAAACATGGATTTTCAACTTGTTGCTGACTTTTCACCCACAGGTGACCAACCAACAGCCATCAAAGAATTGGTTGAGGGAATCAACTCTGGGGTGCAAGCACAAACTTTATTGGGTGTTACTGGTTCAGGTAAAACATTTACCATGGCAAACGTCATTCAACAAACAGGAAAACCAACATTAATCCTTTCTCACAACAAAACACTGGCTGCTCAGCTTTACGGAGAATTCAAACAGTTTTTTCCAAACAATTCCGTAGAATATTTTGTGAGTTACTACGATTATTATCAACCAGAGGCTTACCTTCCGACAACGGACACATACATTGAAAAAGATTTAGCAATTAACGAAGAGATTGAAAAACTGCGTCTTTCTGCAACTTCCGCTCTTTTGTCGGGACGAAAAGACGTGATCGTCGTTTCATCTGTTTCTTGTATTTATGGTATCGGAAATCCGAATGAATTTGCTAATTCAATCATTTATTTGAAAAAAGGCGAGTCTGTCTCGCGCAACAAATTCCTATTGCGATTGGTTGAAAATCTCTATGCTCGAACAGAAACCGAATTTAAACGCGGAACTTTCCGTGTAAAAGGTGATACTGTTGACATTTATTTGGCCTATGCTGATTACGCAATCCGTATCGAATTTTGGGGAGATGAAATCGAACAAATCCGAGCTATTGACCCAGAATTTCACAACGAAATAGAACGCTACGAAGAAATTACCATTTATCCAGCAAATATCTTTGTTTCGAGTCCAGAAACGACCCGAAAAGCAATCGATCACATTGGTGAAGACATGGCAATTCAAGTGGAGAATTTCCGAAAAGCGGGAAAAATGATGGAAGCGAAACGCTTGGAAGAACGCACGAATTTCGACTTAGAAATGATGCGCGAATTGGGCTATTGTTCCGGAATTGAAAATTATTCCCGCTATTTTGACCAACGCGAACCAGGCTCACGCCCTTTCTGTTTGTTGGACTATTTCCCGAAAGATTTTTTAATGATTATCGACGAAAGTCACGTGACCATTCCACAAATACGTGCAATGTATGGCGGTGACCGTGCACGAAAAATCAATCTCGTCGATTATGGTTTCCGCTTACAAGCCGCGATGGATAATCGTCCGTTGAAATTTGATGAATTTGAACAAATCGTTAATCAAATCGTCTACGTATCTGCTACACCTGCCGATTATGAATTAGCGATTTCTGAAGGTGTTGTTGTGGAACAATTGATTCGTCCTACTGGACTTTTAGATCCGATAATAATGGTTCGACCAAGTAACAATCAAATTGACGACCTCATCGAAGAGATCCAACAACGCATTGAATTGGACGAACGCACCTTGGTTACAACGTTGACGAAGCGAATGGCCGAAGAGTTACAGAAATACTTGGATAAAATGGGAATTCCTTGTCGGTATATTCACTCCGACATTGATACGATCGAACGAGTGGAAATTCTTCGTCAATTGCGTTTAGGCGAATTTGATGTGCTAATTGGAGTCAATTTATTACGTGAGGGATTGGATTTACCTGAAGTAAGTCTTGTGGCAATTATTGATGCTGACAAAGAAGGATTTTTACGAAATGTCCGCTCTTTGGTGCAAACTGTTGGTCGAGCTGCTCGAAATGTGAATGGAAAAGTCATCATGTATGCTGATAAAATGACCGACTCGATGCGAAAGACCATCGAAGAAACGGAACGTCGCCGTGCTATGCAAATCGCATACAACGAAGCACACGGCCTCACTCCTACTGCTTTGAACAAATCGAAAGAGAAAATAATGCAGTCGACCAAAGTTGCAGATGGCGATCCAAACGTGCGTGCACCAAAAGAATATACGATTTCTGAAACAACAGCAATCGCTGCAGACGTTCAAATGAGTTATAAAAATCCAGCTGAATTAGACCATGCGATTGCCACCAAAAGAAAACAGATGGAAAAAGCAGCAAAAGATTTGGACTTTATTCAAGCTGCAAAATACCGTGATGAATTATTTGAATTACAAGCACAAAAAAAATAAGATGAAACTACTTTTTACCATGTTCACACTTGTTCTGTTGGTTGCAGTTGGATCGTGTGACAAACCAGTTTACAAATACAATTCAAATTTCGAAGGAACTTGGCGAACGGTAACGCAATTTGATAGTACGTTCAATAAAATCGTAACCAGCGAAATCGTTATTCAAGGGAAAGACGGTCGTTTTAGTTATGCCTGTGAAACAATTTGTGGCAGTGAATTGTGTGATTGTAACATCACGCAAGTTGGAAAAGCAGTAATGAATTCGACGAAAACGCAATTGAAAATCGGATCTACCAGTTCATTTCCCTTAACAATTGAGCAAGAACCTTACCAAGATAATAATGGAACTTGGAAGATGAAAGTGTATGGTCTTACTTTTATTAAACAATAATAAATATGTCAGCTAATATTATTTTAAAAATTTTACGCGTAGTAGCAATTCTCGAAGGAATATCATATTTATTACTTTTTATTACCATGCCGTTAAAACGACTTTATGCAATGCCGGAGCCAAATTATTTTGTTGGAATGGCACATGGTGTTTTATTTATTGCCTACATATTACTTGTTTTTCTGGCAAACAACCATCAAAAATGGTCTGTGAAAACTCAGTTTTATGCTTACATCGCTTCATTGATTCCATTTGGGACATTTGTTGCAGAAAAGAAGATTTTTAAGTTGAAATAATTGCTCCAATCATTTTTCTTAACTTTGCGGCACTTATGGAAACGAGAAAAAGAGTTGAGGTTTGTTTTACACCTGGCGAATACGCTTATTTTAAAAATGAATTTGAAATTGTAGTTGTAATCGATGTATTGCGTGCAACCAGCGCAATTTGCGCAGCATTTGACAATGGAATTGCATCAATAATTCCTGTTCCAACAGTTGAAGAAGCATGGGAATACAAGCAAAAAGGATTCTTAGCAGGTGCTGAACGAAAAGGTCAAATTGTGGAAGGTTTTGACTTTGGAAACTCACCATTTAGTTACATGAAACCTGATTTCACAGGAAAAGAAGTTGTCCTTACAACAACAAATGGTACGAAATCGTTGGATGTTGCCAAAGATGCTGAGACAGTTGTAGTGGGATCGTTTTTAAACTTGGATCACTTGAACCAATGGCTTGCAAAGCAAGATAAAAATATTTTGTGTTTGTGTTCGGGATGGCAGGACAAGTTTAACCTTGAAGATACCATCTGTGCTGGAGCTATTTGTGAGCACTTAATTAATACAGGAAATTTTACCTCAACAGAAGATTCATCTATTTCAGCAAAATATTTGTATCTTTCTGCTAAGGATAATTATATGGGCTTTTTAAAATCGAGTTCACACCGTCGAAGATTAAAAAATCTGAATCTGAATGAAGACATTAAATACTGTTTGACACCAAACCAAACAGCAGTAATTCCGATGATGAAAGATGGTAAATTGGTTAATTTTATTGAAGTTTAAAAAAAAGTTATTTGTTTTAACATTTTTACTTTTTGCACAAACGTGCACAGCTAATTACAATTTATTTTGGCTACATGCCAACAGCGGTTTATGGGGGTTTTTCGGACATAAACGTATCAATCGCGTGGCAATTTTCAGCCTACCTCCTGCCATGTTCGGGTTTTTCAAAGAAAACATTGAATTTTTAACGGAACATGCGACCGATCCTGACAAGAGACGCTATGCTGTGGAAGGCGAAGCACAACGACATTACATTGATATCGATCACTATGCATTGGGAGGAAAAAATCCCTTTGAAGAAGTTCCCAAAAAGTGGAATGATGCAGTAGCAAAATTTTCGGAAGACACATTACAAGCATACGGAATTGTTCCTTGGCATATTTTAGTCATGAAATACAGACTTCAAAAGGCTTTTGAAACAAAAAACGTCGACCTCATCTTGAAATACGCTGCAGAAATCGGACATTATATTGGTGATGCCCATGTTCCCCTTCACACTACTGAAAACTATAATGGTCAATTAACCGGTCAACGTGGCATTCATGGTCTTTGGGAAAGTCGCATTGTAGAAATGGATGCGGAAAACTATGATTATTTCGTTGGAAAAAGTAATTATATTAACAACGTTCTTGATTTTTCATGGAATGCAGTTTACACGTCACACATGGCTGTTGATTCGGTATTAAGCTTGGAAAAAGAATTAACGGCAACCTTTCCGAGTGATAAAAAATATGCTTATGAAACGAGAGGACAAGCAGTTATTCAGGTATATTCCAAAGAATTTTGTGACGCATATCAGTTGTTATTACATGGAATGATCGAACGTCGTATGCGCGAAGCAATCATTGCGGTTGGTTCAATTTGGTACACTGCTTGGGTTGATGCAGGACAACCAAATTTGAGTGAATTGACAAGCACACCTCCAAGTCCCGAGCTTTTGAAAGAACTAGAAATGCTCAACGAAACCTTTCAAAAAACCGAACACAAAGGGACAATTTGTGATGACTAAATTTGAGTTGCGCTAAGTTTCCATTATCTTTACCCAATATTATATTTTTTATGACAGTAGACATCAACACGGTGGTTTCCTTGCACTACAAGCTAACCAATCACCAAACAGGTGAAAAAATTGAGGAAACTTCTCAAGATCGTCCAATGGAATTCTTATACGGCATTGAACGTATTATTCCGAAATTTGAAGAAAGCGTACACGGCTTAAAAGCAGGAGATAAATTTAATTTCTCGATTGTTTCCGACGAAGCATACGGACAACGCAACGAAGATCAAATCGCAGCTATTCCAACTTCTGTATTCGTTGATGAATCAGGAAAAATGAACGAAGAACACATTTTTGTTGGAGCTTTGGTACCGATGTCAGATAGTGAAGGCAACAATTTAAGAGGTCTTGTTTTAGAAATTTCTGAGGAAATCGTGAAAATGGACTTCAATCATCCCTTAGCGGGAATTGATTTAAATTTTGATGGAGAAATCATCGAAATTAGACAAGCAACAGCAGATGAAATCGCACATGGCCACTCTCACGGAGCACATGGTCATCAACACTAATTGATAAAAATAGCGTTTTTCACAACTATTTAAAAGAGGCTCTCCTAACGTGAGCCTCTTTTTTTGTTGTGACTTCATTTATAAATGTGAAATAATGTTATATATTTGAAAAACAATAAACACACATGCTTTACCTCAAACGTCTGGACTTATTTCTCCAATTTTTGTTGCCTGTTTTTGGTATGCTTATAGCATTGTTTTCAAATTTTTGGATAGGTTTTTATGTTGGCGCCACTGGTATTGCTTTTTCCCAAATCATGAGCCTTTTTTTACATTTACCAGCAAAAAAAGAATTCTGGTACTTGAACTTTCCGCGTAAAACCTATTCGTATGTCCTTCTTTTTCAAATTTTTCTGGAAATGTCAGGATTGACCATATTCTTTTTATCGGAACAAGGAAATCCTATCGAACAATTTTTCATTATCAGTTGCAGTGTTCTCGGTAGCTTACTAACTATTTCGTATTGGATTATTTGTTATTTAGAAATTCGCAAAATTCTACAAAAGAAACTGTCTTATTCGATATGACTTAGTATATTAGTAGTTCAATTTGAACAAATGATTGCAGTAAAAAATCTAACAAAATCTTTCGATCTTTCAAAAAAGCAACAAAAAGAATTCGGAACTAAAGAAAAAACAGTAACTGCTGTTGATAATGTTTCTTTTGCATGTCAACCTGGACGTGTTCATGCGCTATTAGGAGCGAACGGTGCTGGAAAAACAACAACGCTTCGTATGTTGTCTACTATTTTCAAACCGACAAGCGGATTGATTACGATCAATGGAATTGATGTGACGAAACAACCGAATGAAGCGCGCAAACAAATCGGGTTTCTAACTGGTTCTGCTGGACTTTATGCACGCCTGACTCCCAATGAATTAATCGACTACTTCGGAAAGCTTTACGGTGTAGAAAAAACCACGATTGAACAACGTAAAAATCAACTGTTTGACTTGTTGGACATGCACGAATTCAAAGACAAACGGATTGGTAAATTGAGTACTGGAATGAAACAAAAAGTATCGATTTGTCGCACCATGATTCATGATCCACAAGTTGTGATTTTCGATGAACCGACAAGTGGTTTGGATGTGATTACAGCAGAAAATATTATCCATTTAATACAGAATTGTAAAAACGAAGGTAAAACAGTTATTTTTTCATCCCATATTATGGGGGAAGTCGATTTGTTATGCGATGACATTACGATTATCCACAAAGGGAAAGTATTGTTCAACGATACCATGGAAGCCTTCAGAAATCAAATGGTTGCACCAAATTTAACAGCAGAGTTTATTCGAATTGTTCAACAAGAAAAAAATAATTAATCATGATTTTCACCATATTTCTAAAAGAATTAAAAGATACACTGCGTGATAAAAGAACTGTTCGAATGATGATCATTATTCCAACTCTTGTTTTACCGCTAATTTTATCAGTTGTTACTAAAATTTCACACAATTTTGAGAAAGAAGCTGCTGAAAAACCCCTAAAAATTGGTGTCGTTTCGAATCAAAATGAGTTGTTGCAAGAATTGAAAAATGTACCGAAAACATTAGGTGCAAAATCATTTGTTTACTACAAGGATTCAAGTTCCCTGAAAACGGATTTGAAGAACGATTCCATTCAAATCGGATTCTATGTCCCAACGAATGTCGCTGAATTGAAAGAAAAAATGCAACCAATATCCATCACTGTTTTTCACAATGGCGCTGATTTGGGGATGCAAGAACGTGCTGACAGTTACTTGGACTACATTCATGATAAATGGCAAAAGGAAAGATATAAAAAACTAAAAATCAACGAATCAACAATTAATCCAATTGCCAAAAAATACACCAATGTTGCATCTAACCAAGAGATGATTGGGAAAATAATTGGAGGTTTTTTACCGTATTTAATCATTTCATTTGCATTCATGGGATGTATGTTCCCGGCTATCGATTTGTTTACTGGAGAACGTGAACGTGGAACAATCGAAACTTTGTTAACTGTTCCTGTTGCACGATGGAAAATATTGTTTGGGAAAATGGGAGTTGTTGTTTTTTCAGGATTAATGGCGTCTACATTCAGTTTTATTGGAATATATCTATCTATCGAAGTATTTGATTTTGTTGAGAATCCCGAAATACTTGCCGCAATAAAAGACATTCTTTCGCCTGCATTTATTGCAATGCTCTATTTGTTATTACTTCCATTGGTTGTGTTTTTCGCTGGATTAATGATTGTCATTACTGTTCGTGCAAAAACGTTCAAAGAAGCACAAAGCCTCTTATCTCCGTTAAATATTCTTGTGGTTTTACCCGCAATGAGTGGGCTTTTCCCTGGATTTGAATTGAATGAAATGACTGCGATGATTCCTATTGTAAACATCGTTTTAGCAACGAAAGAATTAATGGCAGGAACATTGGAATGGCATTTGGTCGCGCTTTCATTTGGTATCATGATTGTTTTGGCAATTGGAGCCGTTTTCCTTTCCTACAAAAAATTTGAAAGTGAATCAACATTAATTGCATAAGTAAATCCTATGCAACTTGTTGATAAACAGACGCTTCAAATAGTTGAAGCTGTTGAATGTGAAATAAATTTCCATTACGAAGAAGAGAAAAAACGCTTGGGATTAGCAAAAAATGAGCTACGTAAATTAGGCTTGTGTTTGTTTCCTGTTAGTATTGTCAATCATGACACAACAAATGATGGTGAAATGTTGACATTTTCGACTTCGTACACCATCAATGACGCTTATTTTAAACGTGGCTGTACCATTGCTATTTCCATCAATGATGTTTCCTACAAAGGACGTTTGATTGAATTAGATCAACAAAGTGGCACTGTATTTTTTTCGGAAGAACTTCCAGAAAACTTGAGTCACAGTAGTATTCAAATCAATTACATTCCTGATGATCGAACATTAACTTGTATGCGTCTTGGTGCGAAATTAAGCATGGAACATCCGCAACTGAACCGATTCAAAACCTCCTTTTTTACAGCAAAAAAAAGTGCTGTCTTTTCTCATGATTCCTTGAATGAATCGCAACAAAAAGTGGTTGGAGCAATATTATCAGACGATGAAACAACGCTTATTCAAGGTCCCCCGGGAACTGGTAAGTCGCATACCCTTGCAATTGCAATTCAAGAAATTGTAAAACGAGGAAAAAAAGTAATTGTAACAGCTCCAAGTAATACAGCCATTGATCAGCTTAGCCTGAAATTAATTGATCTAAAAATACCACTCTTACGTATTGGAAATGAGACGAAATTCGACGAACGTCTCCTTGCTTTTACCATCGATGCTTACCTTGAAAAAGGAAGTCACGGTCGTGTGATGGAACATTTAGAAAAATCGCTCAAACAAGCTAGCCAACTAGCAACGAGAAAAAGTCGGTCAAATTCGAAAGAACATGCTGACGAAAAAAGGAATGCACGCAATGAACTTTATCAACTGCGCAAAGAAATCAGGCAATTAAAACGTAGTACAATTACTTCGCTTTTAACAGAAATTCCAGTTATTGCAGGTACGCCAGTTGCTTTGTTTAATGAATTGCCGAAGGATTTTACAACTGATTATGTCATTATTGATGAGGCAGGACAAGCACTTGCTCCTTTGGCTTGGTTGAGCGCTTCCTTTGGAAAAAAACTGGTCTTGTGTGGCGACCCACAACAACTTCCACCCGTTGTACTTGCTGATAAAGCAAAAAAAATGGGCTTAGGAAAAAGTTTGTTGGAACAAATAAGTGTTCACGCTACTCCACTTCTATTAGACACTCAGTACCGAATGACAACTGAAATCGTTCAATTGATTAATCCTTTTTTCTATGAAAATCAATTAAAAACGTTTGATAACAAGATTAAAGGTGATATTCGTTTTATTGACTTAGCTGGTTTTGGAGATGGAGAGAAAAAAGATGATATTTCAGGCAGTATCGCACATCCAACAGCTGTAAACGTTATCAAACAGTTAATTACGTTAGCCGATTTTGATTCAAAAACAACGATAATCCTCGCTCCTTACAGTGCACAAATTGCAGCACTAAAAAAAGCTATGGGTGCAACATGGAATGTTTCAACTATTGACGCTGTACAAGGAAACGAGTCAGATTCAATCATCCTTTGCCTAACAAGAAGTAATGAAGAACAAGAAATTGGTTTTTTACGTGATTACCGTCGAACGAATGTCGCAATTTCACGTGCTAAAAAACGTTGCTATATCATTGGAGACAGCGCTACAATTGGGAACGATCCTTTTTACAATAACTTGATAGAAAAATTTGAAGTTGCTAACTGTTATGAAAGCGTTTGGGAGCGATTCTCAGAATTGTAATTATCCTTTCAAACCCATAATTAAGAGCTCAATGTCTTTGTATTTTAGGTCGAAAACTTTACCAAGCACTTCGCTCACTAATATACCACGATAGATATACACACCTGATCGGAAGCCATGATCGTTGCGAATTAAATCTTGACATCCTCCTGAATCCCCCATAGACATGAGAATCGGAGAAAAGATATTTGACAAAGCAAAAGAAGCAGTCCGAGGAACACGAGAAGCAATATTAGGAACGCAATAATGAACGATACCATGCTTCACAAATGTTGGGTCGTTGTGATTCGTTATGCGAGATGTTTCAAAACACCCACCTTGATCAATACTCACATCAACAATAACAGAACCTTCTTTCATGTTTTGAATCATTTCTTCTGAAACAACACATGGCGTTCTTCCAATTGAAGAGCGAATTGCACCAATTACAACATCAGCGCGCATAACGGCTTTTGCTAATACTTTTGGTTGTAAAACAGATGTGTAAACACGTGCACCTATATCGTTTTGCAGTCTTCTCAAGCGCGACAAACTATTGTCAAACACTTTCACAGAAGCTCCCAATCCTAATGCAGCGCGCGTTGCATATTCGCCAACAGTCCCAGCGCCTATAACAACTACTTCTGTTGGTTGAACACCCGCTACTCCTCCAAGCATCATTCCTTTTCCATCGTTGAAAGAAGACAATAATTCGCCTGCAATCAACACAGATGTAGTTCCTGCAATTTCTCCCATCGAACGAACAACAGGAAAAACTCCCTCACTATCGCGGATATAATCCCAAGATACAGCTGTTATTTTTTTTGCGATTAACTTCTGTAAAATTATCTTTGGCTGAATGCTTAATTGCAAAGCAGAAATCAAGGTTTGACTTCCAGGCATATAATCGACCTCTTCTTCTGAAGGAGGAGTAACTTTTAAAATGATATCACATTGAAAAATATCTTTAGCTGTCGGGCAAATCTCGGCCCCAGCTTCACTGTATTCTTGATCAGTAAAATGACTCGCTAAACCTGCACTTTGCTCGATTCGAACTTGGTGTCCATTTGCAATTAAGAAAGATACTGCTTCCGGAACTAAGGCAACTCGTTTTTCTTGAAATGATGTTTCTTTGGGAATTCCAATCAATAAGCTACCTTTTTTATTTGAAATTTCCAACATTTCTTCCATTGGAAGGATGTTTCCCTCTTTCAATAATTGCTTTAATAATTCTGGATCCTTAATCATAATTGTATCTTTCGATGTGATGCATTACGAAGTTACGATAATTCTTGTTTCAATCTTCAAAAAAATGAATTAAACGATATCTAGATTTGACCAACTTTGAACGACAACATTTGTTCTATCTTGATGAAACATTCCAGTATGCACTAACATTTTTGACTTTACCAATGTCGTTGCTTTCTGTTCAAAATATTCCAAGCCTTTAAACATAGCTGGGACGATTGTTTCCGATGCTTTAATTTCAATCAAATTCAATTGTTCGTCATCTTGCCAAACAAGATCAACCTCATGTCCAACTGCATCCCGCCAAAAAAAGATGTCGCGCAATCTGTTTTTATGATAATTAATCTTCACGAATTCTGAAACAATAAAATTCTCAAAAACGGCACCTTTGTGTTTGCTCAATTTCAAACTATCCGCATCTTTTATTTTCAATAAAAAAGACAAAAGGCCCGTATCGTAAAAAAACAATTTTGAACTTTTCGTAACTCGTTTGTTGAAATTGGAAAAATAAGGCTGAAGTTGAAAAACAATAAAACTACTTTCTAAAACTGATAACCACGATTTGGCTGTCGGTTGAGAAATTCCACATTCATTTGCCAACGCATTCAAATTCAATAATTGCCCTGCCCTACCAGCGCACAAAGCAATAAAATTACGGAACAAGCGTAAATCCTTTACATGAATTAGTTCGGATAAATCTCGTTCAATGTATGTTTGTATGTAGTTGGAATAAAATACTTTTGATAGAATATCTCTGTCATATATTGCTGGATAACTTCCTCTCTGCACAAGATCAGCATAATCATCCGTTAACAAATTAGCTGAACGCAATTCACTTATATCAAAAGGCAATAATTTGAAAATGGCAACACGTCCAGCTAAACTCTGAGTAATATTCTGCATTAAATGAAAATTCTGAGAGCCGGAAATAATGTATTGCCCCATAATTTGGTCTTCGTCTACTTTCGTTTGTAGGTATGAAAACAAAAAAGGAACTCGTTGTACCTCATCAAAAATGACATATTTATCGTATTTTTTTAAAAAACCATTGGGATCTTGCAATGCAAAACTTCTGAGGTCTGGATTTTCAAGATTCACATACTGGTAATCAGAAAAATCTTTTTTCAAAAAAGTAGTTTTACCCGATTGTCTCGGACCAGTCAACGCCAAAATGGGATATTTGTTCTTATAAATATCCATTTCTTTTTTTATTGTTCGCAAAATACTCATATCCAAACGATTAATCTTATGAGTTTCAACTTGTTTTTCAAGAAAAATTTAGCGCATATAGCAGAATAATACAATCGTTCTTTTGAAAATAACTTAAAACCACTTTGAAAAAACAAATATACCTATTTTAATATTACACATATGTTAATTTTAAAAATACTCATCTATTTATTTTGAAATAACACTACTATTCATTTTAAAATTACAATACACTATATTTTGAAAATACACTACTTTTTAATTTGAAATTACAAGATTATTAGTTTTGAAATTACACTACAACACACTTTGAAATTACACTATTAAAACCCTAATAAATAAAGGCTTTTTAAAAATTTTAACAATTAATCAATTATTAAAATCCTATCTCCAATTTCAGAAACAGATATTGTTACTTTAACAACATTATCAGGTAAAATATTTTCGATAATTTCAGGCCATTCTATAAAGCAATAAGCATCGGAATAAAGCATCTCCTCCATACCAATTGCCAGTGCTTCGTCAAGAGACTGCAAACGATAAAGATCAAAATGAAAAATCTCACCATAATAAGGCGATTCATAACCGTTCACAATAGCATAAGTCGGAGAACCAGCTGTTTCATTGATTCCCATTGCACGAAGAACAGCATTGATGAAAGTGGTCTTGCCAGCGCCCATTTCTGCATGAAAAAGCACTACTTTTTGCTGGCCAATAAGTTCTAAAAACTGTTTTGCAGCAAAAGGTAAATCGGATAAACTATGAACAACAATTTCGGTCATTTTGCCTGTAAAATTACAAAAGGAATCAACATTTCTTCCATTGAAATCCCACCATGTTGAAAGGAATCCATGAAATAATTCACAAAATGATTGTAATTATTGGGGTAGACAAGAAAATCGTGTTCACGTGCAAAAACAAATTCGCTCGATAAGCGTGACTTTGGCAAACCAACAGCTTCTGGATTACTTATCGCAAAGACGTCTTTTTCTTTGTAATTCAAGTTTCGGCCTGTTTTATAACGCAAATTGGTATTGGTACTTTTATCACCAACAATTTTAACTGGATTCGTCACTCGAACAGTTCCATGATCGGTGGTAATTACCAATTTCCCTTTGCGTTCAGCTATTTTCTTGATAATTTCCTGCAAAGGTGAATGCTCAAACCAAGAAACAGTTAACGAACGATAAGCTGCCTCATCGCTTGCTAATTCTTTGATCATATCCATTTCAGTTCGTGCATGCGATAACATGTCTACAAAATTGTAAACAATAGCGTTCAACTGATTTTCTTTCAGTGTGTGAAAATTATCAACTAACCGTTTTCCAGCATCTAGGTTGGTGATTTTGTTGTAGGACCATTTGACATTTTTACCGTTACGTTTCAAATTACCCTCTAAAAAAACAGCTTCTTGCATGTTCTTTCCGCCTTCGTCTTCTTCGTTCAACCAATGATTTGGAAAACGTTTTGCAATTTCTGACGGCATGACACCGGCAAAAAGCGCATTTCGGGCATAATGTGTCGCTGTAGGTAAAATGGAATAAACAATATCTTCTTTTTCAATCGTGAAATACGATGAAATGATTGGTTTCAACACTTGCCATTGGTCGTACCGCAGGTTGTCAATTACTAACAGATAAACGGGTTCGTCCAATAACGGAAAAACACGTTCACGCAGTAATTGATGAACCATATCAGGTGCATCGTCATCACCATCAAACCAATCTTCGTAGTTGTTTTCGACAAAACGACAAAACAAATCGTTGGCCTCTTTGCGCTGTGCATTTAAAATCTCACGCATTCCTTGATCTTGTAATCCTTGAAATTCGAGATCCCAAAACGTCAACTTTTTGAAAACGTCTTTCCACTCTTCGGCATTCAATCGGCCATTCAATTGCATGCCTAACTGACGGAATTCTTGTTGGTAATTGGAATTGGTTTTTTGAGAAACTAATTTACGGTGATCCAAGTTTTTCTTCAAACAAAGCAATAATTGATTGGGATGAACCGGTTTGATTAGATAATCCGCTATTTTACTTCCAATTGCTTCCTCCATAATCGATTCTTCTTCCGATTTTGTAATCATGACTATTGGCAATTGTGGATGTTCCTCTTTGATTTGAGATAAGGTTTCCAATCCAGAAATTCCTGGCATGTTTTCATCTAAAAAAACAATGTCGTAACTATTTTCACGACACATTTCGACCGCTTCAGATCCATTGTTGATGAGATCAATCGTATAACCTTTCGATTCTAAAAATAATACATGAGGTTTTAAATAGTCGATTTCATCGTCTGCCCAAAGAATCTTTGCTTGCATATCCTAAAGTTTAATTAGATTTGAATAAGTTTTTAAAATTAAAGATTTGAGAACAAACACGCACAGAAATAATAAAAAGAAAATCATTAACGATCCTGTGTATGGTTTTATTTCAATTCCAGACGAATTTATTTTCGATTTGATTGAACATCCATACATTCAACGTTTGCGTTATATCAAGCAATTGGGAATGACACATTTGGTGTATCCTGGTGCGCTTCATACCCGTTTTCATCACGTAATTGGCGCAATGCACTTGATGACACTCGCAATTGGCGTTATTCGCAAAAAAGGCCATCCTATTAGCATGGAAGAGGAACGTGCGGTTTTAGTAGCTATTTTATTACATGATATTGGTCATGGACCATTTAGTCACGCGTTGGAATATGACATTGTAAGTGGTGTTAGCCACGAAAAAATATCTGCCTATTTCATTGAAGCGTTGAAAAAGGAATTTCCACAAAACAGCGACGACTTACAACGAGCTTTACTAATTTTTAGCAATCAATACCACAAGAAATTCCTACACCAACTGGTTTCGAGTCAATTAGACATGGACCGTTTGGATTATTTAACGCGTGACAGTTTTTTTACTGGCGTTTCGGAGGGAATTGTTGGAACTGAACGCTTAATTGAAATGTTAAATGTACACCACGACCAATTAGTTGTGGAAGAAAAAGGAATTTATTCGATTGAAAAATTTATCGTTTCACGGCGCGTAATGTACTGGCAAGTTTACATGCACAAAACTGTTGTTTCAGCTGAGTTTATGTTGATTAACATCCTACGACGAGCAAAAGAATTAGCACTTGATGGAGCAGATTTATTTGCTAGTCCCGCTTTGAGTTTTTTCTTGAAAAACACAATTAGCCAGGCTGACTTCGAAAACAACCCAACGATTTTAGCAACATTTGCACAATTGGACGATTTTGATATTATGGGGGCTGTCAAAGTTTGGCAAACATGCGATGACAAAGTTTTAGCGCTACTTTCACAACGACTTGTTCAACGTAAATTACACAAAGTTGAAATAGCAAAAGAACCATTTAGTCCCGATCGAATTCAATTTGAAATGGAATTAGTGCGCAATGAATTTGGTTTAAATGATGAGGAATTAAAATACTTTATCTATTCAGAATCCTTAACAAACAATGCATATAGTCAAGTAAAACAGACGATCAACCTCTTGATGAAAGACAAAAGTATTATTGATGTTTCAAAGGCTTCAGATAACTTAAATATTTCTGCACTTGCGCAACCTGTTGAGAAATTCTGTTTGTGCTACCCAATTTCACAATCTTAAATTGCTTTTATTTCAATAATTGGAAATAACGTTTGGTTGTTCCAGATTCGATCTTTAAAAAATAAGTTCCATGTTTTAAAAACTGAAGCCCTTCAATTTGTACCTGATTATTGCAGGTTTTAACGTTTTTCTCAAACAACACTTCTTCCCCAATTACTGAATACAGTTGAAATGTTACGTCTTTGTTGATTAATTCATTTGGGATTTCTATGGTAAGAGTTGACTCAAAGGGATTCGGTGAAACATGTATTAATGAATAATACAATTGTTCATCTAAACCTGCGTCCCATGGTAATATTGTTGTTGTTAATGTTAATTGACAACCTGTTGCATCTGTCACAACACAAGTGTAATTCCCAGCACAAAGACCTGTTAAAGAATAACTTGTTTGTTGCTGAGAATCATCCCATTGAAAAGAATAAGGTTGTGATCCGCCAGCTACAACAACAAAAGATGAACCATCACAATTGGTCGTTTCAGGTGTTGAAAAAACACTTGCGCTCATCGTTGAAACTGCTGGAATTTCAATGAAAACATGATCAATAATCCCTTGAGCATCCGTCACAGTAACATCATAAACCCCTGCTAATAAGTTTATTGCAGTTTGATTTTGCTGATTACCGCTTAATACACCCCAATTATATGAAAATGGAGCAGTTCCAATTAAAGGAACAACAGTAGCACTTAATCCAAGAGGGGAACAGGTATTTCCGTTGATAGAATACGTCAAATTTAATCCGTAATTTAAAGGATGATGAACAAGTACATCTAATTTTACAGGTAAATGATCGGACATGTAAAAAAGCGCATTGACAACTGAGTCAGGGTACATTGTGTTGTGTGGAAGCGCAAGTAAACTTGTATTGTAATGATTGCCATCATTTCCAATCGCTTTGTATGAATTTGTAACATATTTGACACTATCAGAACCAGACAATACATTTTGGGTAACTAAAATATGATCAAATCGGTCATCCATTCCACCAGTTGAACCACAAGCATAGTAACCTGTCAGTCTTGGAGATTGTGTATGAATTGCACTAAACGTTGGATTAGATGTCCAACTACCTGGCATGCCAAGTGGATCATACAAAGGCCGACTGCCAGTCAGTAAATTTTGATACGCTTGTTCGGAACTCGTGTAGGAATTCATGTCACCACAGACAAAAATAGAGCGATTTGCTGGTCTTGAAGCGATAACTTGTTTTAATATCGCCGTTTGAGCTGCTCTGTCTACCAAATCGGCAGTTGTATTACCTGCTTTTAGATGACACATGAACACTTCAATAAAACACGTATCATGATGTAGCGGTAATGTTGGGTCTATTACATAAAGAATATAATGATTGAGGTCTCTCACACTTGTTTGGACAATTCGATGTTCTTTTAAAACCAACTTGGACTGTTTATAAAACAACATGTTCTGCAAATCATTCCCTCCAGATGTATTATATACGAAATTTGCACGCGCGTAATCCTGTGCTCCAAAGACATTCAAAGTACGTGAAAGAATACTATCACAACCTGCTTGTGATTGAATTTCACATCCAACAAAAATATCGGGTTGCAAGTACCTCATAATTTTACGTAAGGTATCTGTCCTGTTTGGTAAGTTAATATTGGTGGTTCCACAATCGTCTCTTCCATTAGGAAAATTCAGTAAATTATACGAAACTACACGAATCGGAACAGTGTTTTGAGAATATGTCTTTCCAAAAAAACAGAACGACAATATAAAAATCATTAGAAATTTCATCAATCAAATGTACTAGAAAATATAGTTATTGCATACTCATTCTTATTTTTGCAAAAAATCTTCTGTTTTTTTCATGATTTTTTAAAAAAAATAAAACAAAAAGAAATTTAAGCTGTTCCATAAAATAAAGCAATTATGAATTCACATATCAAAAACATCCAAGAAGCAACTGCTGATTTACAACATAAAATTATCAACCACCCAACTTACAAAGCAATAAAAACAATTGATGATGTGAAACACTTCATGGAGCACCACATCTATGCAGTTTGGGATTTCATGTCGTTGCTTAAATCTTTGCAATCCAGCTTAACGTGCACACAAGTCCCATGGTTTCCAGTTGGATCAGCAAAAGTGCGTTTTCTAATCAACGAGATTGTTTGTGGGGAAGAATCGGATGTTGCTTTTCAACGAGAGGGAAATATCAGTCATTTTGAATTGTATTTAGAGGCTATGGCGCAAATTGGCGCTTCTCGAAAAAGCATAGATGAATTACTTGAAAAACTAAAAGCAGGAGTTCCTTTACACGAAGCAATTGCAAACTCATCTATTCCTGAACATGCGCAACATTTTCTGAATTTCACTTTTGAAGTAATCGCTACAAATAAGCCTCACATTATTGCTGCTGTTTTCACTTTTGGACGTGAAGACTTGATTCCAAACATGTTTTTAGCCATCGTAAATGATATCAACGAACAATTTCCGGATCAAATTGCAACGTTTAAATACTATTTAGATAGACACATTGAAGTAGACGGCGATCTCCACAGCCATTTGGCACTCGAAATGGTTTCAGAATTATGTGGAGATGACGCGACAAAATGGGAAGAAGCAACCAGCTATGTACTACGCTCGTTGGAAAGTCGAATTATCTTGTGGGATGGCGTTTTAAAAGCCGTAACAACAGCTTAAAACAACTTAATTAGCTGAAAGCAAACATACAGCGTAAGCTTTAACAGCTTCCCCTGCTCCAAAAGAATCAACTTTTTCGTGTGTAGTTGCTTTTATAGAAACGCGATCAATTGTCACCTGTAATAGTTCCGCTAAAATTGCTTGCATCGCAGGAATGTGTGGATTGACTTTGGGTTGCTCTAAAATAACCGTTGCATCAATATTTACAACGTGAAAACCTTTATCAGAAATCAACGTCATTACATTTTTCAACAAGATTGTTGAATCGATACCTTTGTATTGAGGATCTGTATCTGAAAAATGAAAACCGATATCACGTAAGTTTAACGCCCCAAGTAGTGCATCGCAAATAGCATGAATCAATACATCCGCATCCGAATGACCAACTGCTCCAAAAGTAGCAGGAAGTTTTACGCCACCTAACACAAATTCACGTCCTGCTTCTAAGCGATGAACATCAACACCAAAACCTATTCGGATATCCATTATTCAGGTTTTTTATCCGCGCCAACTTTATTATCTCCGAGTTTAAAACGCAAAGTAAAACGGAGTGTATTCGCTAATGGATTATCGCGTTTCAATGCTGCAAGATAAGAGATGTCTACTCCAAACAAATTATACTGCAACGCAATTCCTGCTGTGAAATATTTACGGTCTCCTTTGTTTTTGTTTTCATAGAAAAATCCTCCACGAATCGCAAATGAATTTGCATACCAATATTCAAAACCTGTTGCAATATTTATTTCAGTTAATTCCTCTTTTAAGCGCGTTCCTTTTACAACAGCGTAAGAACCATCTGCATTTTGAATATAATCTCCGTTTTCATCAACCGACACAACACCTGGCGCATCATAAAAAGACTGAACTAATCCAGCAATCACACCTACATCACTCGATTTTCCTGAGATTAACTGCCCGTTGTCATAAAGTCCCGGAGTTGGTACCAATAGTTTTTGTAAATCTAAACTATACGTGAATTTGTTGTATTTGTCAACTTCAATAGTATATGCATTACCAATTTTTAAATTCATTGGTAAAAAGTCTCTTCGAGATGTTTCCGAATAAGCTATTTTATTTCCAATGTTATTCAAGGTTACACCTAAGGTATAAACTCCTCTTTTTCCAAACCAATCAATATCATCATTTCTAAAGGCATAAGAAATGTCGGCAATTCCTGCAATTCCTGCTTTCGTTTGAGCACCTGCAACAACTAATCCACCTGTTAAGTTTGAATAAGCAAATTTACCGTTGATTCCAATGCTATGTTTTTCGGCTAATTTAAACGCATAACCAAACGCTAATTCAAATTCACTTGGTTTGTCTTCACGAATAAATTGAGCATTGGCATCAGTAAATGTTATTTCGCCAAGACTAAAATAACGCAACGATGCGGCAATTGCTTGTTTTGTTCCTAATCGTTTGTAACCAGATAGATAAGATAAGTGAATATCATTTGTTAATTTTCGTAACCAAGGAGTATAACTGACACTAATTTCTGCATCGTCATCTGCAAAATTCAACATGGCTGTATTCCAAAAAATTGATGTTGAGTTTGCTGAAAGCGCTGTACCTGCTTCACCCATTGCACCCCCACGAGACTCGGGAGTAATGGATAAAAAAGGCATTGATGTGGTAATTGTATTTAATTGTAATTGCTCATCTGTTACACCACTTCCTTGACCAAAAGTCAAAAAAGGAGCACACATTGAAACGAATATAATTTTATGAAAATTCATCTTATATTTTGATTGTTGAAACAAAAATACGTTTTTAAATTACTTTTATTGTATAACTATTTTAAAAGAACCAATTTTTCTACTTTTTCTGCTTTCCCACCTGCAGGTAAGTTGATCGAAATTTTATAAACGTAAACTCCTTTTGCTAATTGGTCGCCATAATCATCTTTCCCATCCCAATCAATACCGTCAATTCGAAATCCTGCAGTAGGAACAGTTTGATTGATCGTGCGAACCAAACGACCAGAGACTGTGAAAATTTGAATCTGTGTTTCTAATGACGCACACGACTGATTGTGCTCAAAGAAGAAAGTCGTTTTTGTTGTAAATGGATTCGGGTAATTCAACACCTTTTGTAATGCAACTTGATCCTCATCGATAACTGTAAAAAGCAAGCGTTGCACAGACGAATTATTGTTTACATCCCAAATTTTAACATCGAGCGTATGTTCTCCTGGTGTTAAATTACGGAGCGTATAATTGATTTTTCCCGATTGATAGTTATCCAAACTTGCTGTATAATAATTATTTAACACTATTGGATCACCTGAATTCCCGTCTAAAATGGCAATCAAATCATGTCCCACGCCATTTCCAACAGTATTGATTCCAGATTCGTCAAATGCTTCCACAATTAACAATGGTGTTGTGCTTGTTGTTCCTCCATTCACAAAGTTCTTATCGTTCAAATAAACCTGTATTGTTGGTCCGTGATTATCTTGTTGTGCAGTTGTATTAATTCCCCCGACAACAAAACTAGTGTCATAGCCTATTGCATCAGTTGCATTATTGTTTGCATAATAACTTATTCTCCCTTTACCAAAACTGTAATCAATATCTTTTGGTACAAGAAACTCAAATTCAAAATCTCCATTTAAAACAGTTGCTTTCCCTTTGTACAAAGCATTTTTTTGCGTTTTGAATGTGATTAATGGTGAATCTGGGTCGTTCATCAATGTAGTATTCGACTTCGTTTTATCAAAAATAGTTGGTGAAACAACACCATTAAATCCATTTAGTTTATTCCCGAAAATATCTTCCAAATGACCTGAAACATGCATTTTACTTAATGCTTTTATGGTATCATTGAATTGATTAGCTGCTATGTGATTGATAGAATCAGTCACCACATTAAATCTAGGTAATGCGATTTGTAATGCTGGATCTCCGATTAGACTAAAGCAACGGCGATTTTCTGAAAATTGGGAGTTGTTTTTAGTCAATTGAATGATTTTACCAAATGTCATAGGGGCTCCATCAGACTCACGCATGAAAACATAATTGTAAAAAGCGTCTATTGTTGTAGAATTGACACCAAAAAAGACAGATCGTGTTGTTGTCATTAAAGCAATTGCTCCACCTGTAGGATTCAAGGAAACCCATTCACCAGCCGACACACGACTTGGGTCATCAAACTTTGTGAATTCACAAGTAGCAGTTACAAACAATCCTAATTTATTAATGTTTGTCCATGCTTGGATTTGAGGAATTGTAATGATACGCTCTTCTGCAGCGCCTACTTCACCTCCATGTCCAATGTAATTTGTTATCAAACTTCCACGCTCAATTCGATCTGTTATCGCTTCGTAAACAGTTGGATAACGTTCACCTCCAGCTCCTGAAGTCTGAACAAATGCATCCGAATAAATTTTATCTACATTCATTTCTGGATGAGCAGCATATACATGTTGGGAAACTGGTTCAGCATCAACATTGACAAAATACCCCCCCTCTTCATCATCTGTGATTAAGGTGTAATTGGTGCGCCAATCGTCAAAACTTGAAGACAAATCGCCAGAACAACAATCATTCGGACCTCCTGAAAAAAATTGACTTCCATTTTTCATGTAATGTTCAATTTTATTGACTTGTTGCACGGCATGTTCTTGCGTTGATATCAACAAACGACCTACTCCAAGCCGCATTTGATCCGATCCATTAATTCCAGCATTTGCATCTAATAAACCAAAATAGTCATCTGTGATTAAAGCTGAAATATGATTTTCAGAATTGACAACTTGGAAAGAAGGGACAAAGTAATTGTTATCTCCTACTCTGTTTTTTGGGTCATACGTAACGTCACCAAACAACAACAAATACTTTGGCTTAAGCGAATCAATAAGCCCTGCTCGGTCATAAAACATTTTCATCATTCGGCGAATTGCAGTCGCATCTTGCGTTCCACATGAAAATTCATTATAAACTTGCTCTGTTGTAACAACGTGTGTCGACGTTCCATTTGCTTCATGTAATGCCGCTAAACGTTCCGCTTGACTTAAAAAATTTGGATGGGTAACAATGACATAGTCTTTGTTTGCAAACCCGTGAATATTTTGATTCTGAACAATTCCAACAGCTGATGGAGAAAGCAAATTTGTTGAAGAAAAAACAATAAATTCACGTAATGAATCTGTTGCCTGTTTGAACGAAAATTGCGAACTAGAAAAACTTCCCAACATCTCTTTTGGTGAACGTTTGTTGGTAACATCCCAAACGAATAAATTAGTTGTAGTTGTAGTTGTAGTAATGTTAAATTGCGTTGTGTTTCCTGCTCCTACACTTTGTAAATCGCGAAACTGAAATTGAGTACCGTTATAGATTAAATTTCTACGAGCAATTACTGTCAAATAATCCAAATAACCTTTGATAGTAGGGTTAACACGATTAAAAACAACTGTGTAGTTTTGATTTGCAGTCGTAGGCTGATAAGTAACCGAACTTACATTTCGAGCATAATCTGCGGAGACCGCAGAAGCATTCTGTGTTGCTACTAACAAATTTCCTTGTTTGATCTGAAAATAATTGCCACTGGTTCGTGCATTCGTAGCAAAAGCATACTTCAATGTTACCGATTGATTCATAACCAAATCAGGAATATTAAAACTAAAATCCTGCGATAAGAAACCATCAAATAATTCACCATACCAACGTTGTCCTCCTTTTACTAAATTGTATTTTTCTTCTTCATGAATTGCATAATAAGTATAATCGGAAACAGTTTGAAAAGCAGTTAAGGAGGAGTTATCAATTGTTTGTATCCGACTTGGCGCATCAGTAACGTCAATATGAATGAAATAATGTGCAACATCTGAGTAGACATTCTGAGTACGATCAAAACCATTCAAATTGGTGTAATCCCAACGATGAGGGCCAGCTGCATAAAATGCAAAATAATCAGTCTCATTAAAAACTCCATCTGATTCACCTACTGCTAGAATTGGGTTTTTAATCAAATCATCGTAATAAAAATCATTATTCGCTTCAGACAATTTACCACTAGCATTTCCATATACATTTAAAGCACTTGGGGAAAAGGTAGTAATATCTATCCCTAAACTTTGCAAAAGTTGCTTATCTATTTTATATACGCCATCTGCAGGAATAGCAATTTTATACCACAAACCATTTGAAAGCTTTGAATTGGTTGCGTAATCTTTTAGTTGATTGTTTATTATCGGTGGATGATAAATGTAGGAAACAGAAAATGAAGTTATTTTGATTAATTGACCATTCGAAAAATAATACGGAATCAATGCAACACTTATACTTGTCCCTTTTTTGGTCGTTATCGGAATTAATTTAATTATCGGACTTTTACCAATGTTAGTTAAATTTGTAGCAACCAACTCAACATCTACATCATGTGCGATTTCAGTTGTTAGTATTTGATAATCAATTTCGTAATCTCCTCTAATCAAGTCAATTGACGCAGAAAACAATGGCAAGCCATCTTGATAAGAACCATTTGTAATTGCCGGAATTGAGCGTTGAATCCCATCTTCTGTCACTAAAATCGGTTTGGTCCATGGAATTTCAAACGTAACAATTTGTGCAAATAAAGTTATCGTTGTTAAAAAGCTTGAGAATGCTATTAAAACAAGTGCTTTACGTTCTTTAAAGATTGTCATTTTTGTTATCATGGTACAAATTTGTAAAATAGATTGTAATCATCACTCTAACGTATGTACTATTTTTTTATTTTTGTGTTTCGATGTTTTATTTGAAACCATTGCGATTTTTTTTCGTATTATTGGCGTAAAATTCATCAATTAAGCATTAATATTTTCGAATACGAATGAGAAATGTTAAAATTTTAGTAATTTTTGGAGTACTATTCTGTGCGGGTAAACTACATGCGCAGGATCCAACATTTACGCAATTCTATGCAAACCCAATATATCTGAACCCTGCTTTTGCTGGTTCAAATGGTTGCCCTCGTTATAATGTTAACTTCAGAAATGAATGGCCTAGCTTAACGAATAATTACATTACTTCAAGCGCTTCATACGATCAGTATTTTAAAAATATTTCTGGTGGATTTGGTGTTTTAGCGACAAATGATATTCAAGGAAAAGGAACAATCAATACTTCAATGCTTGGCTTAGTCTATTCGTACCATTTAAAAGTCAATAGAAAATTTGCTATGTTGTTTGGTGTTCGTGCAGCTTGGTATCAAAAATTCTTGGATTGGGATAAATTAACTTTTGGTGACATGATTGATCCTCGAAGAGGATTTGTTTTAGGAACAAATGATGTCCCACGTGGAGGTTCTAGAGGATTTTTTGATGCGTCTGCTGGATTTGTAGGTTTTTCAAAACGTTTTTTCTTTGGTGCAGCTGCTCATCATTTAAACAGACCAAATGAGTCTGTTATCATTGGTAATTCTCCTATGCCCATTCGTTTTACTGCACATGCTGGTGCTGAAATTCCTATTGGAGGCAAATCAAAGTATAACACAAATACGACGATTATGCCTAATATCATCTATCAATACCAACAAGGTTTTCAAGAATTAAATCTTGGAACTTATGTAAAATATGGTTCTTTCCAAGCTGGAGTTTGGTTTAGAAATCGTGATGCTTTCATCTTGACCGTTGGTATTAATACAGGGAAATTAAGAGTTGGATATAGTTATGATGTAACTGTTTCTCCATTAAATAACGGAAAATCAGGAGGTTCTCATGAAATTTCACTTGGGATTTACCCCGTGTGTAAGCCAAATGTACGTCCATTCAAAATGATTGTCTGTCCATCTTTTTAACTATTTTTGTAACCTTTTACGAGAAATACGTTAAATAGATTAACTTTGGGATTCCAAAAAAAATGAAAAAACAAACCAAGCATATGAAAATGTTGCGTTTATTAGCAATAGCAATCGTTGGATCAACGGTTGTTTCTTGTAGTCATGATGTGTCTTCATCAACTGGCTGGGATTATAATAATTCAGAACAAGGTGGCTTTCAAAAAGTTCCATTTGTTGACCAAGAAACTGGTCCAGGATTAATCATGATCGAAGGTGGTACCTTCACAATGGGAATGGTTGAACAAGATGTAATGTTCGATTGGAACAACCGTCCTGCTCGCGTTACCGTTTCTTCTTTTTACATTGATCAAACAGAAGTAACAAACTTCCATTGGTTAGAATATTTATACTGGTTGAAAAGATCGTATGAAAATTACACAATGGTTTACAAAAATGCATTACCTGATACGCTTGCTTGGAGAAGTCCATTAGCATTCATGGAAAAAAATGTAGATTACTACCTACGTCACCCAGCATATAGAGATTATCCTGTTGTTGGCGTTTCTTGGTTGCAAGCTTCAGATTTCTGTAAATGGAGAACTGACCGTGTAAACGAATTTATTTTAGTTCGAGAAGGCGTTTTAGGATGGGATGTTGCGGCTACAAATGAAGCAACATTCAATACAGATGCATATTTAGCTGGACAATTCGAGCAAAGCGAAGAATTGGGTGGTAAAAAATTCAAAAATTTAGATCCTGTTAAAGGAGATGGTAAAAAATTAGCTGATCGTATTGTTATGATGGAAGACGGAGTATTACTTCCTCGATACAGACTCCCAACAGAAGCTGAGTGGGAATACGCTGCTGCAGGTTTAATTGGGAATTTAACACCAGGTTCAGAAGTAATTACTGAGCGCCGTCAATATCCATGGAATGGTCACTATGTTCGTCAAGACAATGCAGAATTCCAAGGAGCTATGCGTGCTAACTTTGTTAGAGGTCGTGGTGATTACATGGGAGTTGCTGGTCAATTGAACGACGGTGCAGATGTAACTGCTCCTGTAGAATCTTTCTGGCCAAATGATTACGGTTTATACCACATGGCAGGTAACGTATCCGAATGGGTAATGGATGTTTACCGTCCTTTAACTTCTGAGGATTACAACGAGTTTAGACCTTTTAGAGGTAACGTATACCAAACAAAAGTATTGAACAACGAAGGTGTTGTTGACACTAAAAATGGTCAAGTGTTGTATGACATTCACGGAATGAAAGAATACTTGAACGAATTTGAGCGCGTGCGTTTCCAACGTATTTCTGCTGCAAATCATGATCCATTAGATACGGTTATTCCAAAAGGAATTGCTGCTGGTAACAAAGCGAAACACAACAAAGGCTTATCAGCTAACAGCGGTTTTGCACCAGATCCTTTTTATGTTTCTCACAACAACAAAAAAGATTCTGCTGAATTAGCGATGATTGATGAGTTAAATAAGATTTTGGATTTAGCAATTATTGATGCGAACGACAAATACGAAATAGAGGCAAACACTCGTATTCAAGAAGAAATTTTTGAAGGAGTATTCGCTTCTGACAGAACACGTCAAGGTCGTGATGAAGAATATCCTTTCGAAATCATTACGATGTTACGCGAAGGTTTCTCTGAATTCATTATCAATACGCCAGGTAAATTAAAATACCGCAATGTAACTGAAGAAGAGAACATCGGTCGTTTGAATTACAGAAAAGATGACTATATTGATTATTTGGATGGAGATATCGAAAGTTCTATTTACTTTAATAATGACGATATAAAAAACAAAATCAATCAAGCGTCACAAGATCCAAAATTGTTGATGTATCAAAGTGAATTTGAAACATACGGTTTAGATGGTACTCCTATCAAACCAACTGACAAAACATCTTGGCCTACAACATTGATTTCTGATAAATCACGTGTGTACAAAGGTGGTTCTTGGAAAGACCGTGCATATTGGTTAGCAGTTGGTACACGTCGTTTCTTAGACGAAGACAAATCTACTGCAGCAATTGGTTTCCGTTGTGCAATGGATCGTGTAGGAAGTCCAGTTGGACAAAACTACAACAAGAAAAAAGAAAAGAAAAAATAAGAACATTCTATAACTGAAACCCACTCTTCGCTAGAATTGTGGGTTTTTTTATATCAAAAAATATGACCCTACTCTATTCTGAATTTTTAACAAGCACAGGAGTCCAAACAGACACACGAAAAATCACACAAAACTGTCTGTTTTTTTGTTTGAAAGGTGCCAACTTTGACGGGAACACTTTTGCTGCAGAGGCAATAGCAAAAGGAGCTTTCAAAGCTGTTATTGATAATGTTCAGTTTGAAATTCCTGGAAAAACGATTTTAGTAACCGATACCTTACTCGCGTTACAAGAATTGGCAAATGAACACAGAAAAACGTTAACCCTTCCTATCATTGGAATAACTGGTAGTAACGGAAAGACAACCAGTAAGGAATTAATTGGAACAGTGCTCGCAACGCAATTCAACACCTATTTTACCAAAGGAAATCTGAACAACCACATTGGTGTTCCTCTTTCGTTATTGGAATTAACTGCTGAACATGAAATTGCAGTAATTGAAATGGGAGCAAATAAACCCGGTGACATTCATGAATTAATGAGCATTGCCGAACCAACGCATGGAATTATCACCAATATAGGGCGGGCACATTTGGAAGGATTTGGAAGTCTGGAAGGTGTTATACAAACGAAAACAGAATTGTATCGTTTTTTGGCGGAATCTGACGCAACTTTGTTTGTCAATAAAAATGATCAAACTTTAACCAATCATTTACCTGCAAATTGTACAATTGCATATTATGGAAATGAAAGTGAATTGAGTGGTGAACTGATTAGCCTGTCACCTTTTGTTGAAATGACTTGGCATGAAGAAAATTACACAAGTCCCCTACTCAAAACGCACTTAGTGGGCGAATATAATTTCACTAATTTTTTAGCAGCTATTCGAATTGGACGTTTCTTCGGTGTAACACGTGAAAACTGCAACAAAGCAATTACTTCATACGAACCAACTAATAATCGCTCACAAGTCAGTAAAACTACTGACAATACACTTATTGTTGATTGTTACAACGCAAATCCAACTAGTATGGCAGTTGCGTTATCTAGTTTTGCGAAGATCGATAACCATGCGAAAATTTTTATTTTAGGTGATATGCGTGAGATGGGGCAAGATGCAGCAATGGTTCACGAAGAAATTGTTCAACAAACAATCGATTTGCGCTTGAGTGGATTTTTTATTGGCGAAGAATTTTTACGGTTCAAAGGAACACATCCTCAGGCAATCTTTTTGAAATCAATTGAGCCCTTAATTGAACATTTTGAACACAATCCGCCTAAAGACTTATTGATTTTACTAAAAGGTTCACGCGGATTAGCATTGGAAAAAGTCATTCCTTATTTATAAAATAACCCCAAACAAAAAAGGATGAACAAAACGTTCATCCTTTTTTTATGTTTTTAATTGTTACTTAGTCCGCTAAAATACCTCTTGAGATAACAATTTTTTGAACCTCTGATGTTCCTTCATAGATTTGAGTGATTTTTGCATCACGCATCAAACGCTCAACATGGTATTCTTTTACGAAACCGTATCCACCATGAATTTGAACAGCTTCAACTGTTTGTTCCATTGCAACTTTTGACGCATATAATTTAGCCATTGCAGAAGATTGGTCAAAGTTACGACCGGCATCTTTATCAGCAGCAGAACGATAAACCAACAAACGAGCAGCTTCAATTTCTGTTGCCATATCAGCAATTTTAAATGCAATTGCTTGGTGTTTGTAAATTTCTTTTCCAAATGCTTTGCGCTCTTTCGAATAGGCTGTAGCTAATTCAAATGCTCCTGCTGCAATCCCTAATGCTTGAGCAGCAATACCAATACGACCACCAGAAAGTGTTTTCATGGCAAATTTGAAACCAAATCCATCTTCACCAATTCTATTCGCTTTTGGCACTTTCACATCGTTGAATAACAATGTGTGCGTATCGCTTCCTCTAATTCCTAATTTATCTTCTTTTGCACCAACGATGAAACCTTCCATGCCACGCTCAACAATCAACGCATTGATTCCTCTGTGACCTAATTCAGGATTTGTTTGTGCAATAACTATATAAGTTGAAGCAGTTGAACCATTTGTAATCCAGTTTTTTGTACCGTTTAACAAATAGTAATCTCCCATATCTACAGCAGTTGTACGTTGTGAAGTTGCATCTGATCCAGCTTCTGGTTCAGACAAACAAAATGCACCGATTTTTTCTCCAGTCGCCAATGGAACCAAGAATTTTTGTTTTTGTTCTTCGTTTCCAAATTTCTCTAACCCCCAACAAACAAGTGAATTGTTAACGGACATACACACAGAAGTCGAAGCGTCAACTTTGGAAATTTCTTCCATTGCAAGTACATAAGACATTGTGTCCATACCGCCTCCGCCGTATTTTGGATCAACCATCATTCCTAAAAATCCAAGTTCACCCAATTGTTTCACTTCTTCCACAGGAAAACGTTGATCACGATCGCGTTCAATCACGCCTGGTTTTAAAACATTTTGTGCAAAATCACGAGCTGCATCGCGTACAGCTTTTTGTTCTTCAGTCAATTCGAAATTCATCAGTTTCGGAGTTTATTTTATATTTGTTCGATATGACAAATGTACCTATAAAAAGTTTAATTTCATCGCTATGAATACGTACAATATTATTGGAATTATGTCCGGTACCTCTTTGGATGGTATCGATATCGTTGCTGCTGAATATCGGAAAGTCGCCGATAACAATTGGAAATTCACAATAAGAGCCGCTGCAACTTATCCTTTTTCGAATGGATTAATTGCTTCTCTTTTTGATGCAACAAACCTTTCTGGCGCCAAATTAGCCTATTTAGATTATGAATTAGGCGCTTATTTTGGTGCGTGTGTGACTGATTTTATTCAAATAAATAATTTTTCTGCAACAGAATTTGATGCAATAGCTTCTCATGGTCAAACAATATTTCACCAACCTGCAAAAGGATTTACCGTACAAATTGCGAATCCTGCTGTAATTGCTGTGAAAACTGGTATTCCTACCATTGGTGATTTCCGTTCTAAAGATGTGCTTTATGGCGGACAAGGCGCACCACTTGTGCCAATTGGCGATCGTTATTTGTTTGGAGATCAAGCCGATGCGTTTTTAAATATTGGCGGTTTTGCAAATATTTCAGCTTTTCAAAACGGTGTCATGAAAGCTTACGATATCTGTCCTGCGAATCTGCCTCTCAATAAATTGGCACGCTCTAAAGGTCTGGATTACGATAAAAATGGAGAAATCGCACGAACGGGTTCGATTAATTATTTTTTACTGGATTTATTAAACAGTCTCCCCTATTATTCTCAGGATGCTCCAAAATCACTTGGTGTTGAATGGTTGGAAAATGAATTTTATCCGCTTTTAAAATTTGACAAGGACATCGAAAATAATTTAGCAACTGTTGTAGAACACATTGCAGATAAACTATCACACGAACTCAATACCTTAGCAATCAATCGTTTGATGATAACAGGTGGGGGTGCTAAAAATAAGTTTCTAATTGAACGAATTCAACGTTATTACAAAGGAGAAATAATTGAGGTTAGTTCCGAATTAATCGATTTCAAAGAAGCATTGATTTTTGGATTACTAGGTGCTTTGTATCTCAATAACGAACCAAATTGTTTGGCAAGCGTTACAGGCGCATCCAAAGATGTAATTGGAGGAGTTTTACACCGTCCATAACAAGAAAATACCTATTTTTGTGCCACAATTGAAAAAACAAGCAATGAAAGATTTACTTCACAAATTTGAAACCAAACGCCCTGAAATCGTTTTTGAATGGAAAGATGCAGAAACCGAAGCAGAAGGTTGGGTAGTAATCAACTCACTTCGCGGAGGCGCAGCAGGTGGTGGAACACGTATGCGTGTTGGTTTGGACAAACGTGAAGTAGAATCACTTGCGAAAACAATGGAAGTGAAATTCACCGTTGCTGGACCTGCAATTGGTGGAGCGAAATCTGGAATTAACTTTGATCCGAAAGATCCAAGAAAAGAAGGTGTATTAAAAAGATGGTACGCAGCAGTTACCCCACTTTTAAAACATTACTATGGTACAGGCGGTGACTTGAATGTGGACGAAATTCACGAAGTTATTCCTATGACTGAAGCGTGTGGTATTTGGCACCCTCAAGAAGGTGTGTTCAATGGTCACTTTCAACCAAAAGAAGCGCAAAAAATTAACCGTATTGGTCAATTAAGACAAGGTGTGCTAAAAGCAATTGAAGATACAAACTATTCGCCTGATCCAGCCAAAAAATATGTCGTAGCAGACATGATTACTGGTTTTGGCGTTGCACAATCTGTTGCGCATTTTTACGATATCTGGGGTGCTTCGACAAGCTCAGCATCCCAAAGTACAGTTGCAGGTAAACGTGTTATCGTTCAAGGTTGGGGTAATGTTGGATCAGCAGCTGCATATTATCTTGCACAACAAGGAGCTAAAATCGTTGGAATTATTGACCGCGTTGGTGGATTAATCAACGAAGAAGGTTTTTCTTTCGAAGAAATAAAAACATTATTCTTAGCTAAAAACGGCAATGAATTAGTTGCTCCAAATTTGCTTTCATTTGAAGAAGTGAACGATAAAATTTGGTCGGTAAATGCAGAAATTTTTATTCCGTGTGCTGCATCGCGCTTGATCACACAAGATCAGGTGAGTAAAATGATTGGTGCAGGAATGGAAGTAATTGCAGCTGGTGCGAATGTACCATTTGCCGACAAAGAAATTTTCTTTGGACCAATTGCTGATTACGCTGACAACCATTTGTCTGTTATTCCTGATTTTATTTCAAATTGCGGAATGGCGCGCGTTTTCGCTTATTTAATGAGTAATGACATCAACGAATTAACGGATAAAGGAATTTTTGAAGACACCAGTGAAATCATTAAAAATGCGTTGAAAGCTGCTCACACAACAAATTCAAGTAAAAACGGAATCGCAAAAACTGCATTTGAAATAGCATTGAAACAACTGGTTTAAGATGCTCAAGCATTCTAAGAAAATATTTGTTGATTTTTTTGAAAGTGAAAAATCAGGTGGATTAACACTTATTTTTTTTACAGTAGTTTCTTTAATCCTTGCTAATTCTGCTTTTCAAGAAACCTATTTGGGATTTTGGGAAAACAAGTTTGGCGGTTTGTCGCTTGAACACTGGGTAAACGATGCCCTCATGGCAATTTTCTTTTTGTTAATTGGCTTGGAGCTGAAACGTGAATTTCAAATTGGTGAACTCTCTTCCTTAAAAAAAGCAGCGTTACCTATTTTCAGTGCCTTGGGTGGAATGCTTGTTCCAGCACTGATTTACTTGTTTTACAACTTTCAACAACCTACAGCGAATGGTTTTGGTATCCCCATGGCAACAGATATTGCTTTTGCACTTGGAGTATTATCATTATTAGGAAAACGTGTTCCTTTAGCGCTGAAAGTTTTTTTAACCGCACTTGCTGTCATCGACGACCTCGGAGCAATTTTAGTTATTGCTTTGTTTTATACCAAAACAATTATTTGGTCAAACTTAGCAGCTTCGCTCGGATTATTTGTCTTGTTATTGGTTTTTAACAAGCTAAAAGTCAAATCGTTACTCATCTACATTCCTGTAGGAATTATCATGTGGTATTTCATGCATCATTCTGGTATTCATGCTACTATTACAGGTGTTTTATTGGCATTTTCACTTCCAACTAAACCTACTAAAAAATTGGCCTCTCCTGCCGAAATAACCCAACGTTTTTTACACTTTCCTGTTCCCTTTGTGATTTTACCGCTCTTTGCGTTGGTAAATACTGCAATCAGCATCAACGATGATTGGCTCACTTCATTAACTTCTCCTGCTAGTCAAGGTATAGCTGTTGGACTTGTCATTGGGAAAACACTTGGGATTTTTCTATTCTCATGGCTAGCAATTAAAATTGGATTTGCAGAAAAACCCACTGGTGTCAATTGGTATCAACTTTTTGGTGTAGGAATACTAGGTGGAATTGGTTTTACCATGTCAATTTTTGTTACATTGCTTGCCTTTGACTCACCAACGCTTATCAACAATGGCAAACTTGCGATTCTTTTTTCCTCGCTCGTTGCTGGATTAATCGGTTATACTTGGTTGAGCTTTTCGCTCAAGGATAAAAAATAAGGAGTGTAGTTTTCATTGTGTAACTTTTCTCTTAATAGCGCATTGTACAAGTAACATCAAACAGCTTTTTCCCCTTCGTAAACAAATGAGTGTGAATATCTCTTTGTTCGATCAATCAAACGAGGGAAAACGTAGGTTAATTTTGATGCATATTGTATTCATTCGAGAAAAAAATGAAAAAAGCGAAATTATTTACACTTGCATTCCTAGCGACTCCCTTGTTGAGTATCGCACAAATTACTGAATCTGGCGCTGACGTAGCAGCGGCAACTGCTGAAGCTGTCCCAGGTGAGGAAATATCTATTTTATCGTTTATCATGAAAGGTGGTGTGTTTATCATTCCAATTGTCCTTTTATTGTTTTATACGGTTTATGTTGTTGTAGAACGCTACCGTTACATCAAACGCGTAACAACACATAATGCTAATTTATTGAACGATATCCGTCCAAATTTGGAAAAAGGCAACTTGCAAGAAGCATTGAACCAAGTGAAGAACGATCAAACAGCGTTTGGTTCTGTTGTTGCAGAAGGAATCCAAACCATTGGACGCCCAGTTTCTGAAATTGAGTCGAACATGGAAAAAGTAGTCAATATCGAGATTGGCAAAATGGAAAAAGGCTTGAGTCACTTGGGATTGATTGCTGGTATCGCACCAACATTTGGTTTTATCGGAACAATTGCTGGGGTAATTAAAATCTTCTATAACATTTCGATTTCTGAAAATGTGAGTATTGGAAATATCTCAGGAGGTTTGTACGAAAAGATGATCAGTTCTGGAGCAGGATTGGTGGTTGGTATTATCGCTTATTCGTCATTCCATTTATTAAACGCCTTGATTGATAGCTATACCTTGAAAATTCAAACGACAAACTTGAAATTCGTTAACATCATTCAACGTCCAGAAAAATGGCAATAAAAAGAAAAAATAGGTTTCATGTTGGGATTGAAACCTCTTCCATGAGTGACATCATGTTCTTTTTGCTCTTGTTCTTTTTGATCATTTCAACACTAGCAAATCCGAATGTGATTAAAGTCCCACTTCCGGAAGCAAACAATACGGATAATACACCAAAACAACACCTTACCTTGTCGATTACAAGTGACAAACAATATTACTTGGACAAAGAAGAAGTGAGTAGCGGTGATTTAGAAACACGTTTGCTACAAGAAGTAAAAAAACGAAATGACGAAACAGTAGTTATTCGACCTGCAAATGATTTAGACGTCCAAATTTTGATCGATATCCTTCAATTAGGTTTGAAAAATCAATTAAAATTTGTCATTGCGACAAAAGCAGGATAAAAAGAAACATCACATGGAAATCACTATTCAACAAACAAAAAACGCTGATTTAAAAGATAAAAAAATAGCAGCAATCGTTTCTGGAACTGCCTTCGTGGTATTGCTGGCGACGCTTTATTTGTTTGGATTTTCTATCCCTACTCCTCCTATTCCAGAGCAATTGTTGTACAAGGATGCGGAAATGGAATTGATTCCACTGGAAGATGTGCTGATCGAAACGGGAACTGGCGGAGGTGGTTCAGGCACACCTGCAGATGCCCAACAAACCGATGAGTATGTTCCGCAAACGCAACAAGTATTAACGCAATCGTCGAGTAGTTCGAATGTTCGTTCTGGCGCATCGACTATTAACAATACCAATCGTTCATCTAATAACCCTACAAGTGCACAACAAACAAGCAACAATCCGTTTGGCACTGGTGGAAGCGGTGGTGGCGACCAAGGCGGTATTGGAGGGGGCATCGGAAATGATGAAGGTGATGGTAAAGGTCCTGGTCGTGGCGAAGGTACAGGTGGAAATATCAAACGCGAACGCATCAAAGATCCCAATTCAAATAGAATTGCTTCAGATGAACGTGGAAATGTGGTTGTACGTGTGAATGTGGATCAATATGGAGATGTTGTTGGTGTTCCAACATACGATCGTAATTTGACTACAATTTCGAATACAATTGTCATCAACAAAGTAGTACAATTGGTAAAAGAGCAAGCGAAATGGAACCGTGCACCTGGTGCAAAAATATTTACGACAGCAGTAACCGTTAGTTTGTCTCCTAAATAGGTCAACTTTCCTCTTTTCTTCCTATTTTTATAACAATTAACAAAGCAGATGTTCGTCTTACTTATCATAAGTTTAATTGTTTTGGGATTTTCCTTGTTTTTATACGTAGACAACGAGGAATGGAATTTCTTGAATGCTAATTTGCTTTACCGTTCATTATTCGACGGAAAAAATAAGCAATACGGCGCTTTTCAATTGCGAAAAAACCAAGCTGGCTTACTCACTACGATTATTTTCGTGTTTGTCATTGCAACTGCAGGGTTAATTACATTAAAAAAAGTCGACTTATTACCAGAAACCAATTTAGCGAACATTGCAAACGATGTCACTGACACGACAGTATTTGTATTGAACAATGTGCAAAATACCGTTGAAACACCACCAAGCGCATTCAATCACCAAGGAAACAATGGTGACAACCAACCTGTAGCTCAAAATGGTTCAGCGTCAGAGGAAGATGGAGAAAGCGAGCGACCTCAAACTACTTCAACTAATTCAACTACTCCCAAAGAAAACGCAAGTACTTCAGGACAAAAGCCAAACAAACGCACAAGTGCCGAACAATCGATTTATGATTTCGAACGGCAGTTGAAAGAATCAGCTGGAGGTAATGCTGAACGTGAACGTATTCAAAAAGAATGGGACGAGCGCAAGCGTCAACGCGAAAACAAAGAAAAGCAAAAACCAGCTATCATTGGAGGAAATGGTGGTGTTGCAGGTACAAATAGTGGTGCAGATGGCAAAACACTAGTAACATGGGATCTGGATGGCAGAAAAGCACATCTAAACGATGACTCTAATGTAAAAATACCCGGTTATACCTGCGGAAAAGGAATCAATGCGAAAGTGACGGTTCGCGTAAAAGTCAATGCAAATGGCGATGTTATTTTTGCAAAAAGCATTGCCCCTGAAGGAACCAATCAATGCTGCGTGGACAAAGCAGAAGCTTACGCAAAAAAATCGCGGTTTGAATATGCATCCAAATCACTACAAGAAGGAACAATAACCTACACTTTTAAATCACAATAACACAGTACTTGTGAATTATTCCGAAACAATCGATTGGCTATTCCAACAATTCCCAGCGTATCACTTATTGGGGCAACAAGCATACAATCCCGGTTTAAAAAACACCGAGGAATTAGCTGAATTCTTTGGAAATCCTCAGCAAAAGTTGCGTTTCGTTCATGTAGGTGGAACAAACGGAAAAGGATCAACTTCGAATATGCTTGCTTCCATCTTAACTGAATCGGGAGAAAAAGTAGGATTATTCACTTCCCCGCACCTTTTTGATTTTACCGAACGTATCCGCATCAACGGTCAACCAGTCGATTCCGCATTTGTGATTGCTTTCTGTGAAAAAGTCCGCACACACAAGTGGACAATTCAGCCTTCATTTTTTGAAATCACTTGGATCATGGCCTTGAGTTATTTTGAAGCCAAGGAATGTAGTATTGTCATTGCTGAAGTTGGACTCGGGGGGCGTTTAGATGCAACCAACATCATTACACCTGTTCTAGCTATCATTACAAATATTGGGCTCGATCACACGCATCTTTTGGGCGATACGAAAGCAGCCATCGCACAAGAAAAAGCTGGAATTATCAAAAAAGGGATTCCTGTTATTATTGGCGAACCAGATAGCGCCTTAAATCAGCAATTTGATAGCATTATTCAACAAGTCGGATCAACACGCATACCATTGGAGTCAATAACGGATTATCCTGAAGGAATAATAGGTTACCAGAAAAAAAACTATCAACTTGTCTTAACAGCTAGCACCTACCTGAAGCAAATTGGTTTTCAAATCAACAATAACAGCATTTTAAAGGGAATACAACGCTTAAAACAAAATACGGGATTCATTGGTCGCTTGGAACTCGTAGACACAACACCGAACGTTTATATCGATTGTGCGCACAACGCGCATGGAATAGCTGAGTTATTTCAAAGTATTCCACCAAACACTGGAAAACTTCATTTGTTGTACGGTACAAGTTCAGACAAGGATTTAACGGAAATTGCTCCTTTATTCCCAAGTAATGCTCTTTATTACTTCACAACGTTTTCCAATGAGCGTTCTGCAAGCACTGCGCAATTGCAGAAGAATTTCAATGAAATCGGTGAAAAAGCAATATTTTTTGAAAATCCACTTGCAGCATATCAAGCAATGCAACATGCTGCAAACAAGAATGATACCTGTGTCATATTCGGTTCGTTCTTTTTAATTCATGATTTTTTTGAACTTTTTTTTCAAAAACCCCTTGCAGAATAGAATTTATCACTTATATTTGCACCCGTCTAACAGCAACGGCGAAAAGACAAAAATAATCGGGAGATTAGCTCAGTTGGTTCAGAGCGCCTGCCTTACAAGCAGGATGTCGGGGGTTCGAATCCCTCATTTCCCACTCTGATAAAAGCATTGTTCGAAAGAATGATGCTTTTTTTTGTTTAAAACGAGTCTGCGTTGACGCAAGCGAGGGATAAATAAAAAAAGAAAGCGCTGAACGAAGTGAAGCAATGCTTTTATCCATTGCACGAAGAGAAGAAAGGATATCTACCCCATCATTTATTAATAAAAAAGATTTGATTTATCTTTTGCTGATTTTTTTTACTTGACGATTAAGGAACATTGTCACAAAAACTGTAATCAAAACAAACAAGCTAGCTGAAATAAGTTGAGTATTATAGTGGCAAATGATAGTAACTAAAGCAACAAGTATAACATTAACAATAGCAATAACAAAAGTTGTTTTTTTATGTGTCCATTCAAACTTATCTAAAATAATATGATGCATGTGAGTTCGATCAGCTTTGAAAGGACTTTTGTGATTGATCAAACGTGTAATAAAAACTCTCAAAGCATCAAAAGTTGGAACAAATAATATAGCCAATAGTACATAAGGTAAGTTTTGTTCAGGCACGAAAAAAGTTAATTGATGAGCATAATCTTTTGAAGTAATGTAAAATACAAAGGCTATAATTACAAATCCAAGTAGTAAACTTCCTGTATCACCTAAAAATATTTTCTTGCCATAGCTTGAAAAATTAAACCTTAAAAAAGCAATCAATCCTCCAATCATAGCAACACAAATACTTAACATTAACCAGTCACTAACGAATCCAAATATGAACGCATAAAATGAGAAAATAACGACACCAATTAAACCAGCATATCCATCGATTCCATCAATCAAATTATAGGCATTGATAAAAAAAATTATAACCAAAAGACTTAAGGGAAACATTAACCATTCACTAATTTGATGAATTCCCAAAAATCCATTTAAATCACTAATGTTAAATTGAGGATATGCAACTAAACTAGCGCCTGCTAATAGTTGCATGACAATTTTTGTTGATGGCTTTGTTCCAGTCAAATCATCTTTTAATCCAGTAAAAAAAACAATTAATACTCCAGGCAATAACGCAAGAACCTGAGTTCTGTCATAAATTTCACCTGAAAAACCTAAAGCTAATAAAATAATAATAAAAAAAGCGACACCACCAAAGCTTGGTACAGGACAATTGTGGGAACTTCTATCAGATACTTTTTCGAAAAGTTCTAGAGATTTTACTACATTAATTATAACAGGTAAAATCAAATAGGATAATGAAAACCCAAGGAGAAAAAATAATATCGTGAAAAATAAAATAAATTCATTCGTTAGTAACATACATTAGGTTTAAATGTTATTTCTTTGGTAAGTGCTTTTACAAATCTAATACAAAGACTCAAATAAAACACAAAAGTTGCTTCAATTTAAATTATTTCTTACAATTTAAGTATTGCAATAATAACTCCAGCAAGGCTTGTTACCATTGTCGAATATCCAATAATTTCACCACTATTTCGTTTTTCCTTGACGGGCTTTTGAGGAACAACCACCTTTGCGCCTCCATCTAATTCAGGATAATTCCGGATAAACAAAAACTGCTTAGTTTTCACTATTCTACCATTTTGATGTACTACATAAACCCGCTTTAAATCTGCATTTTCAGTTTCACCTCCAGCACTATTGATATAATGTCGAGCACTTTTTTTACCTTCAACAGGAATTATCGTTGGGTACAATACTGCTCCTGAAATTGTAACAGTTGTTTCTAAATTTGGAACAACAAGTTGATCACCTGGCTTTAAAATTATATTGGAACGTCGTGAAGGTTTTTCACCAACTTTTTTCCAAGTAATTGGAATAGTATAACCTTCTCTAACTAAGTGAATTTGACTCAAATTTGATTCATTGGTGAATCCCCCTGTTCTGGCTAATAAGTCTGAAACGCGCTCGTCTTTTGTGATTAAAGCATATGGGCCCGGATACAAAACTGTTCCAGTTACAGCTACTAATTGTTGTGTTTCAACAACTTCTATTCTGCGGATAATGATATTGTCTTCTGGTGCTAATTTGAAAGTTGTTGCCTCAGTATTTGTAGAAGGATCATACACCAGATTAAAATAAATAATACGATTTGGGTCTTTAGGATTGTACAACGAGTCTTTGCGGACACGAGAAATTTCAACTTTTTTAGCAGCTAAATCAGTTAAACCCTCTGCCTCCATAATGATATTTTGCAAAGTGATTTCTGAAGTGTATGAATAAGTCCCTGGTTTACGAACTTCACCAGAAATTGTAATAGCATGTTTTTCTAACAAATCGTAATTAAAGTAAATGATCAATTCATCTTCTTTTTGAAGTAGGGTGTTTTGAGCTGGATCACCAGTTAAAGCAGCTTTCAAATTGACTGTTAAATATGTTTTGGTTAAATCTGCTTGTTCACGTATCAAAGTAGCACGCTCTAAAAACACATTTTCCACAACTCCATTTGCCTTTTCAATTAACGATTTTACAGTCATATTTTGCTCAATACTATAGGTTCCTGGACGAAAAACAGCTCCACGGATTTGAACCCTATTCTCGTATCTGTCTAATATTTTCGCAACAGCAATCACATCTCCTGCTTGAGGTATGTATGATGCGTAATTAGCAGCATTCAAATCGGCTACCTTCCGCTCGCTTCCTGTTTTTTGTTCAACTGCTATACGATTGATGTAAGCGTTTTCAGTAAACCATCCCGCATATTCCAAAATACGCTCCAAATTTTCATCAGCCACTAATTCAAAAATACCGGGTCTTTTGACTTCACCTTCTAAAGAAATTCGTGCTTTGTATGCTGGAATACGTATAACATCGTTGTCTTTCAAGCTAATGTTATCTGATTGATCACCTCTGGATAAAAACTTGTACAAATCAACTACACGAATGACTTTATCGTTGCGAATAACCTCTATGTTTCTGTACGACCCAATTTCGCTTGGTCCACCTGCTACATGTAAAGCATTAAAAACAGAACTCATAGAACTAACCTTGTAATTACCGGGTTGACGCGCACCAATAATTGTGATAGTTATAGTTCTGAAACTGGATACGTTCAATGAAAATCTACTCCCTGATCCAACTGTAGCATAAATCCGAGAAACAGCAGTTTTTATCTTTGTTTCTGCAGCTTCCAATGTCAAACCACTTACAAAAATCTCTCCAATATTTGGTACAGTAATAATTCCTCTATTCGATATTTTTCCACTATAAGAAAATTGTTGCACCCCCCAAACGTTTAGTTCAAGCACATCATTTATTCCTAACACATAATTAGGTGATGCTGGAATATTGGTATTTGGTTCAAATCCTAAATTTGGTGACGAAAATAATTCTGAACCAAACAAACTTAAATTTTTATTTACGGCTTTAGAAACTGCAACAATTGGAGTTATTTCAGCTTGAACAACTGGGTCTATTTTTGCTGTTTCGATGGGAACAGTTGCGCTTAGTAATCGCCCTCTTAAGGATTCAATTTCAGCTGCTGGAGCACCTTTTGCAATAGCTAATGCTGCTGCTTGTTCAAACGACATGTTGTTATTAATCAATTCTTTTTGAACTTGTATGATTTCAGCATCGGATAATTGCCCTGCTTTAAATGTGCTCAAGTTGGATGCATTCAATGCTCCTTGAGTAAATCCACTAAAAGAAATAAGAAATGTTATTAAAAAATAGATACTCGATTTCTTGTACAGCTTGATAGTGATTGTCATACATTAATTTTAATAGAAACAAAGGTAAGGAAAAGAATGGAATCCCGACTCAATAGGTGGAAGATTGAAGATTGAAGATTGGAAGATTGAAAGATTGAAGATTGAAAGATTGAAGATTGAAAGATTGAAAGATTGAAGATTGGAAGATTGGGAGATTGGAGATTGGAGATTGGAGATAGGATATATAAAGAGAAAAAACATTGTAATTCAAGGATTGTATTATTTTTACAACAAAACACAACAACTTTAACAAATGCCTTGGTTTGTCATTTACACAAAACCCCGTCAGGAAAAGAAAGTAACAGCACAATTATTAGCAAATGGAATTGATGCATTCTGTCCTTTGATTACTTCTATCAAACAATGGTCAGATAGAAAGAAAAAAGTGACTACCCCTCTCATTAATTCCTATGTTTTTGTTCAATTAGCAGAAATTGACCGCTCAAAAGTATTTGTTATTTCCGGTGTAATAAGATATATTCATTGGTTAAAAAAACCAGCAATTGTTCGTGAAAGTGAAATAAAATTATTACGTGAATTAACAACTAAAACAATTTTGGATTTTAGTATAAAAGAATTCAAAAAAGGAGATGATTTCCAAGTCCCTTCAGGTTTGTTCAAGGATAAAAAAGGACAAATAGAGGAAGTTCGGAATAATTCACTTAAAATAAAATTAGAAGAATTGGGTATTGTTGTGACCATACAATTGTGATTTACAATTGAAAATGCACACATGCTAAAATGACAATTTTTTCTTTCTAGTGAAACTTAATTTTTATATAAGTTTTCTAATGTGAAGATCATATCTGATAACAGATCCCGAAATGTCTGAAATCTAAGTCATATGAACTTATGGCTAAATGATGAAAACAAATACCAACGCGAACGTAACCCTTTTGATTAAAATTCGTACTTTTAGAAAAAACATCACATATGAAAAAAATTATCTTACCTATTTTTATTGCTATTTCAAGCATATCATTTGGACAAAAAATTGCTGCTGATTTAAATTTTGGAGCACATGCTGGAAGTGGTGTTACCATTGGTACAGCTGCAAGTGTTGGTGTATCTTATAAGTTCACTCCTTTGCTTAGTGCGCGCTTAGACGTTGGTTCAGATAAATTTGGCAATAATATGATGACTCGAATTTCAGGAAATGCTGTTTTTGATTTAAGCCAAATGTTAAAAATAACTGATTCAAAGTATAGTTTTTCAGTTTATGCAGGTGCTGGTGTTACAAATCGAGTTAATAATGAGTTATTTAAAGATGATTATCGTGTTGCTGGTGACGGTATGATCAATACTGTTTTTGGTGTAATGCCTAAATACAAAATCAATGATAAATTTAGTTTACAATTAAACACAAGTTATTATTACCTTTTTGCTAGTAATACTTCCATGAAAAATTATGTAAACACAACAATTGGTTTTTCATATACCTATTAACAATTCATAAACTATTGAAAGTCCGCTTGTAGTTAACATGCGGACTTTTTTTATACTGTAAAATTTAATTAGCATGTTCACGACACTAATTGATATTAAAAAAATGAATTATTATTTCAAATACTTATGCAGCAAGAATGTAGTCGAAGCATCGTGTTGGGAGATTTGTTGGCTGTCGATTTCAGTCAAAATACTACTTGCCAACTGTTTGCCTAATTCAACCCCCCACTGATCGTAACTGAATATGTTCCAAATAACGCCTTGAACAAACAATTTGTGCTCGTACAAAGCTACCAAAGCCCCCAAACTTGCAGGAGTTAGTTGGTCAATTAATATTGTATTCGTTGGTTTATTTCCTTCAAACACTTTAAATGGTACTAAGAAATCTGCTGTTTCACTTGACAATTGTTGTTTGCCAAACTCAGCTTTTACTTGTTCTGCTGTTTTTCCCATCAACAAAGCCTCTGTCTGCGCAAAGAAGTTGGACATCAATTTATCGTGATGGTCTTTGTTTCCATGTAACGACTGCTTGAAACCAATAAAATCTGTTGGAATTAACTTTGTTCCTTGGTGAATCAATTGAAAAAACGCGTGCTGTGAATTGGTTCCCGGTTCGCCCCAAATGATGGTTCCTGTTTGGTAATTGACTGGCTTTCCATCTCTACCAACACATTTGCCATTACTTTCCATAATACCTTGTTGGAGATACGGTGCTAACTTTTGCAAATACTGCGTATAGGGAATCAATGCTTCGCTTTCAGCCCCATAAAAATTATTATACCATATACTTAACAACGCCAAAACAACTGGAATATTCTTGTCAAACGTTTCGTTTTTGAAATGCTCGTCCATATTATTTGCACCTGCCAACAAATCTTCAAAATGGTCAAAACCAACTGCAAGACTGATAGACAAGCCTACGGCACTCCACAACGAAAAACGTCCTCCTACCCAATCCCACATCGGGAAAATAGCGTCTGGACTGATGCCAAATGCTGTGACGCGTTCGATATTTGTTGAAACAGCTACAAAATGTTGTGCAACAGCTGCTTGTGTACCCGATTGTAAAAACCACGAACGAATTGTTTCTGCATTCGTTAACGTTTCTTGTGTAGTGAATGTCTTGGAAACAATAACAAAAAGCGTCGTTTCTGGATTGAGTTTTTTGAGCACTTCTTGCACATGATCGCCATCTACGTTGGAGACAAAATGAACGTTTAAGTGGTTTTTATAAAACTGCAACGCTTCCACCACCATTGCCGGACCCAAATCAGAGCCACCAATTCCAATATTGACAACATCAGTAAATGGCTTTCCAGTAAATCCAAAGCGTTTACCCGATATAACCTCATCAGAAAACTGTTTGATTTTGTTTTTTACCGCAGTAATTTCTGGCAACACATTCACACCATCAACCAGAATTGCTTCGTTTTCTGTTGCACGTAAGGCAGTATGCAACACCGCTCTGTTTTCAGTTTGATTGATGATTTGACCCCCAAAATACTGTTGGATCGCATCCGACAAGTTCATTTCTTTGGCTAATGCCAACAACAAATCCATTGTTTCATCGGTTACTCTGTTTTTCGAATAATCGACTAAGAAATCCTGCCATTCGATGTGCATTTTCTCCGTCCGCAACGGATCAGCTGCAAACAACTGTTGCATTTGAATTGCTTTCGTTTGTTCAAAATGAGTGGCAAGTTGTTGCCATGCGGCAGTTTGTGTGGGATTATTTGTATTGAGTGCCATGTGAAATTTCTTTGTTTTCAGATTATAAAACGTTTTATCTTTTTACCCAACATTAAATTCATGGAATCAACAATGAAGAGATCAAGCTCGTAGTTACACAAACTAAAAAGATAAAAAACAAAATTAAAAAAAAGCAGGGATTTGACTTACTTTTTTCATTGCCGAAAAAGTAACTTTTCCCAAAGTCTTAGGTTCTCACCTACTTTTGACATAAAATAAAAATCCCGACTGAAATACGATCAACCGGGATATTATTATTGTGATTTATATCTTTCAAAAACCAGAACCCTCTTTGAATTCTTCATTCAAAATTCTACATTCTGAATAGTTCTCTCTTCATTCTTCCTTCTATTCCCTTATCTCCCAAAGTCATCTTGAACGCGTACGATATCGTCTTCGTTAGAAGGGTGATTGGCATCCGTGTGTTGCCAAATTTCTGCAATAACAGCATAATCACTCAATCCGATTAAGCGGTGGCGTTCTCCTTGTTGAAGTGTAATTGTATCGCCAACATTAAGTACCTGCAATGCTCCTTCTTCGTCTGTATCACTTGTAACTACGCCAGCCTGACCTTTAATAACACGCCATATTTCTGCTCTGCGGTGATGGTATTGCCACGACAACCTTTTTTCAGGTGCAACTATTAAAATCTTTGGGCTCAATTGCCCACTAATTTTCAAAGTTGAAACATCTAAGCCTTCAAAATAAGCATCAGCAAAGTTTTGTGCTTGCGCTTCAGCAATAACATAAAAACCACCCCAAGGACGGTTATTATCCATTGAATCAATCTGAAAACCATTAGATTCAAGTTCTTTTTGTATGTTTTTAAATATCATATCTTTTTTTTAAACAGACCAATCTTTTCCTTTAATTTCTTCAACTACATTTTTTATTCCGTCTGTTAGTGAAATCGAAGGAGTCCAGCCTAAATTAGTTAATTTGGAACAATCTAACAACTTACGCTGCGCGCCATCTGGCATTGTTGGGTCTGTAAGAATCTCACCTTCGTAACAGATGATTTGCTTGATTAACTTTGCTAAATCTAAGATAGTAATTTCTTTTCCAACACCTATATTGATTGTTCCAGATTCACTAAAATTCTCCATTAAGAACAAACATGCTGAAGCCATATCATCCACATGCATAAATTCACGTAACGGTTTACCTGTACCCCAAATAGTAACAGCAGTTTCACCTTTTGTTTTTGCTGTCATAAATTTACGAAGCAAAGCAGGTAATACATGTGAATTTTTTAAATCATAATTATCGTTTGGTCCGTATAAATTTGTTGGAATGACTGAAATGAAATCGCATCCGTATTGCGAACGATAAGCCTCACACATTTTAATTCCTGCAATTTTAGCAATGGAATAATATTCATTTGAAGGATCTAATTTTCCAGATAATAAATCTATTTCTTTTAGCGGTTGTTGTGCTTCTTTTGGATACACAGTTGACGAAGCAATAAAAATCAGCTTTTTAACTCCACTCAAATATGCTTGATGTATTATATTACTCTGAATTACTATATTTTGATAGATGAATTCAGCTTTATATTGTTTATTCGCTAAAATCCCGCCTACTTTCCCTGCCATAAAAAAAACATAATCTGGTTGTTCCTTTTCAAAAAACAAAGCAACTTCGTTCTGATTTGTCAAATCTAACTCTTGAGATGTTCGAACTATTAAGTTCGAATATCCTTTAAGTTGTAACATTCTTATCATTGCAGAACCAACTAAACCCAAATGACCAGGTATGTAAATCTTTGAATTTTTATCCATTTAAACCTATATCCGATTAATGATACATTCTTCGACAAATGTAATTAATTATAAAACTTTTATTTAAACTTATTGATCGCGTAAAAATAAAAATCACCTTAAAAGTTTAAAATAAATAAAATTCAGCAGCCTTTTGGGAAGCAATCTTAAAGGATATCTTATTATTGTGAATTTGATAAATTGAATAATAGAAATATAATTTTCTTGTCTTAATTTCCTAAAAAGCTTGGATTCATTGTTGGCATAATGTAGCCCATGTCTTCTACCTATCATATCGTTTCCTATTCTAAAGTATAAGAGTGGTGATTGAAAATTATAGTATACTCCACCTGATTTTATAAGCCGAAACCATAAATAGTAATCTTCAAATGAATGCATTGGAAGATATGATCCGGCTGCAATAATTTTTGATTTTCTAAAAACGACAGAAGGGTGATTAAAAGGAGATCTTTTAAATAAAAACTTTTTTATCTCATTATCATTTTCAGGAACAGTTTTAATGCTTTTTAAATCTCCAGGTTTTTGTTGAAATTCTTCAATATTCGAACCAACTAGAAAACAGCTGGGATTTTGAATTAAATAATTTATTTGAAGAGCAAAACGATTTGACGAAGCAATATCATCAGTGTCCATTCGTGCTACAAGTTCATTCGAACAAGATTCTAACCCAATTTTTAGAGCAGTTCCAAGGCCTACATTTTCAGGAAGAGCAATTATTTTTAAGGGTGTTATTTCTTTAAACGCTGATATTACTTTCTCTAAATCATCCGTCAATGGACCATCTTTCACTAAAACAATTTCTGATGGTTTTAATGTTTGATCGTTCCAAATACTGATCAATGCTTGTCGAAAATTTTCTGGATTCTCCTTAATATAAACAGAAATTAAAACTGAAAAAGGCACTGTCATAATAACTTAGGTTGTTTTTTTATCATTAATTTAATGAATATCATCTCACTAAGTGACTTAATAATAATTGCTAATGTTAACATAAATAAATTGACCTCAAAAAAAGAAATCAAACTATAAAAAAACAACAAGTAAAATATCAACCCTATAAAGGGAAATAATGAAGAAGCTATTCCTTTTAAATCACCAATTTTACTAAAAATATAATATTGTGAATAAACAGAAACAATTAACGAACTTGAAAAAATGTAATATGAATAATCCATATTAAAAAACAAAGCAACAGCAGTTAAAAGAACAATTATTATGAATGTCACTAATAGTAGTATCATGCGAGATAATTGCAATTGTTTGTACAAAAATAAATTGTTTAAAAACCCGAATAAGCCATTTAATTTCGCGTTGGTTTCAGAATAGTACAAATAATTATTTCTTAATGGCTGCCCAATGAATGGAATTACTAAAAACCGATCGACATTTCCAGAAATAAAGGTAAAAATATTCAACGTGAAAAATTTAAAATCAGAAAGAACTAATTGTTGTTTTTCAACTAGATCTAACTTCTTATATGTTAAGATAAAAACAGTTAATGCAATGAATGAAATAATAACTAGCGGAAAAAAAGTCGCTGTTATTTGAAAGCTCAAAAAAATAAAAACAACACCTAAATTCAAACAGTTTTTGATTAAAAAACCTAAAAAATAGTTCGATTGTGAATCATGATGTGATTTAAACTCATTTGCAACAAGTCCAACAAATATTACAAATAGGTATTCCTTTCTAAATTCCATTTGGAATAATTCAATGATGCCAAACGAAATAAAAGACAAAATAATCATACCGATTAATAACAAAATAAAAACAGATTTAATACTGTATTTTTCGTGATTAAAAAAAGAATTTTTTATTAATCCAAGATCAAATTGATTTGTTAAGCTAATAATAATAAACAAGAACAATAAATTATTCGCTTTAAACTCTTTTAAAAAAATCAAATTAACAAAAATGACAAATGGGTACAAAATACCCAATAGATAGTTTTTTTTAATGAAAGAAATAAGGTCATTTAATTTTATCATCTTAATTTATGCTTCTTTCATGTTATGTGACGATTTATCTGTTACAATTAAAATTACAAAAAATACAGTTGTAAGTGTTGAACCAAAAATACTACCGAAAAATAAATCTGTGAAAATTATAAATGTTGAAATTAGGGTTATCTTGTTCATCTTAAAATCTTCCACTTTTGAATTTTTAAATGAATTATAACTAATACTAAATAAGTTAAACATTATTACAAGCAAAGCAATCATAGAAAGTAATCCGTAATGCAACCCTAATTCTAAATATTGAGATTCTGTAATTCCATAATAATAGATAGTTTCAAATGAGACTGAATCAAATTTGTCGTCATACATAAAATCATGTTTTCCAACTAAAAGATTTTCACTAATACCTAATATTGAAATTAACCAAGCGTATACACGCATTAAATTTGCCTGACTTAATTGTAGGGAAACGGTATAAAATGTTCCTATAAATACTGATGTAGCAAATAATATTGAAATAACTTTTAACTTAAAATATGATACTCCCTTTTTTACTATGTAAAAGGCTATAACTAAAAGTAATAATATTAAATACCCTCTTAAAATACCGATTAATAAAATATTAACAATTGCACAAACAAAAATGACTTTTTTTCTTGAAATATAAGACGCAATCAACCCAATAAAACTAATATTCAAACTAAAAAAGCTGTGTCCGAAAATCCCCCCTAAGCGTTCTACAACATCGTCAGGTCTCATTTGTGGTTGTCTCCCAAGCGGATCAAATCCAAGGAAAAATGAAAATAAATTAAAAATGAAATCTACAATAAATAAAATTATTAAACTCTTAGATAGTCCAATTAAAAATTTTAAATCAAATTTAGAAATGAGAATTAATAGTATAATAATGAATACGTTAATGTTTTTAATGTAATGATTAAAATTGCTTGGGAAAAATAGAAAAATTGCTGTCATCCAAATTATTTGAAAAATCAACAAAAAAAACAATCGCTTATTTTTATTTTTCAATGCTTTTGTTTCAGAAAAAAGTAATATAAAAAAAAGTACTACTGGTAATCCGTAAACAATGTTGAGTTGAGAAATACTCAAAATAAACCCAAAGAATAAACCTTTATTTTCAGATGTGTTATTCATTAATTTACTTTGTGTTTCCATTTAATTTGTATTTTATAAACTCAAATAAAATGATTTTAAGCTTCATCAACTTGATAAGAAATATTGCATAACTCTTTTTGTAATAGTTTTTCTTTCTCAAATACAAGAACTCAGATAATATTAATTTATTAGAAATTGTATTCGTAATTCGCTCTTCGCCTCCTCCAATAACCATTTTTAGATGCGGTACATATGCAATGTTTTTATAATTAATCATTAATCTTTGATAAAAATCAACATCAACCAACCATTTCAATTTATCATTATAATCTATAGTTACAGTTTCGTGTATTATGAGGCATGAAGGGGCTGAGAGATAATTCACAAATAATAACTTATCTGGTTGCTTCAATATTCGTTGAATAGAAAATTTCCCATAATAAAATTTCTCTGATTTGTTTTCATTTACAAAACCTAAAAACATTGCGTCTTTCTCTCCGTTTTTATTATGAAAATCAACTATATGCTCTAAAATTTTGTGGTCTGAAAAATAGTCGTCATGATGAACAAGCATGCGGTATTTACCTTTAGCATTTTGTATTGCAAAATTCCAATTTTCTGTTGCAGAATGAATTGATTGGTGTTTGAGATAGATAACTCTAGCATCTTTTATCTCTTTACAATAATTCATTACTTCATCTGTAGTTGAATCATCACTGATTACAATTTCAAAATCAATAAACGATTGAATGAATAACGAATTCAATAGCTTTTTTAAAAAGAAAACAGAATTGTATGTAGGGATACAAATTGAAAAAAAAGGCTGTTGGTTATTTTCCATCTCTAGTTCAATTGTAAATCTGTTTTTTTCTTTTGTTTTCAATTTTTCGAACAATCTTTATTGGTGTCAACCTTAAAAAAGTTTCATAGATACGTGTTTTCCAATTCAATTGAATGGATTGAACACGAGTTAAGCTTTTATTCAACTTTTCAAAAGAATATCCTTCTTGTTTTAATTGCTTGTAAATGGAATAAAACCATTTCCCTTTGACTATCCCGTGATGATAAAAGATGATTTTTCGATTTGTTGAGTAATAGCGAAATGACACACTTCTTTTATTTCCTGCCAATTCAAAATCCCAAGCAGATTCTGAACTATGAAGCAACTTTATTAAATGTTCACGTTGAATTAAATTGCAAAATAAGGCATTTCTATAAAGCGCATTATCAGGTATGAGTTGAATTTTTTTTCTGATAAATTGATTGATGAACAACGATGGTCTCAGCATTACTGATGTGTAATCATTTGTTATAGCAGTTTGAAAACAATTTGTAATCTCACTTTTATCAAGTTGGTAAATAAATGCATCATCATAAAGAAAAAAAACACGCTTTTCAGCTATTTTTTCCAAACCTTTTTTGAGTGAATCAGACCAAGACACATCTTCCCCAACTAATAAATTTGTAATACGTTCATCATCATATTTTTGAAAATTATTAAGCAAATAGATTTTATATGGACAGTCATTCCATGCTTTAAAAAAATAATCAAAAAAGGGTTTCCATAATTCTTTGAAACCATCAAAAGAAAGCACTACAATAGCAATTTCATTGCTGTTATTGAATTCTTTTTTCACTGATAAAACAGTTTGATTTTATCACAAATGAAAATGACTTGTTCATCACTTAATTGAGCTGCTGAAGGAAGCCAAAGTCCTTTTATTCCAACTAAGTTTGAAATTTGATGATCCCCATCAATATGATAAGCTTCTTGTTTATTTATAGGTGGATACATTATGCGTGTACCAATATTGTTTTCTTTTAAAAACGTTTGGAGTTCAGTTCTATTATCTACAAATGCATCTATGAACCATGGTGTTGTACAACTTAAATCTTGTTCAAAAAAAGTAATTTGAAGTATGTCTTTTAACTGATCTTTGTACAGTTTATAAAGCTCTTTTTTTCTTTCTACTCTCCAAGGTAATTTTTTCATTTGTTCATTACCAATAACAGCTTGCATTTCAGTAAATTTAAAATTGAAACCAATACTGTCATGAATATCATTTCCACCACCACTTCGTCCAAAATCTTTTAATCTTTTTAAGCGGTAAGCGACCTCATCATCATTTGTAACAATAGCTCCACCTTGACCAGTAGATATGATTTTAGGTGCTGAAAATGAGAAACTTCCAGCTAAACCTACTGTTCCTTGGTGTTTCCCGTTTTTGTGAAAAGAGCCTAACGATTGTGCTGCATCTTCTAATAAAATCAAGCCTTTTTCCTCACATAAAGCTTGAAAAGCTTCTATACCTGCTTTCGGATTTCTTCCATTTGCATTTACAAAAAGAATTGCCTTAGTTTTTGGTGTAATCGCAGCCTTTACTTTTTCAAGATCCAAACACAGTGTTTCTTTTTCAACATCTACAAAAATTGGACATGCACCAAATAGTTTTAATGAATTTGGTGTTGCAATCATAGTGTAGTTTGGAACGATAACTTCATCACCAGCTTTAATTCCAACTGCCATAGCCATTAACGAAAGACTAATCGTCCCATTATTCACAACAACACAATGTTTTGCACCTGTGTAGGTTGCTAATCTTTCTTCGAATTCAGCTGTCCGTTTAAATTCAGTTAACCAACCTCCTTCTTCCATGTATTCATTCATGGCTATTTTTTCTTCAGAACCAAACCATGGTTCCATTTGTGGTATGAATTGATTATTCATTTTTTAATAATTTTTCTAATGACAGAATTTCTGATTTATTACGATTTTTAATAAACCTGGCTGGAATTCCTGCATATAATTTATACGATTCTAAACTTTTATTCACCAAAGAAAGCGCCCCTATAGAACTCCCTTCGTTTAATACAATATTTGGCAAGACAACGGATCCTGCTCCTACAATACAATGCTTTTTTATTATTATTTCTCCTATAATACAATTTGCTTTGAATTCTAATGGAACCATAGGAGTTGCTATACCACTAAGATAATCATCAGTTCCCGCAGATAAAACTACATTTGGGGCTAATGTTGAATATTCAAACATTTCAACAAACGCCTTTTTTCCCCCAATTATTTTACAACCAGAAGAAATATGAGTGTTGTCATGTAACTTAAGTGCAGTAGAAATATATGTAAAATCATCGATAATCACATTATTCCCAATTTCAACTAATTCAGGATATCTAATCCTAACAGTTTTACCAATTATTACGTTTTTCCCACAAGATTTTAAATCTTTATGATTAAAAAAAATATTTTCCAATTAAAACTTAGTTTTATCAGTTTCTACATCTATAAACGGACCGTTTTTGGCTTCAATAATTTGAGTGCCATCTTCTAAAATCTCATAACCGTGCCCCCCATATGCTACAACAGCTAAATCACCTTCTCTGATAATAAAATCTTGTAAATAATTTTGGTTATTATCATATAAAAGCACACGCATAGATCCTCTTTTAACATAGGTCATTTCTTGAGTTCGCATTGCAGTTCGTTCAAAATCTTTGTGCACATGTGAAGCTAATTTTTTTCCTTCTGGGTACCACCAAGTACCAACCTGAATGAACAATTCATTTGGTGTGATAAAATTTAATCCTTCTGTCCAATCACTATCACGATAAATGATAGCTAAAATTTGATTTTCGTGTTTAATTACTTCCATAATATTTTTACTTTATTTATCTCTATTTGATAATATTGGACGCTCATCTGGCCATTCTATTCCTATTTCTGGATCGTTCCATTTTAATGTAAACTGGTCTTCAGCATCAAAATACTCACCAGAATAAGCTAGTTTATAGTGATAAAGTGCTTCATTGCTACTTACATAAAAAGCATTTCCAACACCAGGAGGCAATAAAATCAATTTTGGTTGCGAACCATTTATTTTAATAGACTCCCATTTTTGGTAAGTTGGCGATTCTAATCTGTTATCTACTACAACTTGTACTATTTCACCATAAACTGCGGTAACTAATTTCCAAGATTTATTGTCTCCATGAATTCCTCGTAAAACTCTATTAAAAGTTAACGCAAACTTATCATGTTTAAATTCTAGTTCATTAGGTATCAATGCATCATACACTTCTTTATAAAAAGTAGTGAATAAAGTTCCCCTCTCGTCATTGTGAACAGATGGAATAATAATTTTCACACCTTTAACTATTGAAGACTCAATTATTTCAAAATCTTTTATTTTGCTACTCATAACGTATCTGTTTCTTGCCCCCCGAAATCATCATTATTTAAATCGTAATTAACCATCTTTGTGACCAATTCAGTTATTGACGTATTTGATTTCCAACCGAGTTCTTTTTCAGCTTTTGAAGGATCACCCCATAATAACTCTACTTCTGCAGGTCTAAAATATTTTGGATCAATCTGAACTAACGTTTTCCCCGTTTCATTATCTACACCTTTTTCATCAACGCCGCTTCCTATCCAATTGATTTGAATTCCTACTACCTGAAAGGCCAATTCCACAAACTCTCTTACTGTGTAGGTTTTTCCTGTAGCAATAACATAATCTGTCGGTTTTTCTTGCTGTAACATTAACCACATTGCCTCTACATAATCTCTCGCATACCCCCAGTCTCTTTTCGCATCAAGATTACCCAATTTTAATGTATCAAGTTTTCCCTTTACAATTGCAGCAACAGCTTTTGAAATTTTTTTTGTAACAAATGTTTCACCTCGTCTAGGTGATTCGTGATTAAATAAAATCCCATTACATGCGAAAATATTATAGGATTCCCTATAATTAACTGTTACCCAATAGGCATATAATTTAGCTGCACCATAGGGTGATTTCGGATAAAAAGGAGTTGTCTCGCTTTGTGGAGCAGTTCCAGGTAATCCACCAAACAATTCAGAGGTGGAAGCTTGATAATACTTTGTTTTGATTCCAGTATCCCTTATTGCGTCTAACAATCTTATTGCTCCAATTGCGTCTACTTCTCCTGTATATTCAGGCACTTCAAAAGATACTGCGACATGTGACTGAGCACCTAAATTATAAATTTCATCAGGTGCAATCTTTGAAATTAATCGATGTAAATTACTAGAGTCAGCTAAATCGCCATGATGTGAATGAAAATTTTCATTTTTCCAGACGTTATCTGTTAATCGTTTTGTAGTGAAAACCGAAGATCTCCGAATTATACCATGAACTTCATATCCTTTAGCTAACAAAAACTCTGCAAGGTATGAACCATCCTGACCTGTAACTCCAGTAATTAATGCTTTTTTCATTCTGTGTCAGTTAAATTTTATCGTGTGTTTTAAAATCATTTTTGTTTTTCATTCATAATTTCTCTAAAATATTGCTTGCCCAATAATCCAAAAACAATTATAAATCCTGCAAACAAACCTCCAAAAATAAATCCTTTTAATTTACCTATCCTTTCTTTTTCAAGCGGTAAAATTGGTTTGTCTATAACCTGAATCAAAGGTGTTTCTTTGCGAACGTTGATTTTTGCAATTTCAGTCTGTTTTAACAATTCAGTCAATACTGCAGTATTTGTTTGTACTTCAATTTGTTTTTTAGCGGAAGGAACTCGTTGCACATTCAAAGCAGGATTTAATCCAAAGGTTTGTTCTGTAGATACAGCGACTCCAAGTACCGAAGCACTTAATTGATTCCTAACAGAATCAACTTGGTGTTGCAAAATCGCTAAATTTTGTCGCGCCTTTTTGCTTTTTGTTTCGATATAAAAATCGGAAACAATAACAGCTAATTTTTCTGTAAATTGTTTAGAGAAATCTTCACTTTTTGATTTTGTTTCTATATAAATTACTGAATTTTTTTTATCCCTCTGTCCTACAGTTAAATCTTTTTTTATTAATTGATCATATATCAAACCAAGAACACTATCTTGTATTCGGGATAATTCTTTATTTACTGGTATTGTTATCTTATTTAATAGTGGTTCGTCTGACCATTTTTGTTTCCAATTGTTAACTTTAATATATAAATCTGCTAACGAATATTTTTCATTTGAAACAGGCTCTTGCAAGGTTTTTTGAATCATTATACGGGACTTAAATAACTCAATCACATTCGAACCTTTGAAGGCACCATTAGATGAACCTCCAATATCTAAGCCCAATTGACTCGCTAAACCCATAGCCGCTGATCCACTTCCCAAGCCTTCCTCTTCTAAAGCAAAAGACAATGCAGCTTTATAAACTGGCTTTTGAACTATACCTATCCATAATCCAAATAATGCACCTATTATAGAAAAAGAAAAAATTATCAACCATTTTCTTCTCAAAAAATTAATCTTGTTAATTAGTTGATGTAAAAAATATTTGATAGTAACAGTGTTGTTTTCTTCCATGAAAATTGATATTAAGAGTTTAAAGGTAAAAATGAATTATGAATTATTTTTTTTTAAAGGTTAAATTTGTTTGTTATGAAAACTCTCAACACAAAGCTAAGTATTTTTACTTAAATTTACACCACTTAAAACACATAAAATGAAAAAAACACTTATCCTTTTAGCTTTTGCTTCATCCCTATCAAGCATTGCACAAACTGAATTTAACAAATGGTCGCTAGGCTTGAATCTAGGGGTTCACGACGGACAAGCTCCAACTATTGTACATACAAAACTGAATCAATTTCAACATTTCGGGCTGAATGGTCGCTACATGATGAATAACCGCGTTGGAATCCAATTAGATTTTGGATACGATTTATTTGACGGCGTAAATTCGGGTACTCGAAACATAAATTATTTCAGATCTTCCTTACAAGCAGTTGTCAATGCAGGGGATTTATTACGTTTCTCAACTTTTTCAAAGCGTTTCGGATTATTAATCCATGGAGGAGCCGGTATTTCAAGTATGTGGTTAAACAAAGACTACCAAGTTGGAACAGATAACACCTTGTTTAAAAAATCTGATGACATGGTCAATTTTATTTTTGGAGCAACACCGCAATTAAAAGTAACGGAGCGTTTTTCGTTAAATGCTGATTTATCGTTTATTTTTCACCACAACCAAACGTACCAATTTGACATGCAAAACTTAAGTCAACATGGGGCAATTGATGGTTACTTTTTGAATGCATCTCTAGGTGCAACATTTTACTTTGGTAAAGCATCTTCTCATGCTGACTGGACACCAACAATTTACGGAGCTGACATGACAGCTTTCGATAAAAAAGTAAAAGAGTTAGAAGATAAATTAAAAGACGACGATAAAGACGGAATTCCAAATTACAACGATTTAGAAGCAGCTACTCCAGAAGGTTCTTTGGTCAATTCAAAAGGTCAAGCAGTTGTTGATTCCGATATGGATGGAATCGCTGATGCGTATGATGCATGTCCAACAGAAAAAGGTCCGTTTTCAACGAACGGCTGTAAAGACTCAGACAATGATGGTGTTGCTGACGCAAAAGACAATTGCCCTGATAAAGCTGGTTCAATGGTAAATAATGGCTGTCCTGATGAAAAAACTGCCCTAATAAATGTCGCTCCAATTAATGGTCAAATCAATGATGTGTTGTTTGATTATAATCGTTATGACTTAACGAACGAAGCGAAACTATTGTTAGACGGTGTAGCTGATTACTTAGCGATGAATCCAAATGCTAAATTAAAAATCAACGGACATACTGACGACTCAGGTGCCGAAATGAAAAACAAAACGCTTTCTATGAATCGTGCTGAAGCGGTTGCAATTTATTTACAAGCGAAAGGTGTTGCTAAATCACGATTAACAATCAAAGGATTTGGGAAATCAATGCCAAAAACAACAAACGACACACCCGAAGGAAAACAAATAAACAGAAGAGTTGAATTGAAAGTCAACTAACAGCTTTTTAATACTGTTTAAAAGCCGTAGGATTTTCCTACGGCTTTTTTGTGTCTAATTTAAACATCGTAGACTTCGATGACGAATCACGATAAGTGAGGGCTATACATTGAAAATGTAGAGCAACTCGAAAACAAGGGATGGTAGATACCGATGACTGAGGGAAATTAATTGTTCCCGATGTTTCGGGATCGAAAGTTGAGGGATCGAGGGCAAACTAAATGTTACTTACTTTTTTCATTGCTAAAAAAGTAACAAAAAAGCTAGTCTTCATTCAAAGCCGTTCGGGCAAAAATCAAGCCGCTTGTTTTGCTAGCAAACGTTGCTAAATCTCATTGCATTGCGATTTAAAACGTGACCGCCTTTGCTGCAAAACCACGCACATTGATTGTTGCTTTTCCTCACTTCCGGAATGAAGACGAGAACGCTTCGATAAATAAATGGATTGTGTACCTTGTTTCAAGGTTGGGAACCGTCTTCGATGACGTGGCCCGATGACTGAGGGAAATTCATTTACAATGAATTTCAACTCGAAGGCAAGGGACCGATGACAAACTAGATGTTATTTACTTTTTGGCATTGCCCCAAAAAGTAACAAAAAAGTCTAGGGCCGAAAAACCGTTCTCGGAAAGCTACGATGCATTCCGGATGTTCACCCCAACTCGTCGTACCTCCTCAAACACGGGGTTCACATTTCCTCCATTTCAGCTTGTTTCCTTGTGGATGTTTTAATGCCCGAGTTTTTATTCCTGTTTTCAAGTGAAACTTGGAGTTTGTAAGTTGTTTCAAGGTTGGAAATCGACTCCGATTATTGAGGCAAATAAAAAAAGGCTGAATCGTTTCCGATTCAGCCTTTTTTATTATTATTATCTAAATTTTATTTCGTTACCACATTGAAGAAACCATGTCCTGAAACCTCTTCTCCTTGTGTACCTGTTGCTGTATATTGATAGAAGTAAACACCTTCTGTTACAATCTTACCACCAACTTTCGCATCCCAAATTGAAGAGTTACCTTTGAACATCACATTCCCCCATCTATTAGTGATCGTTAATTCCATTTTTTGAACATTTTGTACGGAAAGTTCAAATACATCATTTACATTATCACCATCTGGAGTAATTACGTTTGGTGCTTCTACAACTGGATTTGGATACAAACAAGATCCATCATTTGATTGCGCCAACGGGTTATAGTTCAAAGCAAGAGGATCTGTACATCCACAAATCTGAACTGATATTACTGCATAAGCAGTATCAGAACAATTTGGTCCATTGGAAGAGATCAACATGACGTTTGCATTCGCATTGTATGTTTGAACTATCGGATCTAATGTTGTGACATTTACTGTGTTTCCATTTCCAAAGTCCCAATAGAAATTGGTTGTTCCTACACTTGTGTTTGTAAAAGTGACACTGTGCGGCGCACAACCATCTGGATCAGATGTTGTGAATGTCGCAACAGGAGGATTTAAAACATCTACATAAACACTATCTGAATCACTACAAACGTTATCAGAAACTTCAAAATAGTACCACCCTGCTGGTCTGTTTTGCCAAACTGTTGAATTCACAAACAAAGGATTAGTTGCTCCAGGTCCATTCCATTTGTACATAGGCTGACCTGTTGCTCCAGATACTAATGCTACAACTACGCCATCATTTGCACATGCACTTGTAGGTTGGGCAAATACCGAATCTATATTTAATGTTTGATTTACAATAAAGAGGACACTATCTTCCCTAGTGTAACCACAACCATCTGTCACAATCACATGATACAAGGTCGTATCGTGTTGTTGTCCATTTGTAGGAAGAGTAACTGGGTTTTGTGTCGAATTCAATTCCGGCCAAAAAACAGAATACGGTGCAATTGAATTACCAATATTAGTTACTTCAGCAGCACCATTTGTTGTTGGACATTTAGAAATAACAACATCTACTAACGAATGTGTCATTAAATCTTGATAAATATGAACAGGAATTGGTGCTGAAGCACACATGAAGTTACCCATCGTATCGTAAACGTATGCAGTTACAACAGTATCGACATTCGAAACAATCCAGAAATCTGTAGTATCCATCAAACCATTGCTCCAGTTAACTACAGCCTGATTTCCACAAGGAGCTCCTGTCGCGTTAACAATAATATTATCCAATCCCCAGTTATCATTTGCACTGGAAGAACTAGCAGTTTGCACCCATCTAAAACGTGTATTAGAAGTTTGAGCAGCAGTAGGAATATTTACAGTATACGTCGCCCAAGTTGTATATGCTGTTGGTCCAGAAGCAATACTAGTATTTCCACCTGGATTTGATGGCAATGTAAATCCACCTGGAGAATAATAAATAATATCAACCCAAGTTAATCCTCCATTTAAGGAGTATTGCAGAGAAATCCCTTCGTCTTGCTCATCTGGCCCTTCACAAGGACTAGCTTGACCTTGGATTGCCATTTTCATATCGAAAATCAGGTAACCACCACAAGAAACATCATAAGAAGCAGTAGTAATCCCTGGAGTTACTGCAGCAGTTTGTGCCCAATAATAAGGTGAACCAGAAGGATTTTGACCACAAGGAGTCGAGAAAAACGTCCCTCCTGTTGCAGACCAACCTGTCGGAATTGAGGAGTTGTTAAAGTTAAAAGCCTGGTTTCCGTTCAATAAAACTGGAATCGATACAATGTGAACCGAATCGCCAGGGCAAACTGTCGTATCACTCGGTGAAATGACAATAGAACACAATTGAGCCTGACTAATAAAACTAGCGGCTACAGATAATACGACTAATGCTAATTTTTTCATCATTTTTTTGAAATTTTGATTGTATTAATTTGTATCCCGTCAAAACGGTTAACTGTTTTGGACATGCGGTTTTGAATTAAACCATGCATTCCTTGAGAGAAAGTCGAACAATTATTTTCAATTACAGCATTTGGTGCTAAAGTAATAGAGGCTATTGCCTCATTTGAACCACAACCAAAACACTCACCATTTAAAATAGTTCCAAATTCAAAAGAAATTGATGCAGTTTCATTTGTCATGTTTTCCACTTTTAAAACCACATAATCAAAAGGTTTCACCCCTTCATAAAGGGTACAAACAACTTTTTTAGCATAAAAATTAATACCATCCTGTGAATGAACTAAAGTCCATTGATCAGTAATTGAAGTTGCTTTCGCACTAACTTGTGCTGAACCTACTACAGCGCATGCACTCATGAAAAATGCAAACAAAAATAATTTTACTAGTTTCATTATCTTTTTAAATTTTAATCAACAGTGAATGACAAATATAAACATCTCCAATTGATTTTTTACATTTTGGTTTTCAACAGTTATTTCATAGACGCATAAATTTGAAATAAGTTCGGTGAAGTTTCATTTATTTTCAAAAAAATAATTAATTTCATTTTCTCTACAAAAAAACTACAATGAAAAATCTAACTTTTTTATTCTTAATCCTACCATTTTTTCAATTTGGACAAAAAAACATCAACTTAGAAAATTCTGAAGAATTACTTAGGAAAGGATACGATCACTATCAAAAAGAAGAATACTATGAGGCTATTCGCGATTACAACAAGGTAAGTATTAACGATACCAACTATGCAAAGTCGCAATATGAAATGGCATTAAGTTATATTGGAATGGAACAATATATTCGTGCACAAGAAATTTTGCATGATTTATTAGATTACAAAATTCGCTTTGATTTCAAACATCAAGTTTATTCACTTTTAGGTAATGCTTACAACAAAAATAAGCAACCTGAGGAAGCTATCAAAGTATATTCAGAGGGGATTAAATTATACCCACATCAACATTTATTGTATTACAACAGAGGTGTTTGCTACGAAAACCAAAAGAAATACGCTGAAGCAATCGCAGACTACCAAGCTTCCATCAAGGGAAATGTATACTACTACCCTAGTCATTTGCGCTTAGGTATTATTGCTGCAAATCAAGGATTGTATGATCAAGCTCTCATGTCACTACTGATGTTTACTTGGATAGAACCCGAAGACAGTCGTGTAAATGAAGTTGTTGGCATAATGGAAAGTCTCGCAAACGGATCATTTGAGTCGACTCACGAACAAATAAAAGTGTTTGAAAATGGCGATCCATATTCCGAATTCAATGAATTGTTCACAAATAAAATTGCTTTGCAAGACAATTACAAAACCAAATTTACAATTGGAACGGACTATGCAAAACAACTGCATCTCTTTTTAAAAAACAACACCTATAACAAAGATAATTTAGACTTTTGGAACCAAATTTACATGCCTTTTTACCAGTCTGTATGGGAAAATAAAAAATTAGACGAATTAATCCTGGTCAGTTTAATACCAAACGAATCGGACGCAATACAAGGAAAGATAAAAGGGAAAATATCAAAAATAAGAGCGTTTTACGATTGGTCTAAAACCGAATTCGATAAACTTGCATCTACACAATACATGGAATTTGAAGGGAAAGAACAATTTATTTATGCAAATTATGCTGCTAAAGGTTTAATCTCTTTAGGTCATTTAGGAGGACCAGATGGGCGAACAGAGGTTGGTAACAATTATTACTATCATCCTAATGGCTTGTTAAAAATGATTGCTCATTTAGATGAAAAAGGCGATCCGATTGGTACCTGGGAAATATTCAATGAGTTTGACGGAAACATTTCACGAAAAGTTGAATTTGTAGATGCAACAACAAAAAAATTCTATGAATATTATTTTACAGGTGAATTGAATGAAAAATACACCTTAAAAAACAACTTAGCTCAAGACACTGTTTATATTTACTTTAAAAACGGCACGTTAAAAGAAAAATATCCGATGAAAGACGGAAAGAAAAACGGGCTTTATACTGCTTATTACCGAAACGGTTCTATTTATTATCAAGTGAATTATGTTGATGGAAAAGGAGAAGGAGCTTACACCGAATACCATCCGAATGGCGAAATTCAAGAACAATTCACATTGAAAGACGACATGATTCAAGGTGTTCGCAGCACTTTCTATGAAAACAAACAATTGCGAACGGAATACAATTATGAAGCAGATTTGTATAATGGTACTTTTCAACGATTTTATCCAAATGGGCAGTTAGAAGAAAAAGGTGCTTACAAGAAAGGAAAGCAAATAGGACTATCTGAAGAATATTTTTCCAATGGAAAATTAAGCATTAGTATGACCTTGGATGAATCAGGAAAGCAAAACGGAAAAAGTACTTTTTATGATTTGGATGGAAAAAAATACCACGAATTTGAGTTCTCGAAAGGTGAACTAACAGAAATTGTTTTTATTGACAAGAACAATAAAGCAACTGTTTTAGCGACTAAAAAAGGGAAAAAGTTAGACTTCATTCGCAATCACCCGAATGGTGAACGCGATATGATTGGTCAAAAAATTGATGGATTAAATGAGGGGGAATGGAACTATTATGACGTGTATGGAAATTTGTGGAAACGAGAGTACTATTCAAAAGGTGAATTGAAAGATTCTTTGATTACTTATCATCCAAATGGTCAACGTAATCGCGTGTTTCAAATCAAAGATGGTCAAAAAAACGGACTGTTTCTTGAATACAATATTTTTGGTGACCTCATACGAGAAGGGTTTTACACAGACAATGAAATCGATAAAGATTGGATTTCTTATCGATTTGACGGAACTTTTGAAAGCCAAAATTATTACGTAAATGGAACGCAACATGGTATCCAAAAGGATTTTGCTGTCAATGGCAAATTAAATACGTTCCAAGAATTAGATATGGGGCGTGAAATAACTAACATTTATTTAGATACAAACGAACGAATCATCGATGAATTTCCAGAATACAATGGAGAAATAACGTTACATAGTCCTGATAATAGTTATGTTCGATTAGTTGCTCACTACAAAAACGGGAATGCAGATGGCGTATTTACTTGGTATGGTCCAAACAAACAAGTTACTTGTGCTGGAGCCTATTTAAATGATGAACGGACAGGAACTTGGAAATGGTTTAGTTTAACAGGAAAATTAATTCACGAAGTGAATTATGTTAATGGTGAACGAGATGGATTGGAGGTGTATTACGCTGAAAACGGAACCAAAACATCCGATTTGATTTGGGTAAAAGGTGTTTCAGAAGGCGTTTTCCATTATTATCACGATAACGGAAAAGTTTCATTAACAGGAAGCTATTTCAACGATGAACGTCATGGAAAAGTGACTACTTTCAATGCAAATGGCGAAGTTATGATGATTCGTTATTACAATCAAGGAGTGATTGAATCGTATGCTTATATGGGTACCGATGGAAAGGAAATCGCACCAATTAAATTAGACAGTAAAGAAATGTCGATAACGTGTTATTATAAAAACGGTAAAAAATCGACGGAACACCAACGTAAAAACGGTTTAATCGAAGGAAAATATACCGAATATTACGAAAACGGAACAAAATCAGAGGAAAACACCTATTTACATGACGAAGAGAATGGAAAGTTTTATCAATATAATGAAAATGGTGCCAAAATTGAAGAAACAGATTATGTCAAAGGATTAAAACATGGTTGGGAAATTACTTATTTCAGCAATGGAAAAATCAAAAGTAAAACTCCTTATCTGTACGGTGACAAACACGGAACTGCACTTGTGTACAATGCTGATGGGAAAATAACTCAAAAAACAACCTATTATAACGACAATGCGCTTACCATCGAAAAATTTTAACACCAGCTTATTCAGTCTATTTTTTCTTTTAATGAGTAACGTACTGCTGTCTCAGACAAAAGAGGATTTAGCAAACTACCGTAAAAAATATCCAGGACAACATTTGGTACAAACAAAAAGTGTTCATCGGATTGCTATAAAAATGGTGAAAAACATTCCAACAGTAACTCATTTTTACGAATGGGACTACTTGATTTTGGATAAAAATGGCATTATCAGTTTATCAGAATCATCGATTGATTTTTCGCCTTTTGAAACAATAACTAACATTGATGCTTATTCAATTGTCCCTACAGAGAAAGGTTCAAAAAAAATTGAAGCGAGTAATTTCACTACAAAAGATGGTGAAGCAGACAATGGTATTTTTCATGATGGCACAAAAACTACTTCCTTTGTTTATGGCGGGTTGGTAGAAGGAGCGCTTCGTCACCTATCTTATGAAGTAGCTGTATCGGATAATAGTTTTCCCTTTGGCTATAGTTTTTACGGTATGATTCCATGTGAAAACCCGCAATTCATCATTGAAATGGATAGTTGTATTCATTTGAAGAGCAAATTATTTAACACCGAAAAATTCCCTATCAACTTTTCAGAAACGTTGAACAAAGGCAAACGAATAATGACCTGGAAAACAGCTGAAGATTTGATAATTAAATCGGAAGAAATGGCTCCTAACAATCGTTTTTACGCACCACACGTACTTGCTCAAATTGCATACTATTACACTAAAAACGGTCGCCAGCAATTAATTGAAACAATTTCTGATTTGCACAACAATTACAAAAAAAACATAGCTGAAGTTGAAAACGAAACACCAAGCAAAGAAATTACTGAAATTGCTGATTCAATTACGAAAAATCTAACATCCAACTTTGACAAAGTTCAAGCAATCTATTACTGGGTGCAAGATCATATAAAATACATTGCTTTTGAAGAAGGTGATGGTGGTTTTGTTCCACGTCAGCCATCACGCATCATTGAAAAACGATACGGCGATTGCAAAGACATGGCTTCATTGATTTATTCCATGACAAAAGCCGTTCACATCCCGACATATTTAACATGGATTGGCAGTAGAAGTCTACCCTACAAATACTCCGAATTCCCTTCGAGTTTTTGTGATAATCACATGATTACTACGTATAAAGAAAATGGTAATTATTATTTTTTAGATGCTACAAATTCATTTCAACCAATTGTTTTGCCGACTGGTTTTATTCAAGAAAAAGAAGCATTTATTCATTTAGGACCGAATGAATTTGAAATTGTAAATGTCCCAGTACCCGATAGAAAAATCACACGAATGGTTGATTCAACATTCATTCAGTTGCAAGAAAAAAACCTTGTTGGTACTACACGAAGTATTTCCACAGGATATTACCACATCTACTTAGGTAATTTAGCCAAAAGTGTCCCTGTTAAAGAATATCATAATTTCATCACAAGTATCAACGAACGTGGAAATAACTCGTTTTCAATTACCAACGAAAAAGTTACAGGAATAGATGATCGTGATGGGTTAACAAAAATGTCATTTGATTGGAAAGTTCAAAATTATGCAACTGTTTTGGACAATGAAATCTATGTCAATATGATTTTAAACAAAGATTTTGTGCAACAAGGTGAATTCAAAAAAACACGCATTGCGCCGTACGAGATGGAAAATCATTTTTCGGACACCTATGTTACAACGTTAACGATTCCTTCAGGATACAAACTCAAATCGCTTCCGCAAAACAATACATTTGACAACGACTTTGTTCATTACTCCATCAATTACAAACAAACTGGAAACAGCATTGTAATGACACTGTCGTTTGATTTGACATTTTTGTTACTTGCACCAGAGCGCTTTGAAGAATGGAATAATTTTATAAAAACAAAAAAAGCTGCTTTAGCTGAATCTGTCGTCTTAATTAAACAATAACCTATGAAACTTATACTTACAACATTATTACTTGTTGTCGCTCAACTTGCTCAAGCACAATTAACTTATTACAGCAAATACGACTGGAAAGCGACACCCGAAAAATTCACTATTTCGGAAGAAGACAAAAAGGAAGATGAAATCATTTTGTTTGAGAAAAAGAGTATCGAATACACCAAGATAGGCGAAGATATGGCGCAAATGTATTTATCTCATGTTATTCGGTTGATTAATACAGACGCTGCAATCGAGGAAAACAACAAAATGTATATCAGTAACGGTTCAGAAACAACTGTTTTGATTCAGAAAGCGCGTGTTATCAAACCAAACGGTGACATCATTAATTTAAAAGAATCCGACATACAGGAATCAAAAGATGAAGAAGGCAATGTAGCCTACCGTTATTTTGCTTTAGATGGACTTGAAAAAGGCTGTATTATAGAATATTTACATTATTTGAAGCAAGACCCTGATTATACTGGATCAGTTATGACCATTCAATCAGAAATAGAAAAAAAGAAGTTTGAAATGGATATTATTTCCCCAAAACATTTGGATTTTCAAATTTACCCTGTTAATGGAATGCCAGCTTTGACTTTGGATACTGTTGATTATTTCGTGCGTAGAAAATTTCTCACTGTAACAGATCTCAAAGGCTTGAAAAATGAATTCCAAAGTCCATATTATGCGCTTTTACAGAAATGTTATTACAAATTGAACAAGAATTTTGATTCTGAAAAATCGAACTTTTACAATTATACGGAAGTAGGAAAATATTTTCATGAATCCATGTTTGCTGTACCAGAAAAAAAAGAATTAAAAGGTATTAAATCCTTGATCAAAGAAGTGGAAGCCGCAGGCGTAAGTAGCTTGGAAGACAAGTTGCGCTACCTGGAATATTCTATCAAATCAAACTTTACGTTGATTGATGCAAACGTCAGTGAATTGGAAAACCTAGCTTTTGTATTCGAAAAGAAAATTACATCAGAAGCAGGAATGACAAAATTATTTTTACAAACAGCTCGAGAAATGGGGGTTAAAGTAGAATTGGTGTTGACTAGTGATCGTGATGAAAATCCGTTTTTAACAGCATACGAAGCATACAATTTCTTGGATGAATACCTAGTTTATATTCCAGAATTGAAAACATATTTTTCTCCCGAAATCACATCGCGTATTGGTTTTCCTCCTTATCATTTAACCTATAACAAAGGGTTGTTTATTGAAGAAAAGCAATTGAATGACATGGCAATCGCAATTTCAAAAATCAAAGACATTAAATTAGTAGATGCAAAAGAATCGATTGATGAAATCAATGCCCATGTTGATTTTTCTGACAACCTTACAGAACCAAAAGTGGTTATCGAACGTAAAGTAAGTGGTTATAAAGCTATTTTACCACAATTCATTCTTGACTTTGTTGATGATGAGCGTAAAACAGAATTAAAAGAAGAATTTTTAAAATACATCGATAAAGACGCAAAACTTGTTGATGCAACATATGAAAACGATAATAGTAAAGTTGCTGGGAAATTACCGTTTGTTGCAAAAGCAACATTTGAAAATAGCCCTTTTACGGAGAAAGCTGGCGATAAAATACTCTTTAAAGTTGGTATGTTGATCGGGCCACAAGCTGAATTATACAACAAAGAAGAAAGAACTTTACCCGTTCAGGCGGAATTTAACCGTGAATATCGTCGTAAACTCGTCATATTAATTCCAGAAGGCTATACCATAAAAAACACCAATGAATTGATCTTTAACGTAGAAACTGCTGATAAATCGGCTGGTTTTGTCGCAAATTTTGTCATAACAAATGGTGAATTGATTATTGATATCACTGAATATTACAACAAAGTTTATTTTCCAGTTGCTGAATACAAAGGCTATGAAAATGTCATGAACGCCGCAGCAGATTTTAACAAGCTTGTTCTCGTATTGGAGAAAAAATAAAAAAGCATCATTTTACTGAAGGGTTGACAAAAAAGTCAGCCCTTTTTTATTGATTTTTTTTCAATGTCCAGCGCAACAATATAAATGCGATCAACGTAATGAAACCACCAAAATAAAAAGCTGTTCCATAGTATAATTCGTTTATTTTCCCCCAAGGTAATGTAGCAGCATAGATCGACAACATTATTATTGGACCAACTATTTCTGCAAGACTCATAAGAGAGGTGAAAATACCTTGCAGTTCACCTTGCTCGTTGCTTTTTGTTTGCGCTGAAACGATTGAACGAATACTTGGATCGATAATTCCAGATAATGCGTACGGTAAAATGATGACATACATCATCCAACCTTGATTAATCAACCCAATCGAGAAAGTAACAATTGTCAGAGTGACTATTCCTAAGGTTGCTGTCCCTTTTTCCCCCAGTTTCGAAACAATTTTTCCAGATAACCCTCCTTGAATGAGTCCAAAACAAACTCCCACCACTGCAAGTGAAATACCTATATCTAAATTACTCCAAGCAAATTTCTTTTCGGTATAATAGTTCCACAAAGAATGAGTAGCCATGTTTGAAATCATTACCAAGAACAAAACAATGAATAGATATTTATTACGCGAAAACTTTTTCACTTGTTTGATTGCACCTAATGGATTTGCGCGTTTGATATCAAAAATTCTGCGTTCTGATGCAGGCAATGACTCCTTCAAAACGATTAAACCATAAAAGAAATTAACCAAAGATAAGACTGCTGCAATGGCAAAAGGAGCGCGTAATCCCCACTCCGACACAAGTCCTCCAATTGCTGGCCCGATGATAAAACCGACACCAAATGCGGCTCCAATTAGTCCAAAGTTTTGAGCTCGGTTTTCATTTGTTGAAATGTCAGCAATGTAAGCCGCTGCAGTAGTGAAACTTGCGCCAAACATACCAGACAAGGCTCTCCCAACGACTAACCACCAAATATCTGGTGCTAAAAACATGAATAAATAATCCAATCCTAATCCAAGAACAGATAACAACAAAATTGGTCTTCTACCAAAACGATCACTCAAATTCCCAATCAATGGAGAGAATAAAAACTGCATAACAGCATAAATCACAAGAATTAATTTGTAGTATTCTGTCGAGGCGTCACGCGATACATGAGCAGTTTCTGCTACCAAATCTGGAAGTGACGGAATAATGATCCCTAGTCCTATTGAATCAATCGCAATGGTGATTAATATAAAAAGTAAGGCGTTTTTTGAATGTTTTTGCATGAAACAAAAATAGTCAATCCAAATCACAAATAGAAAATTGTAACTTTGAGCAATGAAACAAGAACTGATTGTTACTGGAGATGGATCAAAAACTATTTATCTTCCTGAACTAGATGAACATTACCATTCATCACATGGCGCCATACAAGAAGCTCAACATGTTTTCATCAAACACGGTTTAACGACTCAAGCAGGTGATTACGTTACCATTTTAGAAATGGGGTTTGGAACAGGATTGAATGCACTCCTCACCTATTTTGCAACGGAAAAACGCCACCAATACATTCACTATATAGGTATTGAATCACTTCCAATTTCACAAGAGATTTGGGAACAGATGGATTACACTGTACATTCAAATGATCCAGATGCACCAGCAGTTTATTCCAACATGCATACCACAAAATGGAACGAACCAGTTGCACTCAACGAATTGTTTGTTCTTGAAAAAAGAAATACAACGCTTGAAAAAACCAATCTCGCTGCTGCCAGCATTGACTTAATTTATTACGATGCTTTTGGACCGCGTGTACAACCAGAATTATGGACGTTGGCCATTTTTGAACAATTATTTCATTGGTTAACGCCTGGTGGAGTGCTCGTAACTTATTGCGCAAAAGGACAAGTGAAAAGAGATTTGAAAGCAGCTGGATTTGTTGTTGAAACACTTGCAGGACCTCCAGGAAAACGTGAAATGATACGCGCTAAAAAACCATTTTAAATGAAATTCATCGTTGGAATAATACTTACTTTTTTTACGCTTTCAAAAAGCTTAGGTCAACACGTGCTTTTTGGTGAACGCAACAGAATACTTCATGAAAACAACTTGTTTTTTGACAAAGAAGGTTTTCTTTACCCCGAACGATATATTTCCGACTCCAGTTTAACGAAAACAAACTGTTCTTTGCGGTTGTGGTATCAAGAAAACAATGTTGTTTCCGATTCATTACTAAATAAATTCGGCATTAAAAACTCAAAGCTTGTAAGTGAAAATGAGCTATTAAATCAATTGAACGATTCGTTAATATCAGAGAAAGCACGATTTCTTTCAATGAACCATTCCACCCTTACGCTTGTCATTCACGGATTTCGAAAAAATTTCAACGAAACAGGAGTAGATGTTTCATCTGTCACCGAATTTCAATTGTTCAATGAAGCAATCAGACGGTATAAATCAGATTTTGAACCTGTCGACGTTTATTGGGATGGATTATATGACTGTTGTTTTACTTTGAATAGTAAAAAAAACAAAGAAATTTTTCAATTATTCGAACAAGCTTCAAAACATGCATCACTAGTTGGCAAACAGTTACATCGTTTAATAGAAAAAACATCCGTTGCAACGATTACGCTAATTGGACATAGTTTAGGCGCAAAAGTCGCTGTGCAATTTACACCTGATGTTGCTGTTTCGAAAAAATACCGCGTGTGTCTGATTGCTCCAGCACTTTCTGCAGAAGAAATCAAACAACTTTATCAAACACTACCAGAAAAAGCTGCTATCAACTGGCATATTGTTTATAATGAAAATGATTTTGTTTTAAAAAAGAAAGACAATAAAATTGGTGTTTTTGGTCCAGGGGTGAAAAAATACGGAGCCACAGGACTTGGTTGTAATTATCACAACGAATTACTCAATCTTGCAGCATATATTGCAACAAACTATCCTACTGTATCAATTTATTTGGACAACAAAACGAGTATTGGTAAATGTCACTCATTGCGCTGTTATACCCCAGCAGACGCATTAGCTGAAGTCGCGAATTTTATCATGCAACACAACTAAATATTTTGTATATTTAATAAACTAAACATAGAAAAATGGCAACAGTAACATTGGGCGGGAATCCCGTGAATACAAATGGATCGCTTCCAGAAAAAGGAAGTAAACTAGTTGATTTATCATTTACAAAAAATGATTTATCTACGATTTCCCTTTCATCACTTCAAGGTACGCGATTGATTTTAAACATTTTCCCGAGTATTGACACTGGAACTTGTGCAGCATCCGTTCGTCAATTCAATAAGCTAGCAAGTGAATTATCCAATACAAAAGTCTTGTGCATTTCTCGCGATTTACCTTTTGCGCAAAAACGTTTTTGTGGTGCAGAAGGCATTGAAAATGTGGAGACGCTTTCAGATTTTCAAGCAGGATCTGCGGGTAAAGCTTTAGGTCTTGAATTAGTAGACGGACCTTTGAAAGGATTACATGCGCGCGCAATTATTGTTGTAGATGAAAACAATGTCGTATTACACAGTGAATTGGTCGCAGAGATAGCTAATGAACCAAATTATGATGCAGCAATAAAAGTGCTTTCATAACCGCTATAAAAACTGAAAGTCCAGACGAATCTGGACTTTCATTACCTAAAACACACTTTAAACCTAAGAAACTAACGAATAAAATAGCAAGAAAGCTATTTATTGTTTGTTGGTTTACCTCCCTTTGCAATTGTTTTGCCAAAAATGTAAAAATTTGAAAATCAACATCTTACTGTTTTTTAAAGTTTACTGATTTTCTCATTTTGGGAAAAAACGTCTTTTTTTAAGAATAAAAACAATGAATAACCATCAATTTCTTATCAATTCCTGAATAATGTTTCAATTTTTTAATGTTCTTTATGGATGAAATGATATAATTATCCATTTTTAAGGAAAAAAATTATACATTAAAATATTTTTTACGTGATTATTCCCATAATGGGAATAATTAATTACTTTTAACCAAACGCAACACGCTAAAAGTGACAAATTACCAACAAACAAAGATTTTCATTGCTGAAGACGATGAAGTTTACACCAAATTATTGGCTTACAAATTAAGCTTAAACCCATCATTTGAAGTAAAGTCATTTACAACGGGGAAAGCACTCATTGCAGCATTAGAAGAGAATCCCTCTGTGATTACACTTGATCACTTTTTACCTGACATGACAGGATTAGACCTTTTAAAAATCATCAAAACACGATTACCTGAAACACAAGTAATTTTACTTTCGGGACAAGAAGAAATAACGGTAGCAGTAGATTACATGCAATCTGGTGCTTATGATTACATTACAAAAGATGCTGCCTCATTAGATAAACTCTGGCACATTGTCCATCAAGCAAAAGACAAGCAAGTCTTGCAAACTGAAGTAAGCCATTTACGACAAGAGGTTTCAAACAAATATAATTTTCAACAATCAATTATTGGTGCAAGTGAAAAAATGCAGCCTGTTTTTGAAACCTTAAAAAAAACAGCAAATTCTTCGATAACAGTTTGTTTAACAGGGGAAACTGGAACAGGGAAAGAATTAGTAGCAAAAGCAATTCATTTTAATTCGACTAGAAAATCGGCTCCTTTTATAGGAATAAATGTAGCTGCTATTCCAAAAGAATTAATTGAAAGTGAGTTATTTGGATATGAAAAAGGAGCATTTACAGGAGCCGAGAAGTTACGAATTGGTAAATTTGAAGAAGCGTCAAATGGCACCTTATTTCTCGATGAAATTGCTGAAATGGATTGGTACATGCAAGCAAAATTATTAAGAGCATTACAAGAACGTGAAATTACCCGAATTGGCTCCAACAAACCTATTTCCTTTGACGTTCGCATTATCATTGCATCGCACAAAGATTTGTTATCTGAAGTAAAAGCAGGCAGGTTTCGTGAAGATTTATTTTACCGATTATTGGGGATAAACATTGCATTACCGCCGTTGCGTGAGCGAGGAAATGATATTTTACTATTGGCGAAAAAATTTTTAACTCAATTTTGTAGCGAAAACAAATTACCAAAAGCAACCTTATCTGCCAATGCGCTTAAAAAATTGTTAGCTTATTCATTTCCAGGAAACATCCGCGAATTAAAGTCAGTTATCGAAGTTGCGATTGTACTTTCCGAAAACGGTGTAATAACGGAGCAAGATCTTCACTTTTCTCAAAAATCGACTGAAACAACTCCTCAACAACTTACGTTAGAAGAACATGCAATTGCAATCATCCAAAAAGAACTTAACACACTAAATGGCAATGTGTTAAAAACTTCACAGAGGTTGGCGGTGGGTAAATCAACAATTTACAGGTATATAAAAGAAGGAAAAGTTGTTGTAAATCATTGAAATATGAAAAATGAATTGTAATTTAGACCCTGATTACTACTGTATAAATACTCTTATTGCTATTCTCTGATGACAGAAAAAATTACAACAAAGACAACAAATAAAACCGTTTTAATTGCAGAAGATAATCCGCTGAATCAATTGTTGATTTCAACTATCATGGACAAAGAGCAAATTGCTTATGATATCGCAAACGATGGATTAGAGGCGATTGATTTACTTAAAAAAAACACGTACAACATCCTTTTATTGGACATCCAAATGCCGCGTTTGGATGGTTGGGCTACCGCTAAAATTATCCGGGAGGAATTGAAACTCGACATTCAAATTGTTGCATTGACAGCTAATGACGCAGCAAATGATGAATCATCCTTTTACAAAGCAGGAATGAATAATTACTTATCAAAACCATACAAAAAAGATGCTTTAATTGCTTTGATTCAAAAAAGCAAAACACCAATTGAGAAAAAGGAAGTTGTTAATGAAGTGCCACGTTTGTTTGGCACCGCTAATATCGAGCGCATTTCAGCTGGAGATACAGAATTTGTGCAATCAATAATTGAGACATTTCAAAAAAACGTAGTCTTACGACTTGCTGAAATTGAAAAAGGATTAGCTGAAAAAAACAGTGAAATCATTCAGTTTTCATTGCATCAACTAAAATCTTCAATTGATATTTTAATGATTAATGGCATCAAAGACAATGTTTTAACTTTAGAGAAGAATATCATTCAAAACAACTTCACGTTTGATGAAATAGCACATACCTATCTCATAATTAAAAAACATCTCTTAGCAGTCAAGGAACAAATGAACCAATGAAACTAGTTTTTTTTGATTAAAAAATAATCAATTAATGGTGTTTATTTCATCTTTTTCACTAACTTAAAGTGAAAAAAGAGAAAATCATGCTTGTAAAAACATTTGGAAGTGCTGTATTTGGTATTGATGCAACCACCATTACAATTGAAGTAAATATTGCCAACGGAGTTAATTTTGTGTTAGTTGGTTTGCCTGATAAATCTGTGCAAGAAAGTCATCAGCGCATCAAAGCGGCATTAAAGAATAACGATTTTAAATATCCAGGGAAAGAAATCACCGTAAATCTAGCTCCTGCAGATATTCGCAAAGAAGGTTCAACCTATGATTTGGGAATTGCGATTGGCATTCTTGCCGCGAGTGAACAAATTTCAAGCTCAAAATTAAGCGACTATATTTTACTGGGGGAAATTTCGTTAGACGGAACCTTACAACCCATTAAAGGAGTTTTGCCAATTGCAATTCAAGCAAAAAAAGAAGGTTTTAAGGGGATTATTTTACCCAAGGGAAACGAATCTGAAGCGGCGATCGTAGAAGGATTATCCGTTTATGGATTAGCGAATATAAAAGAAGTTGTCGCTTTTTTGGATGGAACGTCCAATTTTGAACCTACACAATTTAATATCGACGAAGAATTCTCCAGACAGCTCAACCAAAGTGAAATCGATTTTCACGATGTAAAGGGACAACAAGGAATTAAACGCGCATTTGAAATAGCTGCTTCTGGCGGACACAACCTAATTTTAATCGGACCCCCAGGCGCAGGTAAATCAATGATTGCAAAGCGATTACCTACTATTTTACCTCCGATGAGTATTGAAGAATCTTTGGAAACAACAAAAATTCACTCCGTTGCTGGAAAAATTGCTAAAAATGTAGGCTTAATTACACAACGTCCTTTCCGAAAACCTCATCATACAATAAGTGATGTTGCATTGGTCGGTGGTGGATCATACCCGCAACCAGGTGAAATTTCCTTGGCGCATAATGGCGTTCTGTTTTTAGATGAACTTCCCGAATACAAGCGACAAGTGTTGGAAGTTATGCGTCAACCGTTAGAAGATCGATCTGTTACCGTTTCAAGAGCTCGGTTTTCTGTCGATTATCCAGCTGGTTTTATGCTTGTCGCAGCAATGAATCCTTGTCCTTGTGGCTACTACAATCATCCAGAAAAAGACTGTGTTTGTCCTCCCGGAACGGTGCAACGTTATCTAAACAAAATTTCAGGACCTTTACTCGATCGCATTGATTTACATGTTGAGGTCACTCCAGTTTCATTCAACGAATTGGCATACGAACAGGCAAGTGAATCGAGTGCAGCCATTCGCAGTCGTGTTATCAAAGCTCGCTTGATACAAGAAAAGCGATTTTTGAATAGCTCTTCGCACTGTAATGCTCAAATGCAACGAAGTGAATTGACGACATATTGCGCCATCGATGAAACGGGAAAACTTTTGTTGAAAAATGCTATGGATCGACTTGGTCTTTCTGCTCGTGCTTATGATCGAATATTAAAGGTCGCGCGAACGATTGCTGATTTGGATGAAGCAGCAGTAATTCAACCTATTCACTTATCAGAAGCTATTCAATTGCGTAATTTAGATCGTGAATCATGGGCAGGTTGACATTTATTTTTTAAAAAATCGACTAAGAAAATTCTGATGTGTACTCATCTTATTTAACACCTGGTGCTTTGATACTGTAAAAGAATGTTTATATGAAAATTGCTTAATTATTTCAAATGTAAAATCCTCCTTTTTATTCATTTTTCGAACATTTTCAACAAAAAACTGATCGTCTGCTTTAATTTCTGTAATCATGTTTTCGTTTCTAATATAGTGGATAAGTTGTGCATCCTTTGAAATAACACCAATATATGCAGCGGGACGATTTTCTATTGTTGTATTTGGTTTGGATCCGTGAAAAAGATTATGAGCAAATATTACAGCATCTCCTTTTTTTAAAGGAACCGCTTTAAGAGAGTCTTTCACTTCATCAAATTCTATGATAACAGAAGGCATACTGTGTGAACGAATGGATTTAAACCATTTATGGCTACCTGGAATCACATGAATACAACCATTAGTTTCGTCGACATCTATTAAAGGACACCATACCCCAAATGAATGATATTTTGATTCGTCAACCATATTCCAATCTTGATGCATTTTGGAAGCACTATTTTCTCCCACCCCTTTTACTAAAAACACCCCTCCAACTAAAGTATAATTACAAAAATGTTTATCTACATTGTTTTCAAACTCGTTTGATAACAAACGGGCAATCTCTTGATTTTCTTCGGGATTACGATCAATAATATTGGTATATATCGTTTTAATATTATCCAAATGTAACGATGAATAAATAGTTTTTAGCCTAGCTATCTGATCAGTTTCAAAAAAATCATGAATGACAACAAAACCGTCTTTTTCAAATTGGGTATTGTTTTTTATACTTTTAAAAAGCATTTAACTTAATTTTTAAATTCGTTTAAAAAAAAATGAACTTGATTAATGTATTCTTCAGTAACTAATTTTGAATTCTCATTATCCATGATTTTCCAATTTTCAGATTCATTCCCCTGCAGAGGTAGTTCTTTGAAAACAGACGATTGGTTCTTGGTAAATGTTGCAAATTGGTTAAATCCTGTATTAGTAATCATATTCTGAGAAGGGATTACTACTTTAAAATTATTTAAATACTGATACAAACACCACCGAACATCCCAAGAAATATTCATTCCTTTCGTTTGTACAAAAGTTTGAACCATTTCATTTAATTTATTATTATTTGAATTCACCATTTCGAAAAAATCATCAGTTCTCGGTTGAGCTAACCATTTCGATTTCCATGTAGCCCATCCCCAAAAAGGAAAACCAAAAGTAGCTATGAAATATTCGTTTTTATCGGAATTACTCTTCATCATATTAGTTCCTAAAACAGAAGTAACATCATTATTATTCTGATATATTTCAAGCTGTTGATTACAAAATTGGAAGAAATTAAAGCTAGGAACTGTATCATCTTCAAGAATAATAATTCTCTCTTCTTCTTGAAAAATATTATCTAACGCAAAATCAAAAATACCTGAGATTCCAATATGTTTTTCAGGAATCAAATAGTTAATGGTTAATTGATTAGCTACGTTTTCGATTTTTTTCTTTAATAATTCCTGATGTGATTCATCTTCTGAATTTCTTGGTTGATCCATTACAAGATATAGTTTTTCAGGCATGTACTTTACAATAATTGATAAAATAGAATCAATAGATTCCGTTTTAATAAAAGTAAACAGAACTACATTTGCTTTATTCATGGTTTTTGATAATTGGTTATTAAATGATCAATTTGAGGTAAAATCGTATGACTTTTAAAACTTGTCAAATAAACAGAAAATAATTCATTTTTATTTGAAAAAGCTGGACAAACATAGTTCAGTTCATTCCTGTTTCGAAATAATTCAATTTCATTTGGAATTTGTGAAATCAAACTAGTTGTAAAAACATCTTCTCCTCCTAGATAAATGTATTTTTGATCAAATTCATTGTTTATTCGTGCTATTTCAACACCTCTAATATTTTCAAAATTCACGAACGATGAAATTGCATTTGGAAAATGTTTTTTGGGCGTTATATATCCATACAATTTAGCACTTATCTGGTGGTTTTTAATCGTTTGATATATACCAAAATCTGATGATCCTTCAAATGAAACACCTAAGGAGTTTTTTTTTGCAGGTATTAAATTGTTTTCGCAATTTTCCAAATCAATACATCTTAAATAATAGCCATATTCTAATTGATTTTCAAAATCTAACTTTATCGAAAATGTTAAACCTCCTCCATTTGAAAACTGTTGATTAACATATTTACTTCTTTTCAACCAATGTTTACAAAAATGATTTTTAAGTTCTTTCAATGGAAAATCAGCTAGTAAAAAATCATCTGTAAAAACTACATAATAAAGTTTAATTGAAAGTATTTGATTTTGAATAAAATTAAATCCTATATATGAAATTTTTGAACCTTTAAAAGCATTCCAAAAATTAATTATCGCTGTTGAATTGGATGCAATTTGTGTTTCATCCTTTATTTTCTGAAGCGATTTAATAATATATGTCTTGTTGTTTTGATTCATTTCGAGCCTTTCTATGACAATTTAGCATTCCGCAATTTTTTGTACAAACACTCATAATAGTTCTCGCTTCTTTAGCTTTTTCAGAGTGCCAAATATCTTTGATAGTTAAATCTTTATAATTTCCAATGAAATCTAAAGGTAATATTTCATGCATGTTCAAACATAATTGAACCCAACCATATGAATCAATAAAAATATTTTTTGAGCTAGAAGTGCAAACACCTAATTCAATATTTTTAGGTCTGTACAATTCATTTTTCATCATTTGTAAATCATATTCAAATGCACCCATAAATGGATCATTTTTATATTTTTCTATAATTTCAGAAATAATAGAAGCAGCTTTAGGTATATCGTCAAAAAAATGTTTTTCAAAAAAAGGATCTTTTTCACCTTGATTCCTCAAGGTTTCCTTTAACAATTGAAAATATACTGCATCAACTTTTAATTTCTCTCGAGCAAACTCAATATAATCCCCCCAAACATCAATGTTCTCCTTGAAAATAATTGTGTGTGTGTAAATTTTGTTTGATGAGCCGTGTTGATTTCTTAAATCGACCATTTGAGGAATTATTGACAATAAATGTTGATATGAATCTCTTGTCCCTCTCATGAAACGGTGTAATTCCTCAATATGACTATCTAAGGAAAGTAACAAATAATGAGGTCCATTTTTTACAACATCTAAAATATTAGAATTATTTATATACGAACCATTTGTATTTGCTATTACTTGTAATCCAAACCTTCTTGCTTGTTCACATAGCGCGAAAAACTCATCTTGTTTTTGCATGGTTTCACCACCAGTCAAAAGGACTTTTGCTGAAGGATTGAAATGTGCCATTTCTTCAATCGCTCTCAATTTCTGTATCGTTGAAAGTGCTTGATCTGTCTCTTTCGTCATCCACTGATGACATTGTTTACACTTAAAATTACATTCAGTTGTAATTTCAATAATTAAATAATTTGGCGCTTTTAAACGATCTGTTGCTTGCATAATATCATTAATGTGTTTCCCAATCAAAATCGATCAATAATCCTCCAATTGCATTCAATTTACTAAAATCAACATATGAATCATTTATCTCAAATAAAGGTTTGAAATAAATTAATTTATCATAGTGTGCAACAATTTTTGATTGACTATAATCTTGATTTCGAGAAAGATCTGTAGCTTTAAATATCATTGAAATATTTTCAAAAAAAAGTAATGAAACACTATATATATCTGCTGAAAACAAATTTTTAGGTATGCTACATTTCAATGCTACATTATTTTTTTTGTTGTAAATTTCTTTGTTAAAAGTTGCGCCTAAAAAGGGGCCAGCTAAAATTAATGTTTGGCTTAAGCTATCTTTTATTATGAATGCTGGTGTTAACTCTTGAGTTGAATTATTCGAATAATTCAACTCAATTGAAAACGATTTAGAAGTTGTGTATAAATCTTCACTTTTTTCTTGATAAAAGCGAATTTGTTTCAAGCTAATTAAATCGGACGGATCTTGAAATTCATTCAGAATAATAGTACCTGAATCAAAAATCTTTTGCGAAGCAGATAGATAATTTTTTATGTAACTAGCAATCGTTGGTTCTATCTCTTCTACGATTTCACCATTTTTTAATTCAATTGTATAATCACAAATTTTTAATTCGGCTAAATTGTGACTAACCATAAGGATTGTTTTGTTATTTGAAACCAATTGTTTTATTCGATCTTCAGATTTTTCTTGAAATGCAATATCACCAACATTAAAAACTTCGTCAAAAAGATAAATATCAAAATCTAAATGCATGATGATACTAAACGCCAGACGTAAATACATTCCATTTGAATAATTCTTTACTGGTTCATTTATAAAATTTCCAATGCCACTGAATTTGATTATTTCTTCAGTATGTTTCTCAATATCAGATGGTTTGAACCCCAAAATCTGACCGTGCAAGAAGATGTTATCATAACCGCTTAGTTCCGAATGAAAACCAGCCCCGATATCTAAAATACTTGCAACTCGACCTGTTAATAAAGCTTCACCTTTTGTAGGTTTTGTAATTCCAGATAATATTTTCAATAAGGTGCTTTTCCCACTTCCATTTGCACCAATAATGCCAACAACAGCTCCTTTATTAATTTCAAAACTAATATTGTTTAACGCCCATAAATCATTCGAAAAAGCTTGATTCTTCTCATCTATAACAGCTTTGTTTAAAGCATATTTCTTAGATAATCCACTAACTTTTATCGCAATTTGGTTATTCATAATTATTATTAAGTAACTGCTAACAACAACTAAATTATAAACACCATTGCTGGAAAATTGATTGTTATAGTAGGAACAAAATTAAACATTAATAATTGAAATTTAAATCAATTTAAAATATGAATTTCATTCACTTTTTATTATTCATAGCTAATAAATACTTACTTTTGTCCTACACTTTTTTCTTGAGAAGAATCGAAACAACGAAAGTCTTAACAGACTGCAAGTACTATTGTTATTGGTTAATTTATTGCATTACCAATCAGATTAGAAAAAGTTAAAGATGAATTCTTCGGAAAAAAAAATATACGATTTAACCAATCTCAACGAGTTGTGTAGCTTTGATAAAGCTGTTGTTGCGCAATTAGTTCAAACTTTTATCACAAGTACGCCTACTCTTTTTACCGAGCTAAAAAATAGTTTGCAAAACGCTTCAATTCAGGGGATTTACGATGCAAATCACCAACTAAAAAGTGCGTTTGCGTTATTTCAAGTAACTGAAGGAACAACTATTGCACTTGCTATTGAAGCAAACACAAAAGATACATCGGTCAATTTTGAAACGATAAAAGCATTAACAAAAAAGCTTGATTTATTGATTCAACAATTAGTCTCGGAGTTGAAAAACGATTTTAACTTAGCTTAATTCGGGTTAATAATCGCTACTATTTCAGGAATAGTAAGGGGTTCATTGACGATTCGCAACCGTTTTTTTATCGGATCAATTAACAATATCTGATCTGAAAACTCGGTACACAATTCCAAATCATGCGCCGCAATTACCACAATTTTATTGAACTTTTTAGCAATTGTTTGTATCATTTGCATGACATTTCTTTTTGTTGGGTAATCCAGGAAAGAAGTGGGCTCATCAAATAACAAAATTGGGGTTTCTTGAATCAGTGCCTTTGCAATTGTCGCGCGTTGTCGCTCACCATCACTCAAAGTTGCAGTACTTTTGTCAAACAAATGCTCCAAACACAATTCTTCTGCGTAATGTGCTATGATTTTTTCGTCATTAGGCGATAAACTCCCTAAATAACCAGTATATGGAAAACGTCCCAACGCCAGATATTCTTTGGTATTCATGAAATGTTGCCCTTGAAATTTATTGTCTATCAACGACAATAATTTAGTGCGTTCTTTTATCGAAAACTGTTCCCATTCCTTATTTTCAAAAGTCACCGTGTCTTTCTTTAATCCGCCCAATGCTAATTTGTGTAAAAACGTGGACTTACCAGTCCCATTAGCACCAAACAACGCATAAACAGTTGCTTTTTCAAGTGCCAAATCATCTATTGTAAACAACAGCGATTGGTGGCCGATTTCACAGTTAATAAACTTAAACATAGCGAACTTTTTTAACCAATAAAACGAGTACTACAGGCGCTCCCAACAATGAAGTGAGGGTGTTGATTGGCAATACAATTACAGGTTCCAATAAGCGAACAATAATAATACATAACAACATGAAAATAGCACCAGCGATGGCTGTCATGATAACTAAATGCTTGTGATTAGCTGTTTTTGCAAGTAACTTAACACAATTTGGAACGATCAGTCCAACAAATGCTATCGGACCACAAAAAGCAGTAATCAAGCCCGTTAAAAGTGCAACTACTAATAATAACTGCCAGCGAAACCGTGAAACAGATACGCCTAATAACGCAGCATTTTGCTCACCCAAGACGAAGGCATTCAATGGTTTTGTCAACAAAAAAGCAGCGATTAATCCAATAATTAAAACCACAAGGACAAACGGTATTTGTTCCAACCCAACTTGTTTCAAGGTGCCAAAAGACCACATTGAAAAACGTTTCACACTACTTGCATCGGCTTGTGTGATGATTAAACTCGTTACAGCTGTAACAAAAGTTCCGAGCATCAGTCCAATTAACAACAATGAAACGGATGATTTGATGCGCATAGCAACCAGAACAATTATCAACCCAAATAAGAAAGCTCCTAAAGCTGCTGAAAAAGTTATTCCAAATGATGAAAGTTCGATTGAAAAAAAACTTCCTCCCATAATTGTTATCGCTACCAACAAATTTGACCCGGAAGTCAAGCCTAAGATGGAAGGTCCCGCCAACGGATTATTTAAAAATGTTTGTAACAACAAGCCACAAACTGCTAGTGCTGTACCAGATACAACAGCCATTATTAGCTCTGGAATGCGGAATACAGTGAGTAATTTGTATTGCATTTCTCGGTCGCTTTCACTCGAAAACCAATAGGCAAACCAATGATCTTTACCATGGGGCAAACCAATTGCAATGAAAAGCAATACAAGCAACACTATTATTAAAACACTATAAATACGCGTTTTCATTCAGCTAGTTTTTTATAGAAATGCATTGCTCCTTTTTTATTTTGAGCAATTTGACAAAAATCAGCAAGTAACCACTCTGGGTGTACGGCACTCATTTCCCAAAAATAATTGGAATCGTGTAAATACGAATAGACTTGTCGGTGTTTTAAAACGGTCAATTGCTTTCGCTTTGCATCGTTTTTCAGTAATTGCTTTACAGTTGTGCCTTCTGCATTGATCCAAATAAAACATGCTTTTTCATCTTTTATTACTTGTTCTGCAGCAAGTTGTAAACTCGCAGTCCCACTTTTGAGTTGGTAGACATAATTAATTCCAGCATCTTTAAACATGCGCGCAATGAAACTTTGTCCTGCTGGTGCGATCCAAATATCACCATAAAAATCACCTGCCAAAGCTAATTTGCTTTTACCTTTCCATTTTTTAGTAGTTGCTTTTAGTTGTTTGTATTCCTGAGAGATTTTATTGAAATATTCTGTTGCTTGATCCAACTTCCCCGTTAATGCGCCAAATAATTTAATCCACTCTAATTTACCAAGAGCAGTTGTTTCCTCCCAATCATAATTTGGCAGAGCAATCGTTCCTAATTGTGTAAGTTTGGCTTCATTGGGAAATGGTTGTCCAAAACCACTATACACAATCAATTCCACCTTTTTCTTCACTACTAATTCTGGAGAAACGGCGTCATCAGTGGCAACAGAAGTACACAACCCTTTTCGAATACGGGCTTTCATTTGCTTGTTCCACAAATAGTTTTCACTTGTAGTCATTGCAACAGTTTCAAGCGCGTCTAATTCATTTAACATGCCAATAAACGTACTTGAAAGTGCAGCCATTTTCCTTACCGGAACAGTAATTATTGATGTGTTTGAAGGAATTGTTGGATGTGTTCCACGTTTCACCAAAGCAAAACTAGCTTCCAATTGATGTGTTTTTGGATGAAATAATTGTACCAATTGGTAATTTTCCTTCGTAATCAACAGAAAATTAGCCGCATATTTAATTAAACCTACTTGTTCTACAGCATCAGTTCGTGATGATTTGCATGCAATTAGCAAGAAAAAACAAAAAAACAGGTAACTTAATTTCATTAGCAAATGTTCCGTTATTAATCTACAAAGATAACTTTCTTATTCTTGAAATTAAAGCTCGTGAATCAATGCCGACAATTTAACTTAACTTTGTAAAAAATAAAAATATGCGTTTTTCCGATTATCCAATTTCAAATGAGATAAAAGAACAATTGGATTTGTTGGGTTTCAATAAACCAACAGATATTCAATTTAAAACAATCACACCGATTTTGAATGGAGAAGATGTTTTTGCAATTGCTCAAACAGGAACAGGAAAAACTGCTGCTTTTGCCATTCCAATCATTCATGTTTTATCCAAAAACAATCCGAAATCAAAAGCTCCTCGTTGCATTGTTATGGCGCCAACACGTGAATTAGCTGAGCAAATTACTAGTGTTTTTGAAACGATTGGGAAAAATTCACAAGTACGGATAACGTGTGTGATGGGTGGCGTTGATCAGGACAAGCAAATCAATCAATTGAAACGTGGAACCGACATCATCGTTGCTACTCCAGGACGCGTTTTTGATTTGCGCTCACAAGGATTTTTATCGTTGGATGATATTCGCTTTTTAGTACTCGATGAAGCCGACAGAATGTTGGACATGGGGTTTGCGCATGACATCAAAGCAATTCACTCGCTTTCGCCAAAAAAACACAGACAAACATTGTTTTTCTCAGCGACGATTACAAAAAAAATAAAGGCGCTTGCATACGATATCGTGCGCGATGCTATCCGAATTCAAATTTCACCAAAAAACTTGGTCTCTAAAAATGTTAGTCATGCCTACATTCATGTAGATATGGATGACAAACGTTTTTTCTTGGAGAACATGCTCAAAGAATACGAAGCATTGAAATTTGTTGTTTTTGTTCGAACGAAAGTGCGTTCAGAACGTGTTGTTGCGGCAATGGAACGTGTTGGATTAAAGACAGAAGCGTTGCATGGTGGCATCGAACAAGCAGAACGTTTTGCAATTTTAGAGCGTTTCCGTAATAATGAAAACCGAATTTTAATTACCACAGACGTTGCAGCGCGTGGCATTGATATTCCAGGTGTTGATTATGTTATTAATTACGATTTGCCGGATTTGGAAGAACAATATGTTCACCGTGTTGGTCGAACAGGTCGTGGAACAAAAAAGGGGCAAGCAATCGCTTTTTGCAGTCCTGATGAAATTCCTTTTTTGACAGCAATCGAAACGTATATCGGTGAGGAAATTGCGCAATTAGAAATTGATAAGTTTACCTACAAAACAATTATTGATGATTCAGAGGATTTGTCCTACAACTGGAAAAAACTATTGGATCAAGCAAACGAAGAGGACGGTACCAGCGATAATTGGTAATTACATGATATTGACTTCGCGTTCTAATTGAACACCAAATTCTGTAAAAACGGTGTCCATTACGTATTGAGACAAATCAATTACTTCTTGACCCGTTGCACCGCCGTAATTGACAAGTACAAGCGCTTGTTTTTCGTGAACACCACACGATCCTGATCGGTAACCTTTTAAACCTGCTTTCTCAATTAACCAGCCAGCAGCTAATTTCACTGAACCATCCTGCTGCGGATAATTCGGCGCATCCGGCCAGTTTTTTAATACATTATCAGCGATTTCTTGTGTAACAACTGGATTTTTAAAAAAACTTCCAGCATTTCCCAATACTGTCGGATCAGGCAATTTACTTTGACGAATGCGAATAACTGCATCGCTTATTGCTTTTACCGATAATGTTGTAACACCTGCTCGTTCAATTTCTTGTTGAATTGCTCCATAAGCTGTATTGAACGATGGTTTTTTTGTTAAGTTGAATGATACAGAAGTGATGATGTATTGACCTTTCAAAGCGCGTTTGAAAACACTTTCACGGTATCCAAAATGACACGCTTCTTTGTTAAACGTATGTATTTCACCAGACTCGATATGAAAAGCTTCTAATGATTCGAAAACATCTTTGATTTCAACGCCATAAGCACCAATATTCTGCATGGGACTTGCACCAACACTTCCAGGAATCAAGCTTAAATTTTCTACGCCACCCCAACCATTTGAAACGGCATGCATAACGAAATCGTGCCATTTTTCACCAGCACCAACTTTAATTGTCAACGATTCTGTTGTTTCAGCTACAATTTCTTTTCCAAGCAATTCATTTTTTAAGACAAGAAAGGGACAATCTTTGGTAAATAAGATATTACTTCCACCACCTAAAATGTAGAGTGGTAACTGATTTTGATTCTCTTGAAGAATTGTTGTTAATTCATCGACTGATGAGAACCGCGCAAAAGCAGCAGCTGAAACAGCGACACCAAATGTGTTCAATCCTTTTAACGAAAAATCAACTTCAATCATGTTACAAAATAACGGATAAAATCACTGATTTAAAACTGAAAACCTGCTTAACTGAAAAATCAATTGATTTTCAATGTGTACGGCATGCGCATTTGAATACCTGACCATTGTTCCAAATGAGCTAATTCTTTTAGTGTTTGATCGAGTATTTTTGGAAGTGTAACTGCTTTCATTGAAACAACCGAATTACTTTCTTCTGAAATTTTAGTTAACAATTCTTGAATTGGATCGATCTTAACTTTTGGCCAATACTGAACAATTGGATCTGTGAGGCTTAATTTTTGAGCTAAATAAGCAATCGCATCGTTCAATCCACCAAGTTTGTCTACCAAGCCAACTTTCACTGCTGCAGCACCAGTCCAAACTCGCCCACGTGCAATGCGGTTTACTTGTGCCATTGACAAGTTTCGTCCTTTAGCAACACGAGATTTGAACAATTCATAGGTTCCGTTTACTTCTCCTTGGATGATAGCGAATTCTTCTGCTGTCAATCTTCTGTTCAACGAAAGCACGCTATGTTGATTGGTTTGCACGCGATCAAAAGTTAACCCCAAGTTCTTTTCCAATAAATTTCCTGTAAAAGGAATCACTCCAAAAACACCGATAGAACCAGTTATCGTTGTTGGTTCAGCAAAAATTGTTTCTGCTGGTGTTGCTATGTAATAACCACCTGAAGCAGCTACATCACCCATAGAAACAACCAGTGTTTTTACTTGAGCAGTTAGTTCCACTTCTCGCCAAATTTCTTCCGAAGCCAGCGCACTCCCACCTGGACTGTTGACACGAAAGACAACTCCTTTGATGGATTTATCTTTGCGGACATCTCGAAATAACTGAATCAGTTTACGTGATGCAATTTCATTGCCATCTACCATGATACTACCTGCTGTATTGATAACGGCAATTCTATTGTCAACATCAGATATTCCTAATTGGTCGACTTCAAATGCGTTTTTCGCATACGATTCAAAAGACATTATTTCTGTTCCGTCTGCTAAATTTGCTTGCTGCATGATTTTGTTTTCGACTTCGTCTTGGTAACAAAGCCCATCGATTAGGCCGTAACGAAAGGCATCGGACAAGCGTTGAATTTTTAATCCGTTTGCAATTTGATTCAAAGCAATAGCAGATACGCCACGTTCTTTTGCAACGGTAGCGCAATAATTATCCCAAATTGATGTAATGTATTGTTGCATCTGAAACCTGCTCGAATCGCTCATTTTATCTAAAAAATAAGGTTCGACTGCACTTTTGAAATCATTATTTGGTCCACGAACAACTTGCATTTCCAAACCTAGTTTATCAAAGGTGTTTTTGTAGAACATCAATTCTGCACCCAAACCAACAAATTCCATTGTAGATGTTGGAAAACCATAAATTTTGGAAGCTGCAGCACTGATTAAATATTGTTTTTGGGAAATCATTTCTCCAGATAAATAAGCCGTAACAAATTTACCTGATGAACGGAAATCCTTGATTGCATTACGAATTTCAAAGGCGGTTGCATAACCACATTCAATCGCACCTAAATCAAGGTAAATGCCTTTTACTTCTGGATCATTTTTAGCATTTTTGAAACCTACTAACAAATCCGATAGTCCAATTTGTGTGGTCATCGCCAATGACAAGCCATCAAAAGTCGCATCACTTCTATCTCCTATTACTCCATTCAATTTTAAATGCAAAACCGCAGGCGATGCAGTTTCTGGTTCCTCAGCAGTTATTCCGGTGAAAACGAGAATCCAAAACACCCAACCCAAAGCTGAAAGGATTAATGAAGCAATAATTGTTGGCCAAAAGATGCGCCAAAAAGATATTTTTACGAAATTCATGCGAACTAATTTGAAACAAATATAATTCGAATCACTTGATTAAATAGAATGCATGACATTGTTATGTGCATAAAAATCAAAATATTTTAACAAGGAAAATGAAAAGCCTTCTAAATTTGTGGAATGGAAGCAAATGAATTGGTGTATTTGGGAATTGGAAGCAATTTGGGAGATCGAATAGCAAACATCTCTGCGTCTATAAATCTGCTGGAAAGCAAACAGATAAAATGCTTGCGTTGTTCTTCAATTTACGAAACTGAAGCGTGGGGATTTGAAGCAGAGGAAACATTTTATAATTGCGTGATCGAATGTCAAACTGATGTTACTGCTTTTGAGCTATTATCGCTTATCAAAACGATTGAAACAGCATTAGGACGAACTTTGAAAACGAGTTCAGAATATACTTCACGCACAATTGATATTGATATTTTGCTGCATAAAAACAATTGCATATCCACAAACGAATTAACAATTCCACACAAATATTTATCAAAGCGCAATTTTGTTCTTTACCCCTTGGTTGAATTAATTCCTTCCATTTGTCACCCTGTGGAACAATTAACATTTTCTGAATTATTAAAAAATTCTCCTGACAAATCGGAAATAACAATTGTTAAACCGCCAATTTCATTCGGAAATTTATCATTTTTTTAATGAATGAATAAAAAAATTATACGTATTATTGCATAGAATTTTATTAAGTAGAAACTAATAATTGAATATGAGAAAGCAAAGTATCAAAGGTTTGGCTTTTGTTGCAGTAGCAAGTACACTTGTTACAAGTTGTGATTTATTAAAAGATCTTGACTATAAAGTAACTCCTTCACCTTTAGAAATGCATGCAGATAGCGTGCGCGTAAAAGTTGAAGTTAAATTCCCTGAAAAAGGAATTAAAAAGAAAGCATCTGCTGAAATAACACCAGTTTTAGGTGGTGTTGCTTTGAAAACAGTTACTGTTCAAGGTGAAAAAGCAACTGCAAATGGCACTGTTATTCAGTACAAGCCAGGAGGAACAATGGTCTACACGGATGTTGTTGCTTACCAACCTGCTTTTGAGAACGCTGTATTAGAAGTTACAGGTAAAGTTTATAAAGGAGGAAAAGAGAAAAAAGACAAGTTTCAAAATCAAGAAATTGCAAAAGGAACAATCATTACTCCTTATTTAGTAAATAATGATTTCCGAGTTGTATACGAGAAAGATAATTTCCAACGTGTTATAGAATACACAACTACTGCACAAGTAAACTACTTGAAAGGTAAGTCTGATGTGCGTAAAACAGAGTTGAAAGACAAAGATATCATGGATTTACAAGCTTGGTTAATTCAAGCGCAAGCGAATCCACGCATCAATATCAAAGCAATTAACATCACTGGATTTGCTTCACCAGAAGGGGAAGTTGGTTCGAATGATGCTTTATCAACTGAAAGAGCAACTGCTGCTAAAGGTGTAATTCTTGGAACTGCTAAAGCAGCAAAAAATGCTAAAGCACAAACAGAAGTTTACAATTTAGCTGGAAAAGGTGAGGATTTTGATGGATTCAAAGTTGAATTAGCTAAAAACATGAAAATCAAACAAGAAGATAAAGATTTGATTTTACGTGTTTTACAAATGTACGCTGACCCAACACAACGCGAAACAGAAATGCGTAACCTTGGAAAATCATTCACTGAATTGGATGAGTCAATTTTCCCATTATTACGTCGTGCTGAAGCAGTTGTTGTTTATGATTTAACTGGTTACACAGACGAAGAGTTGAAAGCGATTTCAGTTTCAGATCCACAAAAATTAACTATCGAAGAATTGTTATTCACTGCATCATTAACAGATGACGTAAACGAAAAATTACGTGTTTACCGTGAAGCAGAGAAAAAAGATGGTTCAGATTACAGAGCAGCAAACAATGTTGGTGCAGCTCTATTCCAATTAGGGAAAATTGCAGAAGCAAAAACACAATTCGAAAAAGCTAACAGCTTGAAAGATAATGCGATTGCTAAAAATAATTTAGGTGCTGTTGCTGGTATTACTGGTGACCGTGTTAAAGCAGGTAAGTTATTTGCACAAGCATCTGGTGCTGGTGATGCTGTTTCTTACAACAAAGGAATCATTGCAATCAAAAACGGTAAATACAAAGATGCTGTAGCTGCTTTCGGAACAGAAAACACGTTTAACAAAGCATTGGCTCAATTGTTAAATGGTAATGCTTCAGAAGCAACGAAAACTATTGACGCATCATCTGACAAAGAAAGTGCTCAAGGTTTTTACTTGAAAGCAATTGCAGCTGCTCGTTTATCTAACTTAGCATCTGTAGTTAGCAACTTGAAAAGTGCAATTGGAAAAGACGGAGCAATGAAAGCGAAAGCTGGAAAAGACCGTGAATTCTTAAAATATGCTGAAGATGCTTCTTTGAGCTTCATCAAATAAGTTTCAACAAACTCAAACAAAAAAAGGCTACACAATATGTGTGGCCTTTTTTTATGTCTCTTTTTTAGAATAGTTATTAGCTCTCGTTTGTGTTTGAAAGGAACGATTAGCTGTTTAAATAAACAAAAAGTCCACTCTCCTATTGAGTTGTTTTCCTTCATTCGTTTTGTTGTTGCCAATTGGTTCCGATTCACCTTTGAACTGAATTTTTATTCTATCTGGCGCTAACCCTTTCGCAACAAAATATGCTGTAATTGCTGCTGCTCTTCGTTCGGAAAGTGCAAAGTTATAAGCATTTGAGCCATCTGCATCTGTGTGACCTATTACCATGATTCTCAAATCAGAATGCCCCAAAACAACAGCCAACATTTTATCAAGAAACGGGGTGAATTCGGTTCTTATTTCCGCTTTATCGACATCAAAAAAAATGGGTTGAAACACAAAATTAGCACGTTCTTTAGCACGAATTTCTGGTGCTTTTCTATTGTTTTTTATATCATCTATCAACTGAGTGCGCCACAATTGAGTCTCGGGGACCGTTGGTAATTTGTCCATTTTATCTCCAGAACGAATACAGATAACTTTACCTTTTTTACCATTGCATTCGCTACTTAAAAAGGACCCGGTCAAATAACCTGATGAATCACTGTATGATAATATAAATATCGCATTGCACCATCGGTTGCCAGCAACATCCTTTTTTTTCTCCATTATTAGTTGTGTCACAACAGTAGTTCCGTTTTTTTGAATGCACGATGTTTTTTTCACTACAAAAGCAGGTGACCCAGGTAATTCTTCACGTGTTCGCCCTTCTTGAACTTGAAATTCCGATGGAATATCAAAATAAATCAAAGCAGAAGCTGTGATATTTTGACCTTCAAAATAAAGTAGACCTTTCCAGTTTCCTGCTGTTTGCGACAGCAAAACTTGAGAAAACAAAAGACAACAAGCAGCAAAATAGAACCTCATAAGTTTGTATTCGTAAAATCGTAAAAAAAGTTCCAAAAACAGGGTTAAAAATGAACATAAAACGTTTTTGTGCGTTTATATTGTATTAAAACAACAAAAATGATCAGATTAACTATCGTATTATTCGCACTTATGAGTTTCGCATTTACACAAAGTTCTAGTTCAAGCATTCACCAATTCAAAGTGAAAGACATCGAGGGAAACACCTTTGACTTAGCTAGTCTGAAAGGTAAAAAAGTAATGATTGTCAATACCGCATCGAAATGTGGCTTGACGCCTCAATACGAGCAATTAGAAGCCGTTTATAAAAAATATGTTGCTGCTAATTTTGTCATCATCGGTTTTCCAGCAAACGATTTCATGGGACAAGAACCTGGAACAAACAAAGAAATTGAGGTTTTTTGTCAAAAAAACTACGGAGTCACTTTTCCTATGATGGAGAAAATCAGCGTGAAAGGCAAAAACATGCATCCTTTGTACAAATTCCTAACTCAAAAAGAGCTAAATGGTCTGGAAGACAATCAAGTACAATGGAACTTTCAAAAGTACTTAATCAACGAAAATGGGCAATTAGAAAAAGTAATTAGTCCACGTACTTTGCCCAATGATCCAGAAATCATCAAATGGATTGTTGGTAAGTGATAAAATGTTAATCTTTTGTTGATAAAACAAGGAGTTACCCCGTTTTTTTATCATTCAAAAAAGCTTGTTTTCGCTATATTTGTGTTGCATTGAAAAAATGCAATTAAGCAAATAGATTATGAGCGAAGAAATAAACAAAGGCGATTATTCAGCAGACAATATTCAAGTCCTTGAGGGATTAGAGGCAGTTCGTAAACGCCCCGCGATGTACATTGGCGATGTTGGCGTAAAAGGTTTACACCACTTGGTTTACGAGGTAGTTGATAATTCCATCGATGAAGCATTAGCAGGACATTGTGACACGATAGATGTTACAATCAATGAAGGAAATACAATAACTGTAAAAGATAACGGTCGTGGTATTCCAACTGCGATGCACACAAAAGAGAAGAAATCAGCATTGGAGGTCGTAATGACCGTTTTACATGCCGGTGGTAAATTTGACAAAGACACGTACAAAGTATCTGGTGGTTTACACGGTGTAGGGGTGTCTTGTGTGAATGCACTTTCCATTCATTTAAATGCAGAAGTTCACAGAGACGGTAAAATTTTCCAACAAGAATATTCAATCGGAAAACCATTATATCCTGTAAGAGAAATTGGAACAACCGATGTTACAGGTACTATTGTTACTTTCCAACCTGACGGAACAATCTTTGAATCAACTGAATACAACTTCGATACTTTAGCAGCGCGCATGCGTGAATTAGCTTTCTTGAACAAAGGAATCAAAATTACGTTAACCGATTTAAGAGATATTGACGATAATGGTAAAGCAAAATCAACGTTGTTTTATTCAGAAGGTGGATTGAAGGAATTTGCGCAGTACTTGGATCGTAACCGTGAGCCATTGATTCCGGATACTATTCATTTCGAAGGAGAGCGTGAGGGTATTCCAGTGGAAGTTGCCTTGACGTACAACACTTCTTATACAGAAAACATTCAAGCATATGTCAATAATATCAACACACATGAAGGTGGAACACACTTATCTGGGTTTAGAAGAGGATTGACAAATACCTTGAAGAAATATGCAACTGAAAGTGGTATTTTGGCAAAAGAGAAAATTGAAATTGATGGTGATGACTTCCGTGAGGGATTAACAGCTGTTGTTTCTGTGAAAGTTCAAGAGCCACAATTTGAAGGTCAAACAAAAACAAAATTAGGAAACAGAGAAGTTACGGCTCCTGTGTCGCAAGCTGTGTCTGAAATGTTAGCTATTTATTTAGAGGAGCATCCAGCGGAAGCTAAAATAATCGTAGAAAAAGTCATCTTGGCTGCTCGTGCACGTCATGCAGCGCGCAAAGCACGTGAGATGGTGCAACGTAAGAACGTTATGTCAGGTTCTGGTTTACCAGGAAAATTGGCTGACTGTTCTGAAAAAGACCCGTCTTTGTGTGAGATTTACTTTGTCGAGGGAGATTCGGCGGGTGGAACAGCGAAACAAGGACGTGATCGTCACTTTCAAGCGATTATGCCATTACGTGGTAAAATCTTGAATGTTGAGAAAGCAATGCAACACAAGATTTTCGAAAACGAAGAGATTAAAAACATCTACACTGCTCTTGGTGTTCGTATAGGAACAGAAGAAGATTCAAAAGCATTGAACCTTGAAAAATTACGTTACCACAAAGTAATTATCATGTGTGATGCCGATGTCGATGGTTCTCACATTGAGACGTTAATTTTAACATTCTTCTTCCGTTACATGAAAGAAATGATCGAAAAAGGATACATCTATATCGCTACTCCTCCACTTTATCAAGTGAAAAAAGGAACGAAATCAGAGTATGCTTGGAACGAAGATATGCGAGACCGTTTAATTGCTGAATTAAAAGGTGGTGGTGCAGAATCATCCGTAAATGTTCAACGATACAAAGGACTTGGTGAGATGAATGCGGAACAACTTTGGGAAACAACAATGAATCCTGAAAAACGCACATTACGTCAGGTAACAATCGATAATGCTGCAGAATGTGATCAGATTTTCTCTATGCTGATGGGCGATGAAGTTCCACCACGAAGAGAATTTATCGAACAAAATGCAAAATACGCAAAAATAGATATCTAATTCAACTGAAAAAGTCGCTTGCAAAAGCGGCTTTTTTTTGCCTCATTTTTTTCTTTCATGACGCTCGAATTATTACGCGAATTATTTCAACAAGAACTTCCTGGCGAAACTGCTCATCAGGAGTTTCTTCCTACACGCGGGAGTAGCAAAGCAGCAATCGCAAGTGGAGCGCCTTATCGAAATGCAGCTGTAGCTATCATTTTACATAGTAATCCGGAAGGTAAACTAGCGACAATTGTCACACAACGTCAAGTATACGATGGAAATCATAGTGGTCAAATTAGCTTTCCTGGAGGCAAACACGACGAAAAAGATGTTGATTTACTGCAAACAGCAATTCGTGAATGTATCGAAGAGATTGGCATCGATTGTACAAATTTTGAGTATTTAGGTAGTTTAACTTCGCTTTATATTCCCGTTAGTGAATTTTTGATTCAACCTTATGTCTTTTACGCGAAAGACAATACGTTTCAATTTGCACGTAATGAGCGAGAAGTTGCAGCTATCAAAGTGATAGATCTACATGCTTTATTTCATCCTTCAGCACAATCAAAAGAAGATGTGATTATTTCTGAGCAACACATAATAAAAAACGTGCCTCATTTCAATCAAGACAGCATTAAAATTTGGGGCGCAACAGCATTGCTATTAAACGAATTACGTCAGCTGATTTATAATGATCTTGTTAAAATCGAAAACGAGCAAAACCAATAGCAGCAGACAAACTATGCCCGTTTTTGTTGAAAAAACTTAAGGCATCTCTTGAAGCTATTCCAAATTCGTAACCTCCATTTCGTAGAACGAATGTTACCCCAAGTGGCATGTTGTTTTGATAAATTCCACCACCAAAGTATCCTGCATTTAAAACCAAAAACTTTAAGATACGTAATTCTCCTCCAAAAGAAAAGATCGCATTTTGAATACTTCCAGGGTTTTCTTTATTAAACGGGGCAACAAAATCGAAGCCCATTTTCAAGAACTTGAATGGCGCGAACGAACCACCTAAACGAATATCAGAAGCATTTTGCAAAACATATTTTTCTTGTCCAACCATTTTCACAATACCTCCTTGCGTCAATAATTGTGAAATAGAATTGGTAATATTTGCATTTCCGAGACCTTGCAAAGAAAGTATGTTAAACGTTGTGTCTTGTACTGTAAAAACGTTTCTTTTGTAAGTAACAGAACCTATATTGTTTACTGCAAGCGAAAATCGAAATTTAGTGGATAATGCTACACTAACTGCAAAGTCGATGCCGTATCCATTTCCAACGGAAAGCGCTGAACCACCAGAATTAGGAAGTAAATTGGACCCCGAGACGCCAGAGTAGTCTATTCCGAAGGAATTTGAAAGCGAAGAATGTATAACCAAACCATCAACATCTGATTGTAAATCAAAGAGTGCTTTGGAAACTATAATGCGACCAGCAACACCTCCATAAATAGCGAAAGTCGAGTCGTTTCCAATAATTTTTCGTCCATAACCTAAGTTATATGAACGATTCCATACCATTTTTATCTGTGTGCCATTTAATACTTGACTTAAATGCAACGGAATAGAGGAAAAACCCGAAATTACATGTTGCAACGTATCTTGACTTATCGAACCTGTATTAGCAATCCGAGAAGTATCCCCATTTATCGCAATGGTTAACGAATCGAAAATTGATGCCAAATTCCCTCGGAAAATAACATCTGATGCATTTTTACTTAATTTCGAATACCATTGGTAATTTTCACGCACATTAAATGCAATACCTCCCAATCGTTTACCTTGAAATGCAAAACCTCCCCAATTATAATCAGCAGAAATTCCGACACCGGCTTCTGAATACATTGCCATTGCTTCTGCATTTGACAATCCGGTAGTTGCGTTTTCTTTTTTAGTAATCTTATTCCAGATTGAAGTTGATAAATTTTTCAACCGATCTGAATTGAGAGAATCACTGTATATTGCAAATGCAAATTCACTTGAACCAGTTGTAATTTTCTTTCCTACATAACCTGTCCCCCAACCTAATGCTGAAGCATTTATACCCAAACAATGATAATCTGTAACAAAAGGTGTAATTGCACCTTTCCCTACAGATGTAAAGGCTACTCCTTGCGTTTGAGATTTGGCTAAAAAAGCTAATAAAAGGAAAAAAAGTGTAATCGTTTTTGTGACCATGTGATTTAAAGTATAATCTAAAAGTAGAAAAAAAACGAAATCAAATTTGTTTAAAAACAAAAAGAGGAGAAAATTCTTTAAAATTCACTCCTCTTTTTGCTAAACCATGCTAAAACTATAAACCCTGAAGTTTCTATTACGATGAAAACTTCTGTGCAAATATACGTCATTATTCCAAATCACATTCTTACTGTGCGTTAATTTTTTGTAAAATTTAAATGACGCTTGTGTTTTTTTGAATAAATGATTGTGATTAAAAACAAAAAACTATTGGACAAAATTATGACAGGTGCTATTGAAATATTTAATTGAAATCCAATTAACACACCTGAAACACATGCTATTAGTGCTACAGAAACAGCAAGAATTAATGTTGATTTTAAACTTTTAGCAATTAGTAATGCAGTTGCTCCTGGTAAGACTAACAAACCAATTAACATGACGGCTCCTACACTTTCGAAACTAAGAACAGCATGTAGACTTAGTAAAAGCAACAATAATATACGCCATGTTGAAACATTAAATCCTAACATTGTAGTAAAAGAATCACTAAACAACCAACTTTTCCAGACATTAAGACCTTTAAAGACTAAGATAATTACAACAATATTCAAGGGTAACAATTGAAAAATTGCACGCGTCCCAATGATATATTCACCTGTAACGTATTGTTCAATCACAGATGTTTCGATCGCACCATATAGCACACATTCTTGATCCAATTCAGTATTCTGTCCAAAGAACAGTGCTAATAACAAAACACCAAGTGAAAATAAAAAAGTGGAAGCAGTTCCAATCGCAGCATCTTTTTGAATTGCTAATCGAGTATGGAAAAAATCAATCAATAAGGTTGTTGAAAATCCCGCTATCGCTGCTCCAAATACAACAACATTACTATCCATTGTTCCAGCGACCAAATAAGCAATCACTATCCCTGGTAAAACAGCATGGGAAATTGCATCACCTATCATCACTGATTTTTTCAACTGCAAAAAAACCCCAATTATAGCTGCAGGAATAGCGACCAATGATGCCGTTATGATTAGTAATAACTCATCCATTAGCTTGTGTTTTAGAGATAAACCATTTTAAACTTACAGTTATGAACAAACCACAACACAACACCATGCTAATTAACGGCCCTGTTGGTAATTGACTTGAGTTCAAAGAAATAAATGTCCCGATAATTGCCGAAGAAATGGAAAAAAAGATAGTCCATACCATTAAGTTAAACCGTTTATTGGTTAATTGTTTCGCTGTTGTAACAGGTAGTATTAATAACGCTGACATTAAAACTACGCCTACTGCCTGAATACCAATAGCAACAATAATAATCGTAATTAGATTCAAGAAAAATGTCCATTTCACCATAGAATAACCTTTGAAACGCATGAATGTACTATCAAAGACAATAGCTATTATTCGTTTGAAAAAGAGACGAATAACTATTAGTAATAAACTACAAATGAAAATGAACAAATCAAGATCATTTTCTGTCAGTGAGGTGACCTTTCCAAATAAAAAATCGGACAATCCTGCTTGACTTAATGTAGGTTGTAATTGAACATACGAAAGTAAACTTAATCCAAAAGCAAAGAAAGAAATCATCACAAGTGCGATGACAGAATCTTGTTTCAGTTTTGAGTGCTTTAATAACAACGTGATAACACTTAACGTCAAAAAACCAGCAATAACTGCTCCAAGCAATAATATCCATGAAACACGAACACCTGATAGAAGGTAAGCAATAATTATTCCGGGGAGTACTGCATGTGCGACTGCGTCACCAACGAGTGCTTTTTTTTGCAGGAAATTGAACACGCCAATAACCCCTGAAGTTACACTGATAAAAGATATTCCTATGAATAAATAAAGTATCGATAAATCGTCAATCATTTTTTGAAAGATTTAAAGGAATACCAAACGCTTTTTCTATAATTGTTGATTGAAATACTTTTTCTGTTTCACCAAAAGCCAATAATTCGTTTTTCAAAACAATAACGTGATCAAAATGAGCCGCAACAGTAGACAAATCATGATGAACTATGAGTATTGTTTTACCCGCATTTTTCAATTCAGTTAAGACGTCAAAAATCACTTTCTGAGAACGGATATCGACTCCAGAAAAGGGTTCGTCCATAATTAATAAAGAAGTGTTTTGAACCAATGCACGCGCTAAAAAAACACGCTGCTGCTGCCCTCCAGACAATTCGCCTATTTGTTTCGATGCTTCAGATAACATCCCAACCTTTTCAAGTGCTTCGTGAATAAGTTGTTTATCCATTTGACCAGTCTTCTTCCACCATTTGTTTGGATTTAATCGACCCATCTCAACTACTTCATAGACAGAAATTGGAAAATCCCAATCAATCGATTCGCGTTGTGGTATATATGTTACTTGTGAACGAACTTGAGCTAATTGTTGACCAAAAAAAAGCACTTTCTCAAACTGAGCAGGAATTAATCCTAAAATTGCTTTAATCAACGTTGACTTACCCGATCCATTTTGTCCGATGATAGCAATCATTTGTCCCGAATCAATCGTTAAATTGACGTTTTTCAAAGCCAACTGATTGTCATAATTAACTGACAGATTAGTTATTTCAATACAATTCATGTTATTTTAAACTTTTATAAATCGTCCAACAATTATGTTTTAACATTCCCAAATAAGTCCCACTTAAGTGATTTTTCGGACCCAAAGCATCGGAATACAACGTTCCTCCAAGCTTTACCGTAGCATGTCTTTTATGAGCCGATTCAAGAATTAACTGCACCGTCTTTGGACTTACTGAATGTTCGATATATATTGCTTTCACATTATGCTCTACTATAAAATCTACTAATGCATAAACATGTTTCAGACTAGGTTCTTGCACTGTAGATACGCCTTGTAAGGCCATGACTTTCAAACCAAAAGTGTTACCGAAATAATGGAAAGCATCGTGAGATGTTATCAGAACCCTTTGTGATTGTGGTATTTGTTTAAATAATAAAATAGTTTGATTTGAAAATCGAGTAATTTTTGCTGAAAACAAACTGAATCGTTGTCTAAATGGTAACTTGTAAGCTGGATAAATCGAACCAAGATGAATCGTAACCGTTTTCAAACTTTTTAACCATTCGAAAGATCCAAACCATATATGTGGGTCAGTTGCACCTTGTTGATTTAATTTAATTTGAGATTTCATTGGATAGTAATCAGAAAGCGCAAAAACCTTGGTTTGTAATTTTAATCGTTTAAAAATAGTTTGCATTTTTCCTTCCAAATGGAAACCGTTATAAATAATAACTGCAGCACTATTTAATTTCTTGATATCATTTGGTCGTGGGTTATACGAATGGGGATCAACTCCAGGTCCCATTAATGATTCAACGGTAAAATCATCTCCAACAATTTCCGAAATACAACTTGCAATAATTGAAGTCGAACAAACTATCAATCGTTGATTCGAAACATTATCTGATTTACAAGCAATCAAAAAAAGAAGTGGAAATGCTATTATAGTAAATTTCATGATACCAATTGAACAGTTATTCGTCTTGCAACTTGATCTGAAAGTTGAATCTGAGAATTTTTGATCATAACTATGATAGAGTTATCAAATTCATAAATTGTTGTTATCTTGAAAGTTGTTCCTAGAGCGAAATTTATGGTTGACAAATATTTAAGGAAAACTGGATCGCCATCTTTCACTCCCATAATTTGATATTCCTTATTTACTTCAGCTTCAGATAATAACACAAATTCATTAACTTTTGGAAAAACACCATTACTGTTTGGTATTGGGTCACCATGTGGGTCATATTGAGGATTCCCTAAGAAGTCCGCCAATTTATCAACCAAGGCATTCGACTGAATATGTTCTAATTGTTCCGCTATAACATGAACATCTTCCCATCCAAAATTCAACTTTTCAACTAGAAAAACTTCCCAAAGTCTATGTTTACGAACGATCGCAATGGCAGTTGATAAACCTAAAGGAGTTAACGAACATCCTTGATACTTTTGATAACTTAAGTAGTTCTTATCAGCAAGTTTTTTGAGCATATCAGTAACAGATGATGCTTTGGTATTGAGTTTGCTTGCTAAGTCATTTGTAGCAACCAGAGAACTTGACTCAAAATTAAGTGCATAAATTGCTTTGAGATAATTTTCTTCACTTTGTGTAAGCATGCTGCAATTTTTACACAAATATAAATATATTTTTAGACATGTCTAAATTTAAATAGCTTATAAATTATAAAGGTGAAAGAAAAAAATAGTTGTATTTTTGCAGTCTATAAATTAAACAATAATTATAATGTCAGGAAACAGAACATTTACAATGTTAAAACCAGATGCGATCGAAAATGGTCACATGGGTAAAATTATTGATATGATCATCCAAGCAGGATTTTCAATCAAGGCAATGAAATTGACACAACTAAGTACAGAACAAGCACAAAAGTTTTATGAAGTCCATGCTGAAAGACCTTTCTACGGTGAATTAGTTGAATACATGACATCAGGACCGATTGTAGCTGCAATATTAGAGAAGGATAATGCTGTAGCAGATTTCCGTGCATTAATTGGTGCGACTGATCCTGCAGAGGCAGCAGAAGGGACTATTAGAAAGTATTATGCTGAATCAAAAGGTAGAAATGCTGTACATGGTTCTGATTCTGATGAGAATGCTGCTATTGAAGGTGTTTTTCATTTTGATGCAAACGAAATTATCTAAACTTTAATTTCATACGATATTGAATCCTGTAGTTTTTAACTACAGGATTTTTTTGTGCTTATCATTATGATAAAGAAATTAATAGTATACCTCAAAGATTATTTAAAATCAGAGATGGCCTAAACTAGTATAAAAAGGAAACTAATTCACAGTAAGTAAATTACCAATCTGTATTAAACAAAAAAATCCTTGCACTCAAAGAATGACAGGATTTATAAAAGTTGCATCGACTTACTCTTCCATCCGTCGGCTGACGGACAGTAACAGTAAAGTGATAAACTATATAAAAAACAGTAGAAACAAAAAAAATCCTGCCACTCAAAGAATGACAGGATTTATAAAAGTGGCATCGACTTACTCTTCCATCCGTCAGCTGACGGACAGTACCATTAAAGTGATAACTTATATAAAAAACAGTATAAACAAAAAAATCCTGTCACTCAAAGAATGACAGGATTTATAAAAGTGGCATCGACTTACTCTTCCACCCTCAAAAGGGCAGTACCATCAGCGCTAGTGGGCTTAACTTCTCTGTTCGGAATGGGAAGAGGTGGACCTCACTGCTATAGACACCTAAAACTTTTGAATGATGAATATCGAATGTTGAATCTAGAGAACTATTCTCTGCATTCTGCATTCATCATTACTAGTATTTTAGTCTTGACGAATTGGCGATTGAAGTAACAAGAAAATTAGAGTATTATAAGTCTACGGGTAATTAGTACTACTCGGCTTTGACATTACTGTCTTTACACCTGTAGCCTATCAACGTGGTCGTCTTCCACGACCCTTAAAAGAAATCTCATCTTGAGGTGAGTTTCGTGCTTAGATGCTTTCAGCGCTTATCTCATCCGAACATAGCTACCCTGCGATGCAGCTGGCGCCACAACAGGTACACCAGAGGTTCGTCCACCCCGGTCCTCTCGTACTAGAGGCAGGTCCTCTCAAATTTCTAACGCCCACAACAGATAGAGACCGAACTGTCTCACGACGTTCTGAACCCAGCTCGCGTGCCACTTTA